>JAAETV010000277.1 GCA_024227975.1 Actinomycetes bacterium
GACATCTCGCTGTGGCAGCTATTGTCGGCCCTGCTGGTCGGCGGCCAAACGATCTTGATCGACCAGGACACGATCCTCGACCCCAACCGCTTCATCGACACGATCGTCGACGGCGAGGTGGCGGTCATGCAGGTCGTCCCCTCCTACCTCGAGGTCCTGTTGTCGTCGCTCGAGCGACAGCGACGCGACCTACCGGCGCTGCACTGTGTGTCGGTCACCGGTGAGGCACTGACCTTCGAACTGACCCAGCGGTGGTTCGCCTCGCAGCCGGGGATCAGGTTGGCCAACGCCTACGGGCTGACCGAGTCTTCGGACGACACCAACCACGAGGTCATGGACCGACCGCCACCGGACGGGCGGGTGGCGCTCGGCCGCGCAATCAACAACGTCAATGTCTATGTGGTCGACGAGCACTTGTCGCCGGTGCCGCTTGGCGCACCCGGCGAGATCGTCTTCTCCGGGATCTGCGTCGGCCGGGGCTACATCAACGACCCCGAACGAACGGCCCAGGCCTACGGCGACGACCCATTGCGCCAGGGCGAACGGTTGTACCGGAGCGGTGACTTCGGCCGCTGGCGGCCGGACGGTAAGCTGGAGTACCTAGGCCGGCGCGACGCCCAGGTCAAGATCCGGGGGTTCAGGATCGAGATCGGTGAGATCGAGAACACCCTGCTTCAGCAACCAGGCGTCCGTAATTGCGCTGTCGTCATCGTTGAGCGCGACGGGGGTAAGCAGCTGGTGGCCTTCTACTCCGGCGAACAGCTGGACGTCGACGACCTGCGCCATCGCCTGAGCGAGTTCCTCCCCCATTACATGGTGCCCGCGGCCTTTCACTGGCAAGAGGCCCTGCCGTTGACTGACAACGGCAAGATCAACCGGAAGATGTTGACCGTCGCCGCGTCCGAGCTCGACACCGGCGCTGGCGCCGGGGAGGTCGACGGCCCGAGCACCCCAGCCGAGCAGCAATTAGCGGCTGCTTGGGCCGGCGTCCTGGGCGTGCCGGCCGGACAGATCGGACGCCACGACAACTTCTTTGACCGGGGCGGCACATCACTCTCAGCAGTCGAGCTGGTGATCGCGCTCGACAGCGCCGTTTCGCTGAAGGACGTGACCCGCTATCCCGTGCTGGCCGACCTGGCCCCCCTACTCGACGGTGGCCCGCCAGCGACCGACGCCGACATCCTGCAGCTGCTGTCGGAGTCAGACCGCGGCCCGGCCGGGACCCTGCTGTGCTTCCCCTACGCCGGGGGCAACGCCGTGAACTTCCAGGCGATGGCCAGTGAGATGGGCGACAATGGGCTGGCGGTGTACGCCGCCGAGCTCCCCGGCCACGACCTCGGCGGTACCAGCGAGCCGTTCGCGGCGATCGGTGACGTGGTCGACCAGGTCGTTGCCGAGGTCATCGAGCGGATCGCGGGCCCGATACTGTTATGGGGCCACTCGTCGGGCGCGGCGTTCGCCCTGCGAACCGCACTCGAGCTGGAGCAAACGCAGGTCGACCTCCAACGGGTGTTCATCGGTGCCCACCTACTAGGCACCGCCGAAGCCCGCCGAACCCACCTGGCCGAGCTGGAGGGACGGAGCAATGCCGAGCTGGCCGCCGGGCTCAGTGCCGACCGTGGCTACAGCGAGCTCGGCAACCTTGACGCCGAGCGGGCCGAGCGGGTGGGCGCCGCCTATCGCCACGACTGCGTCTCAGCCCACCGCACCCTGCTCGAAGCCCTCCACACGCCACCAACGGCCAAGCTCTCGACCCCCCTGACCGTCATCGTCGCCGCCGACGACCCCGCCACCGAGGGCCGGTCCCACCGCGACTGGGAACTCCTAGCCAACGACGTCGAAGTCCACGAGCTGGCTGACGGGGGTCACTACTTCCTCCGCACCCGTCCGGCCGAGGCAGCCGCAGTGGTGGAGTCCGCCCTTCGGGCGCCGGAGCCGAAGAGCAGCAGATCGCTGACTCCTCCGTCATCGGTCGACCCGGGCCTCCAACTTGGTCCATCACGATTGATGACGGTCGACGGCAACGGCGACGCCGTCGGCTGGGCGGCCGAGCACCGCGACGCGATCCGGGTGGCGTTGGCCGAGCACGGTTCGGTGCACATCCAAGGCCTCAGCCTGGGCGACCCTGACACCGTCGGCGCGGTGGCCCAGCAGCTCACCACCGGGCCAATGACCGAGATGGAAGCCTTCGCCTCGCGCAAAGCCTACGGCGGTGGTGTGTACTCCTCGTCGACTTGGCCTTCGAACCAGCAGATGTGCATGCACCACGAACTCAGCTACCGGCTCGAGCTCCCTGGGGTCATGCTCTTCGCCTGCTTGACCGCGCCCGCCGACGGTGGGGCCATCGCGCTCGCCGACGGACCGACGGTGTTGGAGGCGCTACCGGCCGATCTGGTAGCTCGCTTCGAGCGTGAGGGTTGGACGCTGGTCCGCAACTACACCGACGAGATCGGGCTCTCGGCGGCTGAGGCCTTCGGCACCAACAAGCGGGTCGAGATCGAGCGCTACTGCCGAGCCAACGGCATCGACTACGAATGGCATAGCGACGGCGCTCTTCGCACCTCGCAGCACCGCAGCGCCGTCGTCCACCACCCCGTTACGGGAGAGCGGTGCTGGTTCAACCAGATCGCGTTTCTGAACGAGTGGACCATGAACCCAGAGGTCCACGAGCTCCTCGTGGACATGTACGGCGCCGACGGGCTGCCATTCAACACCCGTTTCGGAAACGGTGACCCCATCGACGAGGACGTGGTCCGAACCGTCAACGACATCTACGACGCCAATACCGCCCGGCTCGTCCTCGAGGCGGGCGACCTGGTGCTTGTCGACAACATCCGCACCGCCCACAGCCGGGAGCCCTTCGATGGCGAACGCGATGTCGTCGTCGTTCTGGCCGAAGCAACACACCTGGCCGATCTCTCACCAACCGTTGAGGTGGACGCGGGCTAGCGCGCGGCCGGGCACAAAGCCCACCGCGGTGAGTTTCGCCCTCCAGTCCCAAAAACCCCGAACCCCAGCTCCACCACCAAGTCTGAGGAGACAATGATGTCCACCCCATGCCACCTCCTTGTATCCGTCACGTTCCGGGTAGAGCGGCACCTCAATAACCCCACCGGCGTGGTCTTCGACGCCTACGCCGACATCGACCAGCGTGAACGGTGGATCGTACCTGCCAACGAGGCGCTCGTGTACGAGTCGCACGACTTCCGGGTCGGCGGCAGCGACCACTACCTCCGTAGCCGGCGCGACGCCCCACGCTACACCGGGACAACCCAGTACGAACTCATCGACAACCACTGCATCGTGTTCACCGAGCGGCTGGTTGACGCCGACGACCAGCTCCTCAACATCTCGGTTGTCGCGTGGGCCATCAACGAAGCCAACACCGGCACCCACCTCGTCATCACCGACCAAACCGCCTCTGTCGTCGGAAGCCGACCAATCGAAGGCGGTCAGCACCGCTACGAGATCATGCTCGACCGACTGGCCCAGCAGCTCACAGCGGCCACTACCGGCTGAGATCCGACTGAGCCCACGATTGCGATCGCCCTGTCGGCGCCACCGACATGACGCCCATTCGATACCTGTTGTCAGACCACCCACAGCAGTGACGACGGAACCACCACACTGACGCGGACGCGCATCGCTCGAGCACCCGAGACTCACAACTGGACGAGTCGAACTGGAACCAAAACCCAGGCCGACCCTCGTCTCAAGAGCCTGTGCTGCACCCGCTGTTGAGGAAGGGCTGCCCAAGGCGTCCTTCTCACATCGATGGGGGCTCTTCACTAC
>JAAETV010000278.1 GCA_024227975.1 Actinomycetes bacterium
ACCATCCACATCACCAACACCAGCCACCGAGACACCGAACCGGTCGCCGTCATCGAGGGGGCCGGTCAACCCACCGGTAGTAGACGAAATCTTCTGCTCCGCCTTCACCGTGCCATCCGCGTTCAAAAACAACACATACACAGCACCCCGATTAGTCCCGCCATCATCATCGTGGTACGCACCGACCGCAATATCAACAATCCCGTCACCATCCAAATCACCAATCGAAGCCGTCGAAGCCCCGAAGTAGTCCGAGTCATCGAGGACGGCTGTCAACCCGCCAACGGTGTCGGAGATCTTCTGCTCGGTGGCCACCGTGCCGTCAGAGGCGACAGTAATTGGGAGATCCAAATAGTCCGGCTCACCATCCCAATCCGAATCCAACGCATCACGAGGATCACCATCACCATTCGGATCAGCGTTCTCCGCCGAAGTAAGGGTGCCGTCCCCGTCATCGTCGTTGTCGAGATAGTTCGGGGTCAGATCACCATCAGTATCCGGACCCGGCGTAGTGGCCGGATCACCATCAAGATCAGTGTTGGCGTCCTCTTCTAGGTCGCACAATCCGTCTGAGTCGGAGTCCAGGCAGGCCAGGTTGAGCACATACACAGCCCCCCTATCGGTGCCGCCATCATCATCCCAGTGGGCGCCGACCGCGATATCGACGATCCCGTCACCGTCGAGGTCACCCATCCCGGCCACCGACCGCCCGAAGTAGTCGGAGTCGTCGAGGGGGTCGGTGAGCCCACCATTGGTCGAGGAGATCTTCTGCTCGGCCTTGACCGTGCCGTCAGCGTTCAAGAACAGCACATACACGGCCCCCCGATCGGATCCGCCATCATCGTCAACGTAGGCGCCGACCGCGATATCGGCGATCCCGTCACCATCAGCATCGCCAACCCCAGCCACCGAATAGCCGAACCGGTCGTTGTCGTCGAGGGGTCCTGCGAGGCCGCCTGTGACCGAGGAGATCTTCTGTTCGGCCTTGACGGTGCCATCGGCGTTTAGGAACAGGACATACACGGCACCCCGAGCCGAGCCGCCGTCATCATCTCCGTGGGTGCCAACCGTGACATCGACGATTCCGTCACCGTCGAGGTCACCAACACCGGCCACCGACTGCCCGAACCAGTCGTTGTTGTCGAGGGGGCCTGCAAGCCCACCAGTCGTGGAGGAGATCTTCTGTTCGGCCTTGACGGTGCCATCGGCGTTTAGGAACAGGACATACACGGCACCCCGAGCCGAGCCGCCGTCGTCATCGGTCGCAGCGCCGACCGCGATATCGGCGATTCCGTCACCGTCGAGGTCACCAACACCGGCCACCGATTGACCGAACTGGTCGTTGTTGTCGAGGGGGCCTGTGAGCCCGCCCGTTGTCGAGGAGATCTTCTGTTCGGCTTTGACGGTGCCGTCCGCGTTCAAGAACAGGACATACACGGCACCCCGGTCGGTGCCGCCGTCATCATCAAGGAAGGCACCGACCGCGATATCGGCGATTCCGTCACCATCGAGGTCGCCAACACCGGCCACCGAATAACCGAAGTAGTCGAGGTTGTCGAGGGGTCCCGTGAGCCCACCCGTGACCGACGAGATCTTCTGCTCGGCTTTAACGGTGCCATCCGCGTTTAGGAACAGGACATACACGGCGCCCCGGTCGGTGCCGCCATCATCGTCACCGTAGGCGCCGACCGCGACATCGACGATCCCGTCACCATCGAGGTCGCCGATCGAAGCCGTCGCGGCACCGAACCAGTCGTAGTCGTCAAGGGGGCCTGTGAACCCGCCCGTGATGTCGGATATCTTCTGCTCGCCACCAATCGTGCCGTCCGAGGCGACAGTGATCGGGAGGTCCAGATAGTCGGGTTGGCCGTCCCAATCGCTGTCGAGCGCGTCGCGGGGGTCGCCATCGGCGTTGGGGTCGGCGTTCTCCGCCGACGTGAGGGTGCCGTCACCGTCATCATCGGAATCCAAATAGTTGGGGGTCGTATCGCCGTCGGTGTCCGGACCCGGAGTTGTGGCCGGGTCACCATCGGCATCGGTGTTGGCATCCTCCTCCAGATCACACAAACCATCCGAATCCGAGTCCGAGCAGGAAAGGTCGAGTACATACACAGCACCCCGGGCGCTGCCACCGTCATCGTCCTGGTATGCGCCGATCATCAAACCGATCGTGCCGTCACCATCGAGATCACCGATCCCGGCTACAGACCGCCCGAAATAGTCGAGATTGTCGAGGGGCCCGGTCAACCCACCACTAGTAGACGAGATCTTCTGCTCAACCTTGACCGTGCCGTCTGTGTTCAAGAGCAGCACATAGGCGGACCCCCGTGTGCTGCCACCATCATCGTCGAGGTGGGAGCCGACCGCGATGTCGACGATCCCGTCACCATCGAGATCACCAATACCAGCCACCGAAATGCCGAAGTAGTCAGTGTCGTCGAGAGGCCCGGTCAAGCCCCCACTGACGGATGAGATCTTCTGCTCCGCTTTGACGGTGCCATCAGCGTTGAGGAACAACACATACACAGCACCCCGATCCGCGCCACCATCATCATCAGCGTGGGCGCCCACCACGACATCGACGATCCCATCACCATCCAAATCACCAACCCCAGCCACCGAAATACCGAGGCGATCGGAGTCATCGAGAGGACCCGCCAACCCACCGGCAGCGGACGAGATCCTCTGCTCCCCCTTGACGGTGCCATCAGCATTGAGGAACAACACATACACAGCACCCCGATCCGCGCCACCATCATCATCGCCGTAGGCGCCCACCACGACATCGACGATCCCATCACCATCCAAATCACCAACCCCAGCCACCGAGACACCGAAGCTGTCGGAATCGTCGAGAGGGCCCGTCAACCCACCGGCAGTGGACGAGATCTTCTGCTCCGCTTTGACCGTGCCATCAGCATTCAAGAGCAGCACATAGACCGCGCCCCGGTCCGTGCCACCATCATCATCGCCGTGGGCCCCGACCGTGACATCGACGATCCCGTCACCATCAAGGTCACCAACCCCAGCCACTGAGACACCGAACTTGTCCGAATCGGCGAGGGGGCCCGTCAACCCACCACTGATGGAGGAGATCTTCTGCTCCGCCTTGACCGTGCCGTCGGCATTCAAGAACAACACATACACAGCACCCCGCTCCGCGCCGCCATCATCATCAGCTTGGGCGCCGACAACAGCATCGACGATCCCGTCACCATCAAGGTCACCAATCGAGGCGGCCGAGAACCCGAAATAATCGGAGTTGTCGAGAGTCGCAGTCAACCCACCAACAATGTCCGAGATCTTCTGCTCAGTGGCCACCGTCCCACCGGCAGAAGTAGTCGGGGCATCGAGGTAGTCAGGCTGTCCATCCCAATCCGAATCCAACGCATCTCGAGGATCACCATCACTGTTCGGATCCGCGTTCTCCGCCGAGGTGAGGGTGCCATCGCCGTCATCGTCTGAGTCGAGATAGTTCGGGGTCGTATCACCATCAGTGTCGGGCCCCGGAGTCGTGGCGGGGTCGCCATCGAGATCGGTGTTGGCGTCCTCTTCCGAATCACACAAACCATCGCTATCGGAATCGGCACAGACCACCGTTGCGGCCAGCGAGAATTCTGATGTTGACCCGTATACGGGTCCGGCGGACTCCTCGGTTGCGGTAAGGGCAGTCACGTCGCCGGTGGCACCGCTGTAGGTGAGCTGGAACGACTCGGTGCCTGATCCGGTGTGACTGATCGTGGCCGCCGACTGGTACACCTCACCTTCGCCGTAGCCGGTGCCGTCGGCCCCGGACGGGTTGGTGAACACCTCGACCCGATAGTCGCCGGCTGGGGCATCGAGATCGAAGTCGACGGTGACCGTGCCCGCAGACTCAGCAGCGTCGGTGATGACGGGGAAGTTGAGCAACTCGTTCCCGCCAGTGTCGGCGTCACCTGCGTCGTTGGCGGTGACCGTACCGGCGTAGACATTGCTGACGTCGAGATCGATGCCAAGGCCCCCGTTGGCGAATATCGAGTTGCCGAGGATCGAGTTGTCGACGGAGGTGGCGCCTGCAATCGAGATCCCAGTGGAGGGAGAAGAGGTGGTGTTGGTGATGAGATTCCCCGCATTGGCAGCAACCCCTCCAATACGGTTTCCGCTAGAGCCCGACGAGAACGAGATGCTCGTGTCCTTGTTCGCCACCGGGCTCGTCCCTGCGGCGTCGGTACCGATCAGGTTGCCCTCGATCACCGAGTTGTTCGTACCGCTCCCCCAGATACCAGTATCAATGCTTCCGCCAATGGCATTGGCCGCCCCGGCCGACGTACCACCAATCTGATTACCGTCGGACTCCATCCAAATACCGGTGTCCTGAACGCCGGAAGCGGCGGCACGAGTCCCGGCGGCATCGAGGCCAATGTAGTTGCCCTGTACGGTCGCCCCGTCACCCCGCAGCCTGACCCCAGCCCAGCCGTTCGCCGACACGATATTTCGACTGGCGGGATCCTCGCCGCCAATGATCGCTCCGGTAGCACCAGACAGAACATCCACCCCGACGAGAACGCTCCCCGTACCCCGTTTGAACCCTGTCGCGTCGGTACCCAGATAGCTCCCGGTAACCGTGTTGCCCGCACCCAAGGCGAGCTCGATGGCCGCATTGTCCGCGGTCGCACTCACGACCAGACCAGACAGCGTCGTCGGCCCAGCATCGACCCGAAGACCCCGGGTGACACCCGATCCGACGAGCTCGATCCGCAAGACGGCATCCGACGGGCTTGGTCGTGTCACCGTGTTCGGCGTGGCACCGGGCTGGCTATAGCCATCAATCGTCACCGGGGCAGTGATCGCCGGCAGATCAGAAGCGAACGCAATCCGGAACCAAGAATGAGACGTCAGGGGGTAGTCAGGATCGAAGTCAACAATCGAACCGTCATCAACGGCGGTGACCGCCTCAACACTGAGCGACGAACCCGTACTGTCATCCTGATAGTAGAGGTGGTTCGGATCAGAAGTGGGAATGTCGAAGTCGACGGCCTCGACAGTGGCCGAAGCGTTGGCTTCCTCGATGGCGGCCCGCAGGGTGCACTCGGGATCGCCCTCGCTGTTCGTACCCCCGGTATCACACACACTGTCGCCGGGGGTGGCGTCAGACGAGTCGCCAGTCGAATTGACAACAACACTGCCCGTCAGATCAAGCACATACACGGCCCCCCGATTGGTGCCCCCGTCATCGTCATACTGGGCACCGACAACAAGACCGATAGTCCCGTCGCCATCAAGATCACCGACC
>JAAETV010000279.1 GCA_024227975.1 Actinomycetes bacterium
CCCAACCCCGGGGCGAGACCATGTTGTACAGCTCGGGAACCACCGGCCAACCCAAGGGGATCAAGCGGCCTCTCAGCGGGCTCGAGATCGACGATCCGGCCGGCATACCAGGGACGGCCATGCTCTTGACGATGCTGTTCTCCGTATCCGACGAGTCCGTCTACCTCTCGCCGGCTCCCCTCTACCACTCGGCCCCCCTCGGCTTCACGGCCGGTGTCCAGAGCATGGGTGGCACGACCGTGATCATGGAGCATTTCGATCCGGCCTTGGCCCTCCGGTATATCGAGCAGTTCGAGATCACCCACTCCCAATGGGTCCCGACCATGTTCTCACGGATGCTGAAGCTCCCAGTCGAGGAGCGAACGGGAATCGACTTCAGCTCCCATCAGGTGGCCATCCACGCTGCCGCTCCTTGCCCGGTCGAGGTCAAGAAGCAGATGTTCGACCTATGGGGCCCCATCATCTTCGAGTACTACGCCGGTACCGAGGTGAATGGGTTCGTGTTCTGTACCCCTGACGACTGGCTCAGCCATCCTGGAACCGTCGGCAAGTCGATTCTCGGCACCATCCACATCTGCGACGACGAGGGTAACGAGCTGCCAAACGGCGAATCGGGGTCTATCTACTTCGAGCTGGAGGAGATGCCGTTCGAGTACCACAACGACCCCGAGAAGACCCGCGCCGCCCAACACCCGGAGCATCCGGCCTGGTCGACACTGGGTGATATCGGATATGTCGACGACGAGGGCTACCTCTACCTCACCGACCGCAAGGCATTCATGATCATCTCCGGCGGGATCAACATCTACCCTCAAGAGATCGAGGACTGCCTCATCATGCATCCCAAGGTGGCAGACGTCGCCGTCTTTGGTGTCCCCAACTCTGACCTGGGCGAAGAGGTCAAGGCGGTCGTCCAAGCCGAGAGCGGCATCGAACCATCAGACGAGCTCGGTCGTGAGCTGATGGCCTACGCCCAGGAGCACATCGCTCGCTACAAGGTTCCACGCACCATCGATTTCCGCCCCCAGCTGCCACGACTGCCGACGGGCAAGCTCTACAAGCGGATCCTGCGTGACGAGTATTGGGGCAATCACGACAGCCGTATTGTTTGAGCGAGAGACTCTGGGCAGGCAGTCTGGAAAACCAACCAACAAGGTGAGGAGCTGGGTCAATGGATCTGACAACGATCGACTATGAGGTTCGTGATGGGGTGGCTCATGTCCGCTTTGCCCGACCGGAAGGAGCCAACGCAGTCAACCCCACCTTCTCCCGTGACCTGCGGGCTGTCATGCTCGAGATCGAGTGGGACGACGAGGTGAAGGCAGTCTCGGTCACGGCCGAGGGCAAGGTCTTCTGCGCCGGCGGCGATCTGAAGGAGTTCCATGCCGCCGGTGACGGTCTACCCAAGCTGGCCAGCGGCATGTTGACCGACTTCCACGGCGGAATCTACAAGATGAACCGGATATCCAAGCCTTTCGTGGCCGGGGTCAATGGCGCCGCCGGTGGGGCCGGCCTGTCGATTGTCAGTGCTTTCGACCTGGTGGTCGCCGGTGAGTCGGCCAAGTTCACCATGGCCTACACCCGAGCTGGGGTCACCCCCGACGGGACCTCGACCTACTTCGTGGCCCGCCATATCGGAGTCCGCCGGATGCTGGACTTGACCCTCACCAACCGTGTTCTGTCCGCCACCGAGGCAGAGTCATGGGGCCTCGTCAACCGGGTGGTGCCCGATGCCGAGGTCGACGAAGCGGCCGCCGAGCTGGCCCAACAACTGGCCGACGGGCCGGCCTGGGCTCTCGGACACGCCAAGCAGATCGTCTACGCCGGCTTCGACAGCCCCCTCGAAGAGGCAGGTGAGCTCGAAGGGGTGACGATCACGGAGGCCATGGGCACCCACGATGGCCGTGAGGGCATCGCCGCCTTCGTCGAGAAGCGATCACCGGACTTCACCGGCAACTGAGCAGGGAAGACCCTCATGGAACTACACGACGTCATGCGGACAACGTTCTCGTGTCGGGAATGGACCGACGAGCCGGTAGACGACCGGACCCTGTACCGGATCCTCGACGTGGCCCGTTTCGCTCCCAACGGTGGGAACCGTCAAGGATGGCACGTCACCGTCGTCAAGGATCGAGCGATTCGTGAGCAGTTCATACCCCTGATCATGCCCCACACCTCGGTCTATCTGGCTCAGGTCGGTGCCGGAGAGGCTCCGTGGAACACCATCGACGCGACCTCAGTCGATGTCGATGCCGCCCGGGCCAACCCCCGTCCGTTCCCCGGGGTCGATGCGATGCTCGATGCCCCCGTCGTATTGGTGATCACCGTCGACCTGGCCGTCGTTGCCAGTTTCGACAAGGACCTGGCCCGGATCGGGGTGATCAGTGGGGCCTCGATCTATCCGTTCGTGTGGAATGCCCTATTGGCTGCCCGCAACGAGGGTTTGGGCGGTGTGCTCACCACCTACCTGGCGCCTGAAGAAGCCAAGGTCCAGGCGTTGCTGAACATCCCGCCGAGCCATGCGGTGGCGGCGATGATCCCAATTGGTCACCCGGTGAAACAGCTGACCAAGCTTCGGCGACTGGAGGTAGAGGAGTTCACAACCGTCGACCGGTTCGACGGCGAGGCCTTCGCCCCGTGAGCTAGCGTCAGCCGGCAAACACCGCGGGGTGGCGATCGGCCCAGGGCACGGCTTGCTCGAGCTGAGCGGCCAACCGGATGAGGAGGTCTTCGCGGCCCATACCAGCCACGAATTGGATTCCGATGGGGAGACCTTCGGCCGTCTGGTAGAGGGGAAGTGAGATAGCTGGGTTGCCGGTGACGTTGAAGGGGAGGGTGAAGACCCCGATCCGGCCATAGGTGCGACCGATCTTCCACGGCTCGACCTCGGGTGGTTCGAGCTCTTCGGTCGTGAGCGGGGGGCAGCCCGCCGTCGGGGTCACCAGGATGTCGTAGGGTTCGAGCCACTCGACCACTGTCCGGGCCCAGGCTTGTTGGGCTTCGCTGGCGGCAGCCCAGTCGGTGGCCAAGACCGATTTGCCCCGCTCGGCCGCGGTCCAGTTGTAGGGCTCGACTTCGTCCTCGGTCAGGGGTCGGCCCGCCATCTCGCCAAGGGCCTGCACCCGGCGAGCCAGCCCCGCCATCCAGAGGCGGCCATTGACCGAGCTGTCTCCCCCCAACACGACCTCGTCGCTGACCGGGCTGACGTGATGCCCCATCGATTCCAGAACCCGGGCCGCCGAGTCGACGGCGTCGATACAGGCCTGGTCAACCTGGTAGCGACCGGCGCTGGTCAACAACGCAACCTTCAATGGGCCTGGTTCGTGCCCAAGCTCCTTGGCATAGGGCCCGGCCGGCGGTGCCACTGCGTAAAGATCAGCGGCTGTCGCTCCCTGGACGGCGTCGAGGAGACGGGCCGTGTCGCGAACCGACCGGCTCACAACCAGCTCAGAGGTGAGGCGGGAGATGTTGTCGGGGTTGGCCACCCGACCCCGGGTCGTCTTCAACCCGACCAGGCCACACCAGGCGGCCGGGAGCCGGGTCGAACCGCCCCCATCATTAGCGTGGGCGATGGCGACCATGCCGGAGGCAACGGCGGCCGCTGAGCCACCACTCGAACCGGCGGGGGAGCGGGTCAGGTCCCAGGGATTGTTGGTCGGGCCGCAACTCATGGGCTGGGTGGTCGGGGTCGAGCCAAGCTCGGGAAGGTTCGTCTTGCCCAGGGTGACGAGCCCGGCCTGGCGGAAGCGGGAACCGAGCATGGTGTCGCCCTTGCTCTGGTGGTTGAGTTTCTTCAACGCCTGGTTGCCCAGCCAGTACGGGAGTCCAGCCTGGGTGGCCCCGATGTCCTTGATCAGGAACGGGACGCCGGCAAAGGGCCTCGCCGACCCCGGCTGAGCGACCGCGGCCGCGGCCGCGGCTCGGGCCCGATCGAAGTCCTCATGGATGACGGCGTTGATGGTCGGATTCAGGGCCTCGATGTTGGCGATGGCGGCCTCCACCAGCTCAACAGCCGAAACCGAGCCCCCAGCCACCAGCTCAGCTTGGGCGGTTGCATCGAGACGGGCCAGATCCTTGGTCATGGGTCGACCCTAGTAGTCACCCTTCCTCGGGTGAAAAGCCAATCAGTAGCGAGAGCCCGGAGGGTCGATCTCATTGATGTAGCGATATCCGACGGGCAGCATGTGCATCCGATGACGGGGACCGGTTGCGGCCAGATCTCCCGACTCGTAGGCCGGGTCATCCTGGTAGATGGAGAAGGTCTCGTCTCCGCTGCGTACGAGGCGGGGCAGGAACACCTCATTGGATCGGGCTGCTACCCAGTCCAGGGCATCGACCACGGTGGTCAGAGGGCGTATTCGTAGGAGGCTGACATAGGTGGGTCCGGCCAGCATGATCTCACCAGCCTCACACCCCCCAATGGCGTCGTCGATGGTATGCCACTCGAAGGCCCGTATCTCTCCATCATCGATCACGACCTCCCCCTCGGGGGCGGCAACAGCAAAGAACCAGGTTGCGAAACGACGGTTCCGACCGAGGGGCGTCGTCCAGTGGGACAGGGGGACGAGTCCACCGTGGTCGATCTCCAGCCCGGCTTCCTCCTTTGCCTCGCGGACAGCAGCAAGGCGGGCCGCGGCCAGGTCGTCGGGAGCACCATCGAGCTCGTGGAGATCGACCCGTCCTCCGGGAAACACCCACGATCCACCGTGGAAGGCCAGATTGGTGTCTCGCCGCAAGACGAGTACCTCGAGGCCCCGGCCTCCGTCTCGCAAGGGGATGACGGTAGCGGCGGGCTTGATCGGCACTGCCCCGGGGTCGACTGGATCGATGGTCACCAGTCCAGACTACGAAGACGATCACCAAGCTGGGTAGTCGACGGGCGCCTGAAGGGCGCGGCCAGTATCTTGCGTCGGATGTTCGAACTCACTGACAAGATCGCCGTCGTGACCGGGGCCACCAGGGGGATCGGCGAGGCCAGCGCCCGGGCTCTCGACCGTCACGGGGCTCGGGTGGTGCTCACCGGGCGCACCGTGTCCGACCTGGAGCGGGTAGCAGCCGAACTGGAAAACGACCCGATCATGATCCCGGCCGACCTGGCCCAGCCCCGCTCAGGAACGGCGCTGGCCGAATCAATCCTGGCCAAGGTCGGCAAGGTCGACATCCTGGTCAACAACGCCGGCATTCCGATGCGCCGCACCCCCGAACAGCTGACTGAGGACGATGTCGACCTGGTCTTCTCCATCAATGTCCGCTCACTGTTGATGCTCAGCATCGGCCTTGCCCCTTCCATGATCGCCAGCGGCGGAGGCTCGATCATCAATATCTCGTCGGTTGCCAGCCTGGCCGGACCTATGGGGAGGGTGGCCTACGCCGGGACCAAGGGAGCCGTCGACGCCATGACCCGAGCTCTGGCCGCCGACTGGGGCCCTGACGGGATCAGAGTGAACTCCATCGCCCCCGGCATCATCACCACCGCCATCTGGGAAGAGAGTCGTAATACCGTCCCCGGCCTCATCGAGGAATTGGCGGGAAGGGTGGCCCTGAAGCGCTGGGGGAATAGTGATGACATCGCCGATGTCGTCGTCTTCTTCGCCTCCGATGCCTCCCGCTATGTGACAGGGGAAACGATCGCAGTGGATGGTGGCATGGCCTTCGTGTCCGCATCGGGGAACCCAGTGAAGCTCCCCGAGCTGACCTGAAGTTCTTCTCTAGGGCCAAGGTGCGATACCTTCACCCCGTGCCTCAGAAGTACGTGACCGTCGACGGCGTCGCCACCCTCATCCACCATCGAGGACCGACGACCTTGCCCGGGAGCCCACCAAGTACCGACCAGGGTGCCACCATTTTGTGTTGCCATGATGCCGGTACCGACGGCAACCAGTTTGCTGATCTGATGGACCACCTGGCCACTGCCCACAGCCCGATTGCCTATGACCAACCAGGTCACGGACGGTCGGCCACCCTTGACTCCCTCGGCTCGATCGAGGCCATGGTCGCTCACCTTCGAGGGTTGAGCGAGGCCTGGTCGATCGAAAACCCAATCCTGGTTGGGGAAGGAATGGGGGCCGCTGTTGCCCTCCAAGCCTGTGTCACCCACCCTGGATGGGCTGCCGGCCTGGTCCTGGTGGGAGGAGCCGCCGCCAGCTACGAGATGGGGGATGAGATCGAATCCCTGAGCGCCATCACCTCGGGCAAGGCCCGCCGCGAGTTCGACCGCAGTGGCTATGCCCCCGACACCGACCGGGCTGTGTACCAGAAGGCCTTCGCCAATTGGGTCAAGACCGATCCTCGGGCCACCCTTGGTGATCGCAAGGCCCAGGCCGCCTGGTCGCTGGACCAACCCCCTGACGTGCCGGTCACAGTGGTCGTCGGCGAACACGAGGAGCCAGACCATGTCAGTGCAGCCGAGGCTCTGGCCACCAAGCTCCCGAACGGGTCGGTCGAGAGACTGGCCGGAGCGGGCCGCAGGGGAGTGCTGGAACAGCCTGGGGGCCTGGCCTCGATGGTCTCGGCCCTGGCGGCGTCGAGCGGAGCAGCCAACGGGAACGGAGGTCGGGCATGACCATCAGCGGCAATATCGCCATCGCCGGGGTCTATGAGCATCCCTCACGATTCTCCCCAGACAAGACCGAGTTCCAGATCATGGCCGAGTGTGCCAAGGGTGCCCTCGATGAAACGGGGCTGAGCCTGGGCGACGTCGACGGCCTGTTCGGGGCGTCGATGACCATGGGCATGATGGGGATCGTCGACCTGGCCGAGTACCTCAATCTCAAACCCAACTACCTCGACGGGACCAATATCGGCGGCTCCTCATTCGTCGCCCATGTAACCCATGCCGCAGCCGCCATCAACGCCGGATTGTGTGAGGTCGGCCTCGTCCTCTACGGCAGTACGGCCTCGTCCAATGCAGTCGCCATCGGCACCGGGGGCCGGGGAGGGTCGAACCCGGCTGAGTCCTTCATCAGCCCCTATGGGATGACGACCGTTGGTAGCTACGCCATGTACGCCAACCTCCACATGGAACGCTACGGCACCACCTCAGAACAGTTGGCCGAGATTGCGGTTGCCATGCGCTACCACGCCTCGCTCAACCCAAACGCCAAAATGCGAACCCCGATCACGGTCGACGACGTGATGTCGAGCCGGGTCATCTCGACCCCCCTCCACCTCCTCGACTGTTGCATCATCAGTGATGGGGGAGGGGCCGTCATCGTCACCTCGGCTGAGCGGGCCCGTGACCTGGCAACCAAGCCCGTCATATTGAGGGGAGCGGGAGAGGCTGCGACCCATCAGGAGATCGGCCAGTCTGATCTGTTGACCATCGCGGCCAAGCAGTCGGGGGAGAGCGCCTTCGCTATGGCCGGCGTGAGCCGGGCCGACATCGACATGGCCATGATCTACGACTCGTTCACCATCACCGTCCTGGCCACTTTGGAGAACCTGGGGTTCTGCAAGCCTGGCGAAGGCGGCGACTTCGTCGGCGGGGGCCGAATCCAGCTTGGCGGAGAGCTCCCCATCAATCCCGATGGTGGGGGCCTCTCGTCGAACCATCCGGGGATGCGGGGCATCTTCCTCGTCATCGAGGCGGTCAAGCAACTCCGAGGCGAAGGGGACGCCCGCCAGGTGGAGGGGGCCGAACTGGTCTGTGTCCACGGCACCGGGGGCACGATCGGTGACAAGCACTCCGGAGCAACCCTCATCCTGGGAGTCGAATGATGGCTGAGATCGAACACCCGAAGCCCAATGCATCCTGGGAGACCAGGGGCTACTGGGAAGGAGCGGGACGAGGCGAGATCGTGCTCCAGCGCTGCCGAGCCTGTGGTGTGGTGCAACACAAGCCACGGGGCCTCTGTGTCTCGTGCCTGGAAGGCGACCTCGAACACTTCGTAGCCAGCGGCCGGGGAACCGTCTACACCTATACCATCACCAATCAGAACCAGGCCCGAGGTTTCGCCGACGCCTGCCCCTACGTGATGGCCTATGTGAACCTGGAGGAAGGGCCGCGCTTGCTGACGAACATCGTCGGCTGCGACCCAGATTCGGTCTCGATTGGGATGGCCGTCGTCGCCGATTTCGCCACCCAGGAGCGCGATGACGGTGAA
>JAAETV010000280.1 GCA_024227975.1 Actinomycetes bacterium
CCAGGCGAAGCAGTAGGCCTACGAACCCTACAACGACTTCGAGTTCATGCTCACGACACTCATCGGCGAGGCATCCGAGACCTCCCTGGAATACCTGTCGAAGTCCAGCCGAGCAGGTACTCGGCCTGGCAGATGAGCGATAGCGAGAAGGCGCGCTGTACCTGGCGGGAAGACCCTTGACAGTCGACGAGGACGCCGTGCTCGTCATTGACGAGCCAGAGACCCACCTTCAGTCGCTTCTTGCAGTACAGCTATGGGATGCGATCGAGGAAGCCCGGCCCGGCCTCCGGCTGATCTATGCAACACACGATATGACCTTCGCTGCGTCACGGGAGTCAGCTCTCTACCTGCTAGCGAATCCTGAGCATGGGCTCAAGGAGATTCAGCTGGCCGAGGACGTCGGTGAGCTGGCTGCGATCATGCTCGGCGCTGCGACGCTTTCGTTCCATGCGAACAAGGTGATCTTCCGCGAGGGTGAGGGAATGGTCTGGATCACAAGTTCTATTCCGCGTGGAGCAACTCCAACGACACGGTCGCGCAAGCGGTCGGTGGATCCGACATCGTGATCAGAAGCGATCAGAGCCTGGCCGCATCGAGCATCGTGTCAAACCTCGAAGTTGAAGGTGTGGTCGACCGCGACTTCCAGAGTGATTCCAAGCGAGTCGATGCCCGCGGGAGTCTCCGTACTTGGTGTATATGAGATCGAGACGCTCATCTGTGTTCCAGAAGTGGTTCAGTAGGTCGCCGCGCATCTCGGTGTTGAAGGGTTCGACATCGACGACTATCGGCGGGGGGTCGTGGACCTCTACTCCGATGCCGATCGGCACAAGGTGGCCCTTGAGCGCTGGAAGATCCGAGTCGAGGCCGAGATGGTCGGCCTAGTGGCTCAGGTCACCACAAGGGCTCCAGCTTGGACGATATCGCCGTCTCCCTTCCTGAGATCTTTGATCATGCAAGGTGGAACTCTGCACCTGGCGGAATGCTCGCCACACAACGAGGAGAAGGAGCGCGTCGAAGGCGTCTTCGAGCCTGGCCGACGGCTTGGCCATGGTGAAGCGTCAGGCGCAGGTCGCAGTACCCGAGTCAATGCTTGCAGCAGGTCGGTCGAGACCATGTCTAGCCCATCATGTAGCCCGTGCAATCTGGAGGAAGCAGCCGGGGGCGTGCCGGTCGCTCTACATCGACTGTTTCCGGGCCGGCACCTGGGAATCCGATCCAGGCTGAACCGCGCTACGAGCGAAGCGTGTCGAGCTGTGCTCGGACGAACCGGTACACGTTGATTGCAACCCTGAGGGGTAGCGGACTGAGCGCAGCTGAGCCCTGTTGCCATTGGCGAGTCCGACGCGCCCAGGGTGCGATCTCGCTCAGTGAGTAGGGATTGGCAACGGGCCTGATCGTGTGACCGTCATCATCAGCCTCAAAGGCAAGACCACGCAGGGTCTCGGCCTCGACCGTTGCCGGCCTGGCCCACCAGGTAGCGAGTACGGATCTAGCCTCGGGCCCGAGCGACTCGGCCGAACATCCCAGCTCATCTAGTGTCCGGCGGCTCGGCAGGTTGCTGGCCGCCTCGATCGCTCCCGACCAGAGGAGGCGCCTGTCATTGTTGTGGATCTCGGGTGTGCCACGAGCCAGAACGGGTCCCACGATCTGGTCTTGACCCCAGTCGTAGCCGACTACGCGAGGCCGGCCGGAGGCCGTGATCGTCTCCACACAGGAAACCGGGTTGGTGATCAAAGATTGCTGTTGGTAGCCGTCGAAGGCGAAGCGCTCGATGTTGACTGCTTCGTCGACGTCTGGCAGAACCTCGTGGCCGCCGAAGTGAAGGTGAATCGGTTTGTGATCGGTCACGTCCTCGATGATCGGCGACATGGCCCAGGCCAGACGACCCCGCCAGCCAACATCGACCAGGCCCACACGGCAGGACGGCAGCCCGAGCCCCCGGAGATAGGCCACAATCATGTCCCTTCGGGCCATGGATCGGGACAGGATCAGGGCCTGGGTGCGTTCGTCGGCCAACAACTCGTGCCATTGGTCAGCCATCACCGTCGGCAGCGGTCGATCGGGGGCGAGGGCAGCCAGGTCGCGGTGGTCGCCGAGATCACCCGGTTCGAGCCCGATCCGACCCAGTAGCGAGCTCAGGGAGACATGATGCCGGTCAGCGTGTATGAACGCTCGATCATCGGCAGTGCCAACTCCTAGCCACTCGGTGAGCCCATAGGACGCTGCTCCAGTCAACAGCCAGGACCAGCGCGAGCAGTGGAGGTAGCCGAGGGTGGTATCAGTCCAGTGATCGTCGGGCATGCTCTGGGCCATGGCCAGCAGCAGCTCCGCATCGCGCGACAAGAATGACAGATGGCCGATGTTCTGATCCCAGCTGCGCCCGGCCACCCAGAGCAGGAAGGCACCGAAGGCCTGACCGCCCACCTGGGCTCCGAGCACCTCCAGCCGGCTCTCGGCCGCCGTCTCGATGCCGTCGGCCCGGGCCGCGATGGCGAGGCGAGCTTTGCGAGCCGCCGCCGCGACGGCCGGGCCGGCGCTACCGGGGCGCTCCCCAGCCATCACTGTCTCGTAGCGGGTTGGTTCGGCTTCCGTGATGGCGAAGCCGACCAGTCCGGCTTGATCGGCCATGGTCACGTCCGACCAGAGGTCATTGCCGACGTGCCAGACCTCACCGTCGGTGAACGACCCAGGGGGCCAGACTCGCTCGTAGAGATCCCCGTCGGATTTGGTGGCCCCGGCCTCACAGGAGGCGATGAGACGGTCGCCTTCCGCATAGATCCCGGCCTGTTCCAGAATCCCTCTCAGTGTCTCGGCCTGGCGGTCCGTGTCGGACAGGAATGTGATGGCCACGCCGACAGCGCGGATTCGGGCCAAGGCATCGGCCACGCCAGGAACCGGCCGGCACAACATGATCTCGAACTGCGCTGCGACCTGCCCGCTCTTCCGGTCACGGTGTTCGCTGAGAACGTCGGCGTCAGCGGCGGCGACCCGACGACGAATCGCCAACTCGATCGGGGCGTCTCCGAGCAGGTCACGCACGATGCAGCTGTCGAACACGTCCACGCTCACCGAGGCCGGTCGATGCCGTTCCGCCAGGTCTGCTAGGTCGCTCCAATCTATGGTTGATGCTCCCAGCCCCGCACGATGCAGCCTGATCGCCACTCGAGGACCAAACCAAGGGACCCTGCTTGCGACCCGAGCCACCTGAGCCCGACCTGTAGCGACGACCGCTTCCTTCACATCGCGACCGTCTCTAATCGCCGCCATCTCCGCCGCTGTGGTCACGGAATGGCGCGTCTGACGGAAGTGAATCGCATCTGGGGCATTCCTCGTTCTCCAGCAATGACAGTGGCCCCACAAGCTTCGAGCACCATACGACAAACGAACTCTCCACGCCAATACTGTCGAGCAGAAGTGAGTCGCGTCTGGTCTTGAAGCAGGTGAACAGTGTAGGGGTCTTGTTGATCTTGATCATTCCAGGTATCGAGGGCAGAGGCCGTGGCAATACGAATGGCTGTCGACCGGACTCCGTCTGCGTTGCCGGGAATCGAGGTGTGGCCGCTTCCTCAGCCATGGCGGGACCAGATCGAGTCGACTTGGGATCGGGTCTTCGATCGCGAACGTCACATCCGGTTCTGGTATCGAAATGGAGAGGTCCCAGATGATGGCTCGGCTTTCGGCGCTCTCCCAAAGGAAGCGTCTGAGGAGGAGGTCGGTTTCTCGCAGATACCCGCAGCAGGCGATGTAGTGAGTGTCAAGTCCCTCAACGCTCACCATGAAGTCTGGGGTCGACCGAGGGGCAATTTCTCCGCCGGGCCAGGGTCGATGCCTGAACCTTGATGTCACACCTGTCGAGTAGTCTGGCGTCACGAGGTTCGAGACGTCGGAGCAGGCGAGGCGCTTCTGTGAGGAGAACGGCGTGCCGCTCGGGCCGATCTCGCCGAGTCCGGGGAGGGCGCTGACGAGCGAGGAGAGTTGGGCCCGGGTGGTGGCGATGAAGGCTACGACGCTGGGTGAGCTTGATGATGACATCTTGGAAGCGCTGGGAACGGCTGTGGAGGACAACGAGGCGATTCGTGCCTTGGCTGAAGGCGCGTGACACAGCGCGCGTGACACAGCGCGCGTGACAGAGCCTCGGCGGGTTCGTTGCCTCCTTGGGCTCGTGATTGTTGTTGGTTCGACGCTTGCGATGTCAGGGACGCCCGCCCATGCCTGCTCGTGCTTTGGGGACCCGATCCAAACAGCAGAGGCCTCTGGACTCCCCGATCTGGTATTCACCGGCCGCGTCTCGGACAGCGGACCCAGCAACGTCACCGCTCAGTGGAGCCAGCCGCCCCAGCCTGGACTCGCTTTGCTCTTCGAAGTCGATGAGGTCCGCCTCGGAGAAGTCGGTTCCACGGTTGTCATCCACACCCCTGGTGGCCCTGCCGGAAACGGCAACTGCAGCATCGGACCAGTCACGGGGCTTCTACTGGTTGCTGTTCGCCGGGACGAAGCCGGATGGCTCCGAGGTGGAATGTGCACCATCTTGCCCATCGACCACTCGCCAGATGAGCGTGACCTGAATGCGATGTTTGGGCCTCCCTTTGCGCCGCAGGCAGATGTCGAGCCCGAGATATTGACCGCGGGTGCTGCCCGGCCGCCTGATCCCGAGGACATCGGGGCTCGAGCGGTATTCGAGGAGTTGGGAGGTGAACTCGACTTCTCGACGACATCCACAAGTGAATCGATCGACCCCGCCGAGGAACGTTCTGCTGGCGTGACAGGACCCGGGGAGGTCAGGGATGACAGCAAGTCGGTCGGTCCACTGGGGCTAGTGGTGCTCCTCCTCATCGCCGTGGCCGGGTCAACTGTTCTTGTGAAACGAGCCCACGGTGCTAGCCAAGCGTGGCGACAAGGCCCGTGAGATGGCCCTCTGGGTCGTACCAGATCTCGTAGCCGTCGGTCACTACTCGATGGGTGCCGGGATCAACGGGATCGGTATGCGCCCAGGACGGCTTGACGAACCCAAACTCGATCTCGAGCCCGGAGCGAAGCCGAACCCGTCGCTCGATGAGCGCCCCCCAATCACCGGTCCGCACTAGTTCCGCCGCTTTGCCGACCGCCTCGGCGATCCAACTCTCAGAATGGACGAAGCGCTCGGTTTCAGTCACAACAACGACGACGTCAACGTCGGAATCCATGCGGGCAGCACCCCGTGCCCATGACCCAGCGAGGAGGGCGCCGACGATCTCGTCACTGGTTGACGCCCAAGCTCGAACCGCTTCCCCGATCTCCCTGAACTCCGAACGACGCTCCTCTGATAACACTCCTGTATTCTGCCTCATGGTGTGACGGGTCGAATCTCGGACTGGAACTGCCACTCGTTCGCACCTGCGTGTCAGTATCAGCAAATGGATGCGATCCAGATTCGCGCCGCGACCCCCGACGACGCCGATCCAGTTGCGGACTATCACTACCGCTGCTTCACGAACACGTACTCCTCACAGCTGCTTGCCGGCGAACTTGAGGCCCCCGATCCAGAAGGCACCAGGCAGGAACTCTGAGATTGGTTCCGGCCCGAGTCCCACTTCGAGACGCGGGTAGCCGTCGTCGATGGCGCGCCGATCGGCCACTTCACAGTCAGAGGTCACCAACTCACCCACCTGTTCGTCGAGCCAGACCACCAAGGCATGGGCCTCGGCCGACACCTGCTCGCACAGGGCGAGGCAAGGATCGCCGCCGGTGGCCACAGGAACTTCGCGAGCTGCACACCAGGGTCGACAACCTCGCTGCGATCGCCGGGCAAGGCGCCCCACCCATGCGAGGGTCTACCTGGCTGCTTCGACGATGGGATCACTTCGTTTCGAAGGGCTCGAGTTTCGCCCAATCGAACGAGACGCCGATGCCGGGCTCGTCGGGTGCTACGACGCGGTCGTTCTCGATCCGCAGCGGGTCGAGCGTGTACGCATCGATGCGAAAGCTGTGCACCTCGACCCAGCCCGCATGACCTTGGGACGAGACGAGGCTGACGTGCAGCTCGTGCATGCCATGGCTACAGATGGGCAAGCCATGGTGCTTCGCTATTGTTGCCGCTCGGAGCCAGCCGGTGACGCCGCCACAGTTCGAGGCGTCGGGTTGGAGGTAGGAGAGCCGAGCTCGTTTGCAGGCTGCTTCGAACTCGTAGACGGTGTGAAGGTTCTCGCCCATCGCAAGTGGCATCCCCGTGGACTCAGCGATCTGAGCGTACCCCTCGAGGTCGTCAGGGATGATGGGCTCTTCGAGCCAGACGAGATCGTAGGGTGCCAGTAGTTCGGCGGCCTCGATCGCCCGCTCGACCGTCATGGAGTAGTTTGCATCGACCATGAGCGCGCCATCGGGGCCGATCAAGTCCCGAACGGCTGCGACTCGGGCGATGTCATCGTCGAGGTCGGGCCGGCCTACCTTGATCTTGACCGCCGACAGACCACGGTCTAGATAGCCGTGAACGTTATCCAGCAACCGATCGAGGGAGAAGGCCAAGTCGATCCCTCCGTGGTACGCCTTCGCCGTCGACCCCGTACCACCGGCGGCTTGCCAGAGGGGCTGTGCGAGGGTGCGGCAACGGAGATCCCACAGTGCGATGTCGATCGCTGACACGGCGAACGCGGCGATCCCACCCCGTCCTACGTAGTGCAGGTGCTCGTCCATGAACTCATTCAACGACTCAACGCTCGTGCCGTCTCTGCCCGCGAGCACCGGAGCGATGTCATGCTCGATCAACGAGTAGATCGCTCGTCCTCCTCGGCCTCCGGTGTAGGTGTAGCCCGTGCCCTGCGCTCCGTCGGCAAGAGTCACCGTGACGGTGATGAGCTCGCAGTGCGTGTGATCACCGTGCTTGGCATCGGTTAGAACCTCGGGCAGCGGTAGGACGAACAGGCGGGCCTCCACTGCTCGAATTGCTTTGCTACTGCCCACAGGCCGCTCCTCTCGCCGGGTCCCTAGGTATGGCCGGCTCGACCAGTCTCGCCCCGCGTCCGCCCCTGAACCAAGGGGGCTTTAGGCCTCTGTTCCGGGTAGGTAGTACGGGGACCGATCCGGGCCGCGCCGTCACGCCGTGACAGCTGATAGCACGAGATCGGAGAGGCGCTGCATGCGTTCGAAGTGGCGTGAGTCCTCGATCAAGCCCGTCGTCAGACACACGAATACGAGCTCGCGGCGTGGATCGACCCAGAACATGATCGAGCCCGCGCCCAGCCCGCCGAACGTCTCGGGCGATGCGGTCAACCCGAACGGCATCGGGAAGATGCCTTCGCCACGAACGAAGAAACCGAGACCGATATTGGCCGGGAAAGAGTCCCAGCCGCGTGTCTCGCGCCAGGCGTCGAACAGGTGATTGGGTTCGCAGCCCGTGTGGTTCTGTATCGCTAGTGAGAGCAGGGCTGCGGACAGGACGCGCTCCCCGTCGAGCGAACCTCCACAGCGCAGCGCTTCGCCGAAGCGGAACAGGTCGGCGGCGGTACCGACTGCACCCCCGCCCGGCATCTCGAACGTCTCACTCTGCAGCTCGTTCATGGCCTCCAGAGCGATGCGAGGGAACAAACCCGGAGTGGTATCGCGCACCACCACGGGCGAGATTCTCGGCGCCAGGTCGGCTCGCAGGCCCAGGCTCGTCTCGTTCATGTCAAGCGGTGCGAACAACTCCTCATGCAGGATCTCTCGAAACGGCCGGGTACCCCCGTCGAGACGTCTTGCGACCTCACCCAACACGGCGTAGGCCCCGATCGGGCTGTAGCTGACCCGGCTCCCCGGCGTTGTGAGCAGGGGCTGGTCGCACACCGCGAGTGCCATGGCCTCGAGGTCACCGACGCGGTCCGCCCCTAGCGGCGGGACCTCGGGAGGCATGCCGGCGGTGTGGTTCAGCAGTTGGGCAACCAGGATACGTTGCTTGCCTTTCGTCCCGAACTCGGGGATCACGTCGGCTACAGGTGTGGTGAGCTGAAGCTCACCACGATCGACGCACTGCAGCACGGCCATCGCGGTGAAGGTCTTGGTCACCGAGAACAGGTGGAACACGTCATCTGTGCGCGCCGGCCGGTTGGTTGCCCGATCGGCGAAGCCGACGGCCTCGGAAAGGACGACCTCACCCTGCCTTGCAATCAGCACCACCGCACCGTCGTAGCGCTCAGCGGCGACATCTGCCTTGATCGCCTGTGTCAGGTGTCCCAGTCGCTCGCCATCGAAACCTGAACCATGCTCCGTCATATCGATCCTCCCTTGGAACGCATCTTCCCATAGCCGCCGCCATCCACGGACACGTCCTTCCCGATGATGCCCCGGTCCCGTCGG
>JAAETV010000281.1 GCA_024227975.1 Actinomycetes bacterium
AGGAGCAGCCCGGTCGCCCGAGTGGTGCCAGATCCTGGCTGACGTCCTCAATCGAGCGGTCGCCCCGGCCAACGACCCCGATACTGCCGTCGCCCGGTCGACCGCCTACCTGGCCCTCGCCCGGCAAGGGGTGCTCGACCGTAGCGAGGTGGAATCCGGGGTCGAGCATGACCGTGTCTTCGAGCCCCGACCCGACCACCGGTCGCGCTATGCCGCCCATCAGGAACAGTTCGAGGCCGCCTTCGAGGCGCTTGCCCCCATCAGCCAAGCCCTCAACTCGATACCGGAGTGAACCAATGAGCAGTACCTATCCCTATGCCGATCGCTACCCGGTCAACGCCACCATGCCGGCGACCGGTCGCGACAACGCCGAGATCATCGCCGAGCTGACCGATATCGCGAAGGCAGAGAACGCCACATGGGAGCAGGGCCAGTGCTCGGGAACCATGTACTGCGGCGACCACGACCACTATGGGTTCATGGGTCAGGCGTTCGAGCTGTTCGCCCACGTCAACGCCCTCCAGCGTGACATGTGCCCCAGCACCACCCGTTTCGAGGGCGAGATCATCGCCATGACCCTCGACATGCTCAACTCCGGAGCCGTCGAGGGTGGTGAGCCGGTAGGGATGGTCACATCCGGTGGCAGCGGAAGCATCCTCCACGCCGTGCTGGCCTATCGGGAGCTGGCTCGCGAACGTGGGATCGAGCGACCGAACATCATCAAGCCTGAGACAGCCCATCCCGCCTTCGACAAGGCCGGTTTCCTACTCGGCGTCGAGGTGCGAAAGGCCCCGATCGACCCGGAGACCACCCAGGGCGACCTCGAAGCGATAGAAGCCCTCATCGATGGCTCAACCGTGGCCCTCATCGGCTCGGCCACCAACTACGGCTA
>JAAETV010000282.1 GCA_024227975.1 Actinomycetes bacterium
AGCTGCCGGAACGGCAGCCGTGATCATGGTGCCGATACCGGCATCGGTGAACAGTTCGAGCAGAAGCACATGGGGGATGCGCCCATCCAGGAGGTGTGCGTTGGCTGCCCCCGCCTCGATGGCCTCGATGCAGGAACGGACCTTGGGCACCATCCCGCCGGAGATGGAGCCATCGGCGATGCCGCTCTCGAGCTCGTCGACCGTGGACCTGATGATGAGGGTCGACACATCATCGACGTCGGCCAACAGGCCAGGCACGTCAGTGAGATAGATGACCTTCTCTGCTCCCAGGGCTCCGCCCAAGGCTCCGGCCACCGTGTCGGCGTTGATATTCAAGGCCTGGCCGTTGATGTCGGACCCGATCGATGACACGACCGGGATCAGATCCTCGGCCAGCAATCGCTCGATGATGCCAGGGTGGACGGCCACGATCTCGCCGACGAAACCCAGGTCGGGGTTGCGGACCTCGGCCTCGACGAGCCGACCGTCTTCACCAGACATGCCTACGGCATAGGCACCGTGGACGTTGATCTGGCCGACAATGTCGCGCCCGACCTTGCCGACCAGCACCATCCGAGCCACATCAAGGGTCTCGGCGTCGGTTACCCGGAGACCGTCACGGAACTCCGTCTCCTTGCCGAGGCGAGCCAGCAGCTCCCCGATCTGGGGCCCACCGCCGTGGACCACGACCGGCTTGATACCAACCGAGCGCAACATCACGATGTCTTCGGCGAAGGTCCGGGCGAGGGCATCGTCGACCATGGCGTTTCCACCGAGCTTGACAACGACCACCGAACCACGGAACTGCTGGATGTAGGGCAGGGCCTCGACAAGAGCCCCCGCCCTCTGCTCCGGCGAGTACCCCCGACCAAACGCGTTCACGGTCATGAGCGGTACCCAGCGTTGATCTCGATATAGCCATGGGTGAGGTCGCAGGTCCAGACCGAGGCCTGGCCGTCCCCGATGCCAACGTCGACAGTGATGGTGACGTCGTCGTTCTGTAGGTGCTCGGTGGCCCGGTCCTCGGAGTAGCCATCGACGACGACCCCGTCGGCGGTGACCGGTTCGGGCCCAATCCAGATGGCTAGCCGGTCTCGATCGGCCCGTTGGCCTGCCTTGCCAACGGCCATCACGATCCGCCCCCAGTTGGCGTCCTC
>JAAETV010000283.1 GCA_024227975.1 Actinomycetes bacterium
ACCACCGCCCGTCTGGCTTCCTGGGTGAAGGCATCTCCTCGGGTCCGGTCACCCGGGGCGACCAGGGCCCAGCCGAGGGCCATCCCCGCCGCCCCGGCGATGACCACGGCCGACAGCTCCAGCAATCCGTGGGGCAGGATCAGGCCCCAGAAGCGTGACTGCTGATCGGCCACGATGAACATACTCAAGGCGACCCCGACATTGGCCCCGTTGTAGATCAGGATCAGGACCGAGCCCGCCCCAGCGAGAACGCCGGCGGCGAATGCGGTGAACGAGACCTGGATGTTGTTGATCAACACCTCGGTGGCGAACTGGGCCGCCGGTTCGGTGCTGTAGTAGGCCTCGAACTCCTCGTCGACGTAGGCCGCCCGTTCGGCTTCGGTTCCGACATAGGCCAGAGCCTCCTCGGTGCTGGACAGCCAGATGGCGACGATGGCGGCCGGTAGCAAGGTGGCGAGGGCAGCAATGGCGACGAAGCGACGGAGGTGCCAAACCGCGGCCGGAAACGAGACGGCGAAGAAGCGGCGCCAGGCTGCCCCTGGACTGGACGTCCGACGGTAGAGGGTGGCGTTGGCCGCGGCCACGATGGAGGTCAGCTCAACGGTCAAGGTGGGGTCGGCGTAATGGTCCCGAGCGAAGCTGAGCTGGGTCGACACTCGCTGGTAGAGGGCGATCAACTCATCGACCTCATCGGGGGAAAGCGAGGCGGGCCGGTGCCGGGCTCGGCCCGCCAGCTCAGCTAGCCGGTCCCAGGTCGGTCGGTTGTTTGCCAGATATCGATCGAGGTCCACCGCCGGCCTACGCTAGCCGTCGTGAGCTCTTTGGGAACGACGACCGGTCGAGGGCCGACCGCCGGTGATCCATCATCAGCCCGATCCATCCACCACAACACGGTCGTGACCCCAGAGGGTGTGGTTCTCACTTTCCGGGCTGCTGGGGTCGGATCTCGCATGCTGGCCAAGGGGATCGATCTGATCCTCCAGCTTGTCGCCATCATTGCCGCCATCATCCTGGTCGCCATCATGGCTACTGTCGGGGGAGACGTCGCCGCCATCATCAGCATCTTCATCCTCCTCTTCACCATCTTCTGGGGCTACCCCATTGCCTTCGAGACATGGTGGGACGGCAAGACGATCGGTAAGCGGGTCTTCGGACTCAAGGTCATGACGATCGAAGGGGGACCCGTCGGCCTCCGTCACTCCACCATCCGAGCCCTACTCGGAACCATCGACTTCTGGCTCCCGGCTCCGGGTGGGTTGGTGGCGTTGGGCTTCGCCCTCGGGTCGAAACGCAGCCAGCGCCTCGGCGATCTGGCGGCGGGCACGATCGTGGTACGGGTGCCGAAGGGCAGCCAGATGCCCGTGTTCTTCGCGCCAGCCCGGGGAGCGGAGTCGTACTATGCAACCGTCGATCCCAGCCGCCTCCAGGCCAGCCACTACAGCCTGGTCCGTGAGTTCCTTCTCCGGTCGGGAGAGTTGTCGCCAGACTCTCGCCGTCGCCTCGGTGAGAAGCTGGCGGCCGCGATCGCCGAGGCCACCGGCAACCCTCGGCCCCCCGGCCTCAACCCCGATCAGTTCCTGGTGTCGCTCCTCTTCGCCGACCAGGAGCGATACGCCGCCATGATGCCATCGCCCGATCCTGGCACCAGGGTCGCCTAGGAGCAGGGTCGCTAGCCTGGAGGGGTGGTTCACTACCTCGACAATGCAGCAACCACCATGGTTCGTCCCGAGGCGATTGGGGCGATGCTGCCGGCGTTCACCGAGCTCTACGGCAACCCATCGGGGGCCCATCGGATGGCCAAGGAGGCCAACCATCTCCTCGATGATGCCCGTGACACCGTGGCCACTGCCATGGGGGCCGAGGCGGGCCAGATCGTATTCACGGCCGGGGGCACCGAGGCTGACAACCTGGCCATCCGTGGTGTCATCGACGCTGTGGGTGGGCTACCGGTGTGTTCTGCGGTCGAGCATCATGCCGTCCTCGACCCGGTCGAGTATCTCGAAGGCCGGGTGGTTGGGGTTGGGACCGATGGCCGCCTCGACCTCGATCAGCTGGCGGCTGCGGTCGACGATTCGGTTTCTATCGTGTCGATCATGCTGGCCAACAACGAGACCGGCATCGTCCAGCCCCTGTCCGAAGTAGTGGGGATCGTCCGTCGCAAGGCCCCCGATGCCCTCGTCCACACCGACGCCGTCCAGGCTGTGTGCTGGCTCGACGTCGCCGAGGCAGCAACAGGGGTCGACCTGATCTCGATCAGTGCCCACAAGTTCGGAGGTCCCAAAGGGGTCGGCGCTCTGGTTGTCGGTGACCGAGCCCGCCTTCATCCCTTGTTCCTGGGGGGAGGCCAAGAGCGAGACCGCAGGGGGGGTACCCACAATGTCCCCGGCATCGCCGCCATGGCGGCTGCGCTGGATGGGGTGCTCAATGAGCGGCCGGTGGCTCGCACCCGGGTCGCATCTCTCCGTGATCGGTTGGCCGACGGGATTCGCAGCGCCATCGACGGGGTCGTGGAGTCGGGGGTCCCCGGCCATGACCGCACCAACAAGACGGCAAACATCTGCCACCTCTGCTTCGAAGGGGTTGAGAGTGAGGCCCTCCTGTTCCTCCTGGAAAAGGAAGGCATCATGGCCTCCGCCGCCTCGTCGTGTGCCAGCGGGGCCATGGACCCGAGTCATGTCCTGGCGGCCATGGGCTACTCCCCCCAACTGGCCGGCGGCTCCTTGCGTCTCTCGCTCGGCTATTCCACGACTGAGGCCGATATCGACGCCGTCCTCGATGTGGTGCCCGCCGCCGTCAGCCAGCTTCGAGCCGGGAGCTGATGGCCGTGGACATGGTTGGGTCGGGGAAGACTGTCATGGTTGCCATGTCGGGCGGGGTCGACTCGGCGGTAGCGGCTTCGGTGTTGGCCGAGGCCGGCCACGAGGTGGTCGGGGTGACCCTGAAGTTGTGGGGTGGTGACAGCGACTCCGGATGCTGCTCGGTCTCCGACGTCGACGACGCCCGCCGGGTGGCCCGCCAGATCGGCATCGAGCACCATGTCTTCAATCTCGGCCAGGACTTCGAGCGTTTCGTCATCGACCCCTATGTTGCTGATCATCAGGCCGGTCGGACCCCGAACCCCTGCATCGAGTGCAATCGCCACATCAAGTTCGACAAGTTGCTACGTCGAGCCGATGCCCTCGGGTTCGACTATGTCGCCACCGGCCATCACGCCCAGATCGTGAGACAGAGCGGTCTCGGTCAGGGTCAGGGCGACGAGGTCCTGCGCATCGGGCGAGGGGCCGATCCGGCCAAGGACCAGTCCTATGTGTTGTACATGCTCGACCAGTCCCAGCTGGAGCGCCTCCTCCTACCAGTCGGGGCTCTGACCAAGGATGAGGTCCGCCAGCGGGCGGTCGAGCTTGGCCTTCGGGTGGCAGCCAAGCCCGACAGCCAAGATGTGTGCTTCATCCACTCCGACGGGGGCCGTCGGGCCTTCCTCGGCGACCGCATCCCCCTGGCTCCGGCCCGGCTGGTCGATCTCGACGGCAATACGGTCGGTCGGGTGGCCTCGGTCGAGCTGATGACGATCGGCCAGCGCCGGGGCCTCGATCTCGGGGGCGACGCCGAGCGTCGCTATGTCATCGACATCGACCCGCCGGCCGGGGTGGTGACCGTCGGGCATCGCTCCGATCTCATGGTCGAGAGTCAGTCCCTCGAGGAACTGGCCTTCTCCTTTGAGTGCTCGAGTGCTGGCGGTTCACCCATCCAAGGGGTCGAGACCAGGACCTTCCAGTGCTCTGCCCACGGACAGGCCCGCTCTGGCCGCTTGAGGGGGACAATCATCAACTGGGATAGCCCCCAGCCCATCGTGGCCCGAGGCCAGTCGATCGTGATCTACGACGGCGACCTCGTGCTTGGCGGCGGGATTGCTGGGCCGGTATGGGCCCGTTGAGCCTCTCCACCACCCTCACTACCGACCTTCAGGTTGCCGTTGATGGTCTCCGCCGGGGCCTGCTCGTGGCCTTCCCAACCGAGACCGTCTACGGGCTGGGAGCTGATGCCGCCAACCCAGCTGCGGTGATCAAGGTATTCGAGGCCAAGGGGCGTCCCAGTGGTCATCCCCTCATCGTCCATCTCGCCGATCGGTCACAGGTCGGGGCTTGGTCCGACCTCAGCCCCGAGCAGGCCGGGATCGTCGATCGGCTGGGTGAGGCCTTCTGGCCCGGTCCTCTGACCATCGTCGTCCCCCGCTCAGAGCTGGCCGCGGCGGAGACCGTTGGGGGCAAGGACACGATCGGATTGCGGGTTCCCGACCATCATCTGGCTCTGGCCCTGTTGGGGGCGTTCGGGGGTGGGGTGGCTGCTCCCTCGGCCAACCGGTTCGGTCGAGTCAGTCCGACGACGGCGGCCCATGTTCTCGACGACCTGGACGGTCTGATCGACGTCGTGATCGACGGGGGCCCGACCGAGGTCGGGGTCGAGTCGACCATCGTCGAACTGGTCTCGGACCAGCCCGTCCTACTCCGCCCCGGGGGGATATCGGTCGAGCAGCTCAACGCGGTCTTGGACATCGAGATCAGCGACGGTCGTCGGGGGGAGGCTCGGGCCCCCGGCATGTTGGCCTCTCACTATGCCCCCGATGCCATGGTCGAGCTGGTCTCGTCGTCCCAGGTGGTTGGCTCCGACCTGGGCTCTCGCCTCGGACCCGAGGTGGGGGTGATCGCCCCCCACGAGGTCGACCACCAACCCTCGTGGTGCCTATCCGAAGATGCCGACGGCTACGCCCGAGCCCTCTATGCCACCCTCAGGGAGGCTGACCGGGTGGGGGTGGAGAGGCTGTTGATCGTGCCTCCGGCGGGGGGTCCCCTCCTCGATGCGGTGCTTGATCGACTGGCAAAGGCGTCGTCTCGTCGGTCCTACGACGGTCTGGCCAGGGGAACCTGATGCGCTAGGTGGTAGCCGGGACGTCGATGTTGATGGCTCGGACTTTGGCTTCACGCAGGACCGCTCCCGGCAGGGTTGGGCTGAACACGATCCGGTCGGCTTCGGTGACGATCAGCTCCTTGCGGGCTCGTTTGGCGAAGGTGACGGACTCCTTCAGCACCACTTCCAGACTGAGGCCGGTGGCATCGGCACTGAGGTCGCAGGCTCGTTCGAGGTCAGCTTCGATGGCGGGTCCGAGGGAACTGATGGTGCTCTTTCGCATCAGGATCGATTCGGCCAGTAGGACCGGGTCGTGGATGACGAATCCCGCGGGGACGAACACGAGCCAGCGCCGCGACAGCTGTTGAAGAACCCGCCAACCCTGCCAGCACGCCCCGAGCCCCGGGAGGACGGCGACGGCGGCCACCACCCAGCGCCCGTCGCTGATGGCGATCACGGGAACAGCAAGGCCGAAGAAGAGGAGTAGCCAGGCCAACTGGATGGGGCCGAAGATGGCGAAACCGGGGGGTCGGAGGCCCATCCTGCGCTCAGAACCGTAGGCCGACCCATTGATCATCTCATCGCCGACGACGGGCAGTAGGGCCATCACGGTCACGATGACCCCGTAGCCGATCCCGACCATCAGTGTGGTTGATCGAACATCACCGAGCACCGCCCCGGTCACGGTGACGCCGATGACAGCAGGGGCCAGCGACCGCACTGCGGTCAGGCTGAGCGGGCCGGGTACGAGGCAGGCGACCAGTCCGGCGAACCAGCCGGCCCACATGGCCACTTCGGCTATCAGGGGCCAGCGCAGACCCTCGGTCAGGTCATCGAGCCCGAACCCTGCAACCAGGGGTAGGACAAGCCACAAGGCGCGCAGGGGCCATAGTCCACTGCTCGCCGCCAATGCCGTCGTTCTCGACCCCATTGCCCCCTAGTGTGCCCCACTCGCTGTCACTTCCGGTGGCTAGCCTCAGCTCCATGTCGGATCCAGCAGGCACAAAGGCCGGAGGGGCCCAGCCACGCATCGAAGCCCTACGCGAGGTGATTGGCTACCACAATCAGCGCTACCACACTCTTGATGCCCCTGAAATTCCCGATGCCGACTATGACGCACTGGTTCGCGAGCTCCAGGATCTGGAGGAGGCCAATCCCGAGCTGGTGACGGCGGACTCGCCGACCCAAGCAGTGGGAGCCGCCCCCTCAGCCACCTTCGCCCCTGTCGAACATGAGCTCCCGATGATGAGTCTCGACAATGCCTTCGATCGGTCCGAGCTCGATGCCTGGGCCGAGCGGGTGGCCAAGGGGCTCGACCTGGGTGATGCTGCCGCCCCCGTCGGCTACATCTGCGAGCTGAAGATCGACGGTGTGGCCTGCTCATTGCGCTATGAACGGGGTCGGCTCGTCCTGGCGGCCACGCGGGGCAACGGCCGGGTCGGGGAGGACATCACTGAGAACGTGCGGGGGATCGAGGTCATCCCAAACGAGCTGACCACTGATTCGGTACCCATTGTCGAGATCCGGGGGGAGATCTACCTCCCGATTCCTACCTTCCTGAGCCTCAACGAGGCCCAGGAGGCGGCCGGTTTGCCCCGTTTCGCCAACCCGCGAAACACTGCGGCCGGCAGCCTCCGTCAGAAGGATCCGGCCGTGACGGCCAGCCGGGGCCTGGCCTTTTGGTCGTACCAACTTGGGGTGGTCGACGGTGGTGCCGGGTTGGAAGGCCACGGAGATGCTCTCGACTGGATGGCCGAGCTTGGGATGCCCGTCAACCCCGAGCACCGTCGGGTGGCCACCGTCGATGAGGTCGTCCAGTTTGCCGATCACTGGCTCAACCATCGCCATGATCTCGACTATGAGATCGACGGGGCAGTGGTGAAGGTCGATCGTCTCGTCCGTCAGCGGGCCTTGGGTTCGACGGCCAAAGCTCCCCGGTGGGCCATCGCCTACAAGTTCCCCCCGGAGGAGCGCACGACGAAGCTGTTGGACATTCAGGTCTCCATCGGCCGTACCGGCAAGGCCACCCCCTTCGCCGTTCTCGAGCCAGTATTCGTTGGCGGTTCCACGGTCCAGATGGCAACCCTCCACAACCAGGACCAGGTCCAGCTGAAGGATGTCCGCCCCGGTGACACCGTCATCGTTCGCAAGGCGGGCGATGTGATCCCCGAGGTCCTGTCGCCAGTGTTGTCGGAGCGGCCCAAGGGGCTCCCGGCGTGGACATTCCCAACCGAGTGCCCGACCTGCCGGTGGCCTCTGGTCCGCCCCGAAGGGGAGGCCCACACCTTCTGCGTGAGTCCCCAGTGCCCGGCCCAGCGTCAGGCTCGGATCGAGCACTTCACCTCTCGGGGCGGGATGGATATCGAGGGGATGGGGGAGAGCCGGGTCCAACTCTTCATCGAGCAGGATCTGATCGCCGATGTCGCCGATATCTACGCCATCGACTGGGATCGCGTTGCTGAGCTGGATGGCTTCGGCCCGCGCGCCATCGACAATCTGCGCCTCGCCATTGAAGAGTCAAAGCACCGTCGGTTGGCCAGCCTCCTGGTCGCCCTCGGTATTCGCCATCTCGGGCCAGCGGGAGCCGAACTGCTGGCGAGCTCGTTTGCCGACATCGATGCTCTGGTCGCAGCTTCGGTGGAGGAGATGGCCGCCATCGACGGGGTCGGGCCCACGATCGCCGCCAGCGTGGCCCAGTACCTGGCGTCCGACGAAGCCGCCTCCCTGATCGAGAAGTTCCGGGCCGCTGGTCTGAACCTGCAGGGGGCGCCACGATCGGCCCTGCCTCAGGTCCTGGAAGGGATGTCGATCGTGGTCACCGGCAGCCTTGATGGGTTCAGTCGTGACGGGGCGGCCGATGCCATCAAGGCCAGAGGGGGCAAGAGCCCCGGGTCGGTGTCGAAGAAGACGTCGGCTGTGGTGGTTGGGACCGAGCCGGGGGCGTCGAAACTGGGCAAGGCCACCGAATTGGGAGTACCTGTCCTCGATGAGGCAGCGTTCGCCGCCTTGCTCGAAAGTGGTGAGCTCCCAGCCCCACCTGACTAGAGGGCGTCAAAGCTGAACTCGGACATGGTGCAACTGGCAGGGCCTTCGGTGAGGCGATAGACACAGGCGTGTATCACATTGTTGGTCGCTCGGATGACGGGCCCATTGGGGCAGTCATCTTCTGGACCGAACGTATAGTGGCCCAGAGACCGTGATGCCGTGATCTCCCTGGTCAACTCACCCGTTGGGCTCAAGACCACATTCATCTGCTCGGGGGTGATCCGGGTCCCGTTGATGGTGAGGACAGCGGCGTAGCCGTCGATGAGATCGACCCCGACTGGTTCTCGGCAGGCGCTGCCGGCGCCCGATTTGGGTAGGAATCCTTGGATCGGATTCACGGCTGCATCCGGGGTGGCGGCACCGGCGGCCCCGGGACTCGTGGTGCCTGCTGCCGCGATGTTTGGGCTCTCGGGCAGCCGTTCTCCCTGGTATGCGATCCCCAGGGCCAGGGCACCAGCTGCTACCGCCAGCAGGGCGCTGGTGATCAGTCGTTGTTGGGTGCGTGAGATCACCGAACCATTGTGCCAACAAGGGGTTCAGTCGAGAACACGGCGGTACTAGGCTGCCGGTCAAGTCTCGGCGGACCGTACATCTCGTAGCCCTACGGATCCCGCCGCATGACAGATATTCCCCCAACCCGCCACCATACGAACCGCCCCGGCCCCATCCGCCGATCGGGTTCGGCTGACGACGCTGTCGGACAGATACTGGGTGATCGATACCGATTGTTGGCCCCCCTCGGATCGGGAGCATCGGCCTGGGTCTACCTGGCCGAAGACGTGCTCCTGGGCCGTCGGGTCGCGGTCAAGTGCCTGCGGCCGGGTCTGAAGGAGGAGGAGCGGTTTCTCCGTCGATTCCGGGCCGAGGCCAAAGCGGCAGCGGCCCTGAGCCACCCCAACCTGCTGGCTGTCTATGACTGGGGTGAAGCCCCGACCCCCTACCTCGTGACCGAGGTTCTCCTCGGGGGCTCTCTGTTGGAGATCCTCAATCGTTCCACGGGGTTGTCCCCGTCCCAGGGCCTGCTGGTTGGCCTCCAGGTGGCGCAAGGGCTGAACTACGCTCACGAGCTCGGCATCGTCCATCGGGACATCAAGCCGGCGAACCTTCTCTTCGGAGAGGAAGGGCGGCTCCGCATAGCCGATTTTGGCATTGCCAGGGCTATGGCCGAAGCGGCCTGGGTCGAACCTGAAGGAGTGTTGGTGGGAACGGCGCGCTACGCCGCCCCCGAACAGGCCTTGGGGCAGGTCGTCTCCGGTGCCGCCGACGTCTACTCTCTCGCCCTCACCATCATCGAGGCCGTCACCGGCAAAGTGCCTTTGTTGCAGGAGCATGCCCTGGCCACCATGGTGCTCCGTCAAGACGTCGATCTGGGTCCCCAGCCCGAACTGGGGGCCCTCGGCGACGCCCTACAACTGGCAGGGCGGGCTGACCCCGCCTCACGGCCGACCGCAGCTGAATTGATCGAATCCCTGACTAGGGCGGCCCGGGCCTTGCCCCGCCCTCGGCGGCTATCTCTTGTTGTCTCCTACCGCCAGCATGATCTCACCAGCGGCGCCGCCGACGAGGCGGAGGCCGATGTCGATACCTCGGAATCCGAGATCGAAATGGATGAGGTCGATTTACGCTCCGACGACGAGGTCGACCTCCGCCATGACGACGGCGACGACGCCGACGACGGTGGGGAGGGCGGGCCAGATGAGCCGCGACTTCAGCCCGGTGAATGGGTCAAGTCTCGGCCCATCCCCAAGCCAAACCCCCTATACGGCACGGTCCTGCAGCGGCCGCCGATAGCCCCTTGGCTCGGCGGGCTGCCAAGCCCCGCCGCCGGTGGTGGCACGAGTCCCCGTAGCGGTATCGGGTCGAACCCCCGAGCCGCCGCTCCGGAGCACAGAGCCTCAGAATACCGAGCACCTGAGCACCGAGCACCTGAGCCCGAGGCATCTGAGCCCGGAGCGCCTGAGCACGGAGTATCTGAGCCCGGAGCCCCCGAGCACGACGCACCTGACGCCAAGACACCCGAGCCGTCGGCGCCGATCTCAGAGCGGGCCCTCGACGTCGAGGCGTTTCTGTCCGAGCCCTCAGTACCGGTTCAACCGAAGTCGAAGACGTCCCCCGCATCGACGGAGCGTCACTCCGATGATATTCCTCTCGCTAGGAAGCACGAGCCGACCGCACCGGCTCCGATCAAGCTGAAGCGAGTCGCTGACTTGCGTCATCCGGTGCCCTCTCCCCCCACCCCTGAGGTCCCCGAAGTAGGCAAGGCCCCGGGCCTGGTGGCTCCTACCTGGGCCCAGCCGAATCGTGAGCCAGAAGCAGCACGTACCCCCCCACTGTCTTCGGTCCTGTCGGCCTTTTCGGAGCCAGGCGCTACCCAGCCGCCGCCTCCGACAGCATCCGCGGTCGAAGCGTCGGCCTCCGTTCTCCCGTTGCCGACCGTCAAGGTAGAGCGGCTTCGTCCGCGCCTCCCGCTCGTGGTGGCCCTGATCGTCGGGTCGGTAGTTGCCGCCATCATCACCATCCTCGTAGTACCTGCCCTCCGCTCGTCGACGCCTCCGCCGACGACCCTGGCCCCTCGGACCTTGCCCCTGGTTGGTGACTATGTTGGATCGACCGTAGGTGAGGTGGAAGCCGAGGCGGACACCAACAATTGGGAGCTGGTGATTGTCGAGGAGTACCGAGCCACCACCGAGGCGGGTGAGATCGCCAGCCAGGACCCGACCACTGGAGCCCTGGCCCCCGGGGCGGAGTTGACCATTGTTGTCTCTCTAGGACCGGAGTTCAGCCCCGTACCTCCGCTGGTCGGACTGACCACTGAGGAGGCAGCGGCCGCCTTGACTGAGGCTGGCCTGGCTGTTGGCAACCTGATCAAGGAATTCAACGACGAGATCGCCTCGGGTGTGGTCGTAGCTATCTACACAGACGGAGAGGAACCCGGTACCGAGGTCGCAGCGGGGACCGCCATCGATCTGGTCATCAGTACCGGGGGAGGGTCGGCAGAAGCCCTCCCGTCGTTCGTTGGCCTCTCCCTCGAGGTGGCCCTGGCCCAAGCCGACGAGCTTGGTCTGGTGGTGACGGAGGAAGAGGCCTACAACGAGATCTATGACGAGGGGTTCGTCTTCGACCACACCCCGCCGACCGATGCACCGTTCACCCCTGGCGACGAGCTGACGCTGGTTCTCTCCCGAGGCTCCGCCTTCGCCACCATCCCCAACATGACTGGGATCGACCCGGCCGAGGCTGCCGACCGGCTCGTCGAAGCCGGTTTCACCGTCATCGACACGATCGGTCCCCCCAATCAGCCGGTTCTGTCGACCAGTCCCGCCGCTGGGGAGTCCCGAAGCAAGGGAACCGGTGTCGTCATCCGCACCTCCAAGTCCTGACCCTCAGTCCTCGGCGGTGAACGCTCGCATCTCCCGGTAGAGACCTTCGAGATCGGAATCCGGTTCGTCAGGCTGGGTGGCCTGGAGGGCGAGGAGTTTGGAGGCATCACCGTCGACGAAGATCCGGCCCGAAAAGAAGGCGACCATCACGGCCTGTTGGTCTCGGGTGACGAAGGCGGCCTTGGCTGTTGCGTAGTCGATGGTGATGGTCAGGTCGGGCTTGGCCAGATGGCCGTGCTCGATGATCGTCTGGCCGGCGGTGGAATCGACATGACCTTCGAGCTCCTCATCCCGATGGGGTATTTCCGTGATGACGACATTGAGCCTGACGGGAATGGGTGGGGGTGGCATCTGATCCCGATAGCGAGCCCGGAGGGCGCGGGCTGCCTCGATCCAAGCATCGGACAGGAAGGGGTGGGCAGCCACCCCGCCAAGCTACCTCGTTGGAGTGCCCCGCCCGGCTCGGTCAACTGAGCTGGCACCCTCGGTCGGTGCACCGTTCGATACTCCGTAGAGTTGGCTGGTGACCCAAGACGATCCGGGCAGTCCCGCCCTCACCCGCGACGATGTGGCCAAGGTGGCCAAGTTGGCCCTCCTCGATCTGACTGATGATGAGCTTGACCTCTTCACCGGCCAGCTGGGAGCGGTACTGGACCGGGCTCGTGACCTCCAGGCCTTCGATGTGGCCGATGTGCCTCCGACGGCCCACCCCTACCCCTTGGTCAATGTGTTCCGCCCTGACGTCGTCGATACTTCGACCGAGGTGCGAGACGAGGCCCTGGCCGCCGCCCCGGCCGAGGAAGACGGGCTCTTCATGGTCCCGCCCGCGTTGGGAGAAGCACCGTGAGCACCACTGGTAGGCCCAGCTCTGACCTGTCTGCGGTCGATATTGCCAGCGCCGTCCGGGCCGGAACTCGTTCCGCAGCCGAGGTGGTGGACGAGCACCTGGCCCGAATCGCTGAGGGCGATGGCGAGATCCACGCCTTCAACCATGTGATGGCCGACGAGGCCCGTGCCGCGGCCCGAGCCGTCGACGCAACCGTTGCCTCGGGGGCCGACCCAGGCCCCCTGGCCGGTGTCCCCGTGGCCCTCAAGGACAACATGTGCACCCGCGGGGTGCCGACCACCTGCTCATCACGGATCCTCGAGGGTTGGAAGCCCCCCTATGACGCCACCGTGGTCGAACGGCTGGTAGCGGCCGGAGCCGTCATCGTTGGCAAGACGAACCTGGATGAGTTCGCCATGGGCTCTTCGACGGAGAACTCGGCCTTCGGGCCGACCCTCAACCCCCATGACACCAGTAGGGTCCCGGGTGGTTCGTCCGGAGGCTCCTCGGCCGCCGTCGCCGCCGGGTTCGTCCCCCTCAGCTTCGGATCCGACACCGGCGGGTCGATTCGCCAACCGGCGGCCCTGTGCGGAGTGGTCGGACTCAAGCCGACATACGGGGGTGTGAGCCGCTACGGACTGATCGCCTTCGCCAGCTCCCTCGACCAGATCGGGCCCTTGGCCAACACCGTCGGCGATGCCGCCCTGGCCCTATCTGTCATTGGTGGCCATGACCCCCGCGACTCGACCTCGATTCCCGAGCCATGCCCTCCGATCCTCGACCATCTCGAGGAGGGGATCGAAGGGTTGCGCATCGGGATTGTCAGTGAGCTGTCGGGGGGTGGTCTCGACGGGTTCGAGCCCGATGTGTTGGCTCGTACCAGCGATGCGGTAGACGCCCTGACCGCAGCCGGAGCCAAGGTCGAGTCGGTGTCGGTTCCCTCCACCGTTGCCGGCTTGTCGGCCTATTACATGATCGCCCCAGCTGAGGCCTCTTCGAATCTGGCCCGCTACGACGGGGTGCGGTACGGGCTCCGCGAGGACGGCCCAAACACGGCGTCGATGATGGCCGCGTCGCGCACCGCCGGGTTCGGTGAGGAAGTGAAGCGCCGCATCATGTTGGGGACCTACGCCCTCTCGGCCGGCTATTGGGATGCTTTCTACGGTCAGGCCCAAAGGGTTCGGACCCTGATGATCCGCCAGTTCGAGCGGGTCTATGAGGACTTCGACCTCCTCTTGTCGCCGACGTCGCCGTGTGTGGCCTTCGAGCTCGGAGCCAAAGCCGACCCCATCACCATGTATCTCAATGATGTCTGCACCATCCCCTCCAACCTGACCGGCCATCCCGCCATCTCGGTTCCGTTCGGGACCGATGGTGCCGGCCTACCGATCGGGGTCCAGGTCATGGCCCCCCTGATGGGTGAGGTGGCCATGTTCCGAGCGGCCCGTGTCCTCGAGGAGGCAGCATCATGAGCACCCCCGTCTTGACCAGCGAGACAACCGAGACCAACGCCAGTACCCACCCCGGTGATCAGGATCTTCTGGCCGATGGCTGGGAGCTCATCATCGGGCTGGAGGTCCACGCCGAGCTGGC
>JAAETV010000284.1 GCA_024227975.1 Actinomycetes bacterium
CCGACCAAAGCCCACTTGGTGAGGATCGGGAGTGTCGACCAGGCCACGAAAGTGCCCCCGCCCAAGATGGCGGCCCGGTAGTAGGTGCTGGCGGCCCCCGATGCGGCCGAAGTCCACTCGTATGCTTGGGTTATGACCAGGGCCGAGACGAAGACGACGCCGAGATACGGGAGCAACTGCAACGCCCCACAGCGGGTGTAGCGCCACCCCCGCACGGGTTCAGGTCGAGCGGCGCCGACCGTCAGCGGTGTTTGCGGCGACACAACCGAGGACAACCTGGATGACACCTGAAGCGGTATGCCCGATCCAGCATCCTCCTCGACGCTTGGAGCCGTCGCATTGACGCGGGAGATGGCGGCGGCCAGGAGCTCGATCGTCGGGTTCCGATAGACCTCTTTGATCGAAACCGGCGGTAGGCCGCTCCGCTTCTTGACGCGGGCACAGAAGTGGGCCATAACCAACGAGTCGGCCTCGAGATCATCGAAGAAATGGTCGGTTGGTGACACCGTCCGTCCGTCCAAGATCTCACTCAGCACCTCGGACAGCAATCGTTCGGTCTTCACCTCTTGACTCAGGAGCACCGTACCGATATCCGGGTTCACGTCTGGCGGGGGAGCCGATGGCTGGCTTCCAGCAGCCGGGGCTGACATTTCTTCTTCGTCCGATTCGGCTCTCACAACCATGAGTGTCGTCCTGCCCGATCGTGCCCGCTGGCACCAACTCTGGTGCAGGATCCGCGGGAACGGCAGAGGCCAAAGTCCTAGTAGCTGAGCAATCAGTGGTGACGATGGACGATGGAAACTGCGCTACCCGCTTAGCAATATGGTCTGGATCTCGATGGTTGAGGTCAACCAGCTACAATCCAACCCCTCCTGGCCATCACGACCTATTGAGGAATTACCCGGCAGCAAACTGCTTGAATGGGCACGCACGGGCCTCGGCCTTCATCACAGTCTGGGGTGCCCTTCGATGATCAGAAGTGGCAATCAAATCTTGTTGCACCCCAGGCCAGTCCTCGTCTACCGCGGTGGCGTGGGGCTGAGGGCGGGCTGATGAGCCCGGCGAAGGAGTATGGCGATGTCGACGACTGACAGTCCGCTGCTGGAAATGACCGATGCCGGGAACAGTCCCCTTCCTGAGCTGGTTGACGATCACTAGCACGAGTTCACGTCCCGGTTGTGGAAGACTGACGCTCTGGGAATCGACAACCTGATGCGGCGATTCGCTTTCTGGTACATCAGTCGCAAGGGTCCCAGCATGAAAGCCCATGTGATCGCCGGCGATCGTCGGGTGTGGGCCCGCACCCGGTCCTCGCTGGCCACCACGGCTTTCTTGCCCTCGCTGACCGCCCACGACTACAATACCTGCCTCATTAGCGGACTCGACAAACTACGTATACGCCAAATGCTCGGTGTACCGACCAGGTTGAAGTCACAATAGCCATCGCTGCCAGCATCCAACGACCCGAAGGTCCCTACGGATCGAAGATTCGGCTGCCCTACAGAGGCCTCATCAAGGAGGTCTAGGTGATGGCGACGAGATCCTGTGTCGTGACTCAGGTTCGAACCAGTCGCAGGCCCGCAGAAGTGCAATAGACCTCTCCGGCATCTTTCCTGGAAGTACCAAGGAACACCTTGTTGAACTCAGAACCACGACTCGGCCGCCTTTGCCCGATCGCTCAGCTCACGCAGCTCATCTGCCCCGGTGCTGCAAATAGAGACGCACCGGTCGCCGCCCATCAGATTCGGCTGCCACGGAGGCAGGATCCCCTCCGACCCCAACACGATCACTGTCCAGGCCCCGCTGCGCGTTGCTGCTTGACTTGATGCCACTCGATCACACCGTCAGCCACGAGACGAAACTCTCAGCCGACTCCTCGCCTAGGACCTCAATTCCTAGCGACTCAGCCTGGCCGTCCAGCAGATGGACGAGTGCAGACACCGTCCACCGTCTCTCGTAGCTCTGCCGGCCTTGTCGCAGGGGCCGCCAGGGAGGGGCAGCTGACCTCACAGTGGTGGCGCAACACACATCGTAATCGGTCGGTTCGTCGGTTGGGGGTATCGGCTGACGGGCAGGGTTTGGTGTCGCAGGCGGGCACGGCGTTGTTGGCTGAGATGGCCGACCGCACGGGTCTGACTCTGGGCTTGTCGGAGGCGATGGGCGATTGTGGGATCTCGTGGCATACCCATGACCCGGGGGTGGTTCTCGCCCACTTGGGGGTGGCGATCGCCAACGGCGCTGATTGTCTGGCCGACTTCACAGCGTTGGGCGAGCAAGACGAGCTGTTCGGTCCGGTGGCGTCGCTGCCAACGGCGTGGCGGGCCATCGAAGCGGTCACCTCGACCGAGTTGGGGGGCATCGATGCAGCGTTGGCTGGTGCCAGGGCCCGCGTGTGGGCTGCTGGGGAGGGCCTCGATTCGGTGACGTTGGACTTTGACGCCACCCTGGTCACCTCCCATTCGGACAAACAGGACGCAGCTCCGACCTACAAGCGAGGGTTCGGGTTCCACCCTCTGGGGGTGTGGTGTGATGAAACCAACGAGTGCCTCACGGCCATGCTCCGGGCCGGGAACGCGGGGGCCAACGACGCCACCGATCACGTGAGGTGCCTCGACCAAGCGGTCGCCGCTCTCCCCGAGCGGTATCGAGTCGGTCATGGTGATGGGGACGACCCCGACGAGGTCGTCCACCCGATCCTGGTCCGAGCCGATTCTGCTGGTGCCACCCACCGTTTCGTTGACGAGATCGTGGCCCGCAACATCGACTTCTCCATCGGCTACCCCATCGACCAACGACTCCGCGACGCCCTCGAACTGGTCCAAGAAGAGAACTGGAACCCAGCCATCAACACCGATGGGACCACCCGCCGTGACGCCTACGTGATCGAACTCACCGACCTCGTCGATCTCACCAACTGGGGCGAAGGTATCCGGCTGATCTGCCGGCGAGAGCGTCCCCACCAAGGCGCCCAGCTCAGCGTGTTCGACACCATCGAAGGCTGGCGCCACACATGCCACATCACCAACACACCTGGCCCGATCGTTGAACTTGAGCTCCGTCACCGTCACCACGCCAGAGTCGAGGACCGCATCCGCAACTGGAAGACCTGCGGGCTGGCCAACCTGCCCTTCGAAGACTTCGTCCGCAACCAAGCCTGGCTCGCCGCTTCGGTCATTGCATCGAACCTGTTGGCCTGGACCCAACTCCTCTGCCTCGACGCAGACCTAGCCAAAGCCGAACCCAAAACCCTCCGCTACCGGCTCCTCCATGTCGCCGCTCGACTCGCCACCCGAGGCCGACAACTCCACCTCCGCATCGACAACACCTGGCCCAGGCGAGATCAGCTCCTCACCGCGCTCCAACGACTCAGAACGGCCCTGGCCTGAACCCAGGCCCCGGCACGGACCAGCCCAGACCACCAACCCCTCAGGCCCACCAACCAGCCTCCAGTCACGATCGATCTCCTCAACGCGCCCCACAACAGGCCCACCCAGCAACACCACCAGAAGAACCCACCAAACCCGGCCACCACCATCAATCCAAATCCGTATGAACTTTCAGGGCTAGTAGGGATCACCACGAACCCGAGTCGGGGCACCGCAGAACAGATTCCGTTTCGTGAAGAAATCTGGGCCTTCGACCCCGAAGAGCTCTCCATGCTGTTTCCGCGAGATGTCGTTGACCACATGGTCCGTCACAGCAAAACCGATGTCCGCGACGAGGTCATCCAGGCGCTTGGCCCCCGACTGCGCCTGCTGCCAAAGCCAGAGGACCTGCCAATCATCGTTGCGGTACGGATGAGCTTGTCATTCCCAGTGCTGCTCGCAGCCGTGCCCTTGTACGGCCTCACTCCCCGGCTAGTCGACGGGACCTGGAACCTGGAGTTCGTCCGCAACTGGTTCTCCGACGGCGATGCGATATCGGGTCCAGCGATGGCGGTCCCATTGTCGGATGGCCTCGTCCGATGGTTCGATCCCGGTGTCGGCTAGGTCGCCGGTTCGCATCGATGCCAGGTTCTGTCCTGCGCGGCGCCGGTGTCGGCCGACTCGTCGAAGACGTGCGACCCGTGTTCGAGGCACCGGGGACAGAAGCCACGCCAAGCTATCTCGACCTCGCCATCGAGGCTGCACAGCGAACATCCCCGCTCCCCTATGACAACGACTGGAGCCAAGCCCGCAACGACAACGTCACCGCCATGTGGCAGACCATCTTCGGCCTGGATGGCCACCCACCCGATCAATTCGGTGAAGGCCCAGCCGGGGTCGCCATGAGTTTCGGCGCGAGCACCGACCCCGCCCCAGTAGAACCACAAGCGCCCGAAACATCGACACCATCAGAGCCTGCCTGACTTTCAACCAATCGCCCAGCGCTCGGCACTCGGCCACAGATCTGCCACTGTGCTGGTGGGCGACAACGTGTTCGGTGAGCTTGACCTGCGCGTACTGAGTCATGGACGACGGTTGACATTGGCGAGCATCAGTGACAATCGCCACCCAGGCTGCCCGACACTATGTATTGGTATGGTCGTGAGAATACCGCCAGAATCGCAGGGCTCCTGTACCGCGCCAAGGATGCTTCAACCCGCAATCGGTTCCCCCTCAGATCAGATCCGAGGTGCCCGATTCAGTTGTCCCCCTTTTCAAAGGCCGCAGACTGTCTGGTCGCCATCGACAGAAGTAGCGACGCTGTTTATGCTAAATGTGGTGTTGGCATCATCCGGCATCGATCAGAGAGCTGACAATGACTGACTACAGCGACGCAGATCTCGCTTCCGTGGCGATCTGCACCCGCCTGGACGTGCCGGACGACAAGTTCATCGATGCTGCCGAGGCAGCGATCAACGAGAACCCCAACAACGCCCCGCTGCGCCGACCCCCGACGCCATCAGGTGGTGGCGGGCCGTTCGAGCTGGCACTGTTCACCGAGAAGAGATGGGCTCCCGGGAGAACCATCACCGTGAGCTACATGGACGGTGCCCCAGCCGTCCAAGCCCAGGTCACTCAGTGGGCCAAGGTGTGGGAGGACCACGCGAACATCAAGCTCAATTTCGTCGCCGACGGCGATTCCTCAGCCGAGATTCGGATCTCGTTCCAGCATGAAGGCTCCTGGTCGTATCTCGGAACCGACGCTTTGGTGATCGATTCGAACGAAGCGACGATGAACTATGGCTGGCTCACACCGAACAGCGCCGACGACGAGTACTCGCGAGTTGTGCTGCACGAGTTTGGCCACGCCTTGGCGGCAATCCATGAACAACAGAGCCCCGTGGCCAGCATCCCTTGGAACCGTGACGCCGTGTTCCGTTATTACAAGCTCCAAGGCTGGGATGCCGAGAAGACCGAGCGGAACGTGCTGCGCCGCCGGGACCCCAGGCTCTTCAACCACACCAACTACGACCGCGATTCGATCATGCAATACGCGGTTCCACAGGCTCTGACCGAGGGCGACTTCGAGATCGGGTGGAATCGTGTGCTGTCGGACATGGACAAGGTCTTCATCGACATGATGTATCCGCATGCTCTCCCATCGGTCACAGGTATCGTGCCGGGCGACACCACCGACGCCGACATCGGCAGTCCAGGGGAGGAAGACCACTACCTATTCTCGGTCGATGACGCCGACACGTTCACGCTGGAGACCAGCGGTGACACCGACGTGGTCATGGCGCTGTACGGCCCTGACGACAACACGTTCTTGGTCCGGTCAAATGACGACGGCGGTGTCGGCTTGAACGCCAAGATCGTGGAGCACCTGGCCCCCGGTGACTACCTCGTGCGGATCCGGCACTACTCCGAAGAACGTTTTGGCGCCTATTCACTGTCGTTGCGCTAGGCCGCTGCTGGAGCTGGCGCTGAACAAAGAGGATCACGATGAAGGTGCGGCTTCCCACCCTCTTCCAGGACAGCAAGCTCTCGATGCTCAGGGGCGGATCAACGGTTGCGCTCAGACGCGACCTTGAGGACGAGTTCTTCCTGGACGGCCCGGTGAGTCGACGGCTCGCCGTGGTCGACTTCAACGCCGACGGCACGCTCCACCCAGGCGCGAAGCTCTCGCCGGCCGACGGCGACAAGCGACGCACCTACCTGATCGACCCCAGCGACTTCCAGGAGCCTGAGTACCGAGCGGTGCTGGTGTTCGGCTCCGTGTGGAAGACGATCGACATGTTCGAGGACGAGAACATTCTGGGATCACGTCGGAAGCTGGCATGGGCGTTCGGGGCTCCCCAATTGCTCATCGTGCCTCGAGCAGGCGAGTGGCCCAATGCGTTCTACGAGCGTGAGTCGCACAGCCTGCAGTTCTTCTATTTCGAAACGGATCGAGGGACGCTGAACACTTGTCTCTCGGCGGACATCGTCGCCCACGAGACCGGCCACGCGGTTCTCGACGCGATCTGTCCCGACCTCTACGACGCGACGTCACCCCAGTCGTTGGCCATTCACGAATCGATCGCCGACCTGACGGCGATTTGCAGGGCGCTCGACAACCGTCCCCTGGTGGACGAGATCGTCTCGAGGCCGGAATGGACGATCAGGGAAAGCAGCCAATTCACGGCCTTGGCCGAGGAATTCGGGAATGCCATCTCCCTCGGTCGCCGGTCATACTTGCGCAACGCGTACAACAACAAGACCTTGTGCGACGACGCACCGAAAGAAGATCAGGTCGCGCGCGACGAACCTCACGCGTTGAGTGAGGTGCTCACCGGCGCGCTCTACCGCGCCTTCGTCGCCCAGTACGAGAAGTTCTACGACAAGTACATGGCAGACGAAGACGACCGTGAGAAGGCTCAGAAGGCGGCGCGCGGGAAGGCCCTGGGGATTGCGAGGGATCGTTTCTCCCGCATCGTCTTCAGGGCCCTGGACTACGTTCCGCCTGGAGAGGTGTCCTTCGCCGATCTGGGCCGAGCGATTGTGGCCGCCGACATGGCCGCATACCCCAGCGACGACGACAACGCGGACCGCCAGGTGATCATCGACGAGTTCGTACGGCGCTGCATCGTCGCCACGGCAGACGAGCTGATGGTCCCGACGCTGTACGAACTCGAGTCACTCAGCAATCCGGAGGCCGACTTCGACGCGATTCGGGATAGTGAGTGGCACGCCCAGCAGTTCGTCAACGACAACCGGAACGTCTTCGGCATCCCGAGCGGCGTTGCGTTCGAACTACGAGACCGACTCGATGTGTCCAAGGTGTTCCCGTACACCAAGAGGAAGAATGTCCGCGAGCTGGTGATCAAGATCTCATGGGAAGAAGACGAACCGAACCCGATCGGCGGTGGCTTCCCCGAGCGCCGGCTGATCACCAAAGGCGCCACCCTGGTCATCGACTGGGACCTCCGCCTGGTACGCGCCCTGCTGCAGACCAACAACGACGAGCAACAGCGTCAGGATCGAGACGACTATCTGCGGAATCTCGTTGATCGGGAGCTGCTGGTGGTGGGAAATGCCCGCTCTTTCGACGGATCTCCTCGGCAGGGAGCGATCGCCGGCAAGATTCGCCAGGATCGCATGCAGGTGGGCAGCACGTGTCGATCGCTTCATCTCATAGGCAACGATGAGGACCAGGAGGACGAGCGCTAATGCACGCCCTGAGAGTACGGGCCTACAACGTCCGTTTCGGCGATGCCATCCTAGTGTCGGTCCCCGACACCGACGAAGGCGGAACCACCACGACGCGCCACATCCTGTTCGATGTCGGAAATGCGCTGTCCTCCGCTGGAGGCCACGACGACGTCTTCGAGCCGATCGTCGCCGACGTACTGAACGAGTTGGACGGCAGCCCCCTCGACCTCTATGTCAGCACCCATGAACATCTCGATCATGTGCAGGGTCTGTTCTACGCCAGCCACGAGCACGGCCTCGACCTCGACATCTCCCGCATCTGGATGACCGCATCGGCCGAAAACGGGTACTACGAAAGACCAGGCCATGAAGAGGCGAAGAAGCGGAACAAGAAGTTGACGGAAACCCTACGCGGGATCGCCGACGGCCTCCCACTGACGCTGCGAACAGAGCCATCGATCGACTTTCTCTTGCTGAACAACGGCATCGTTCCCGACGCGCTGGCCGCGAGCAATCCGACGCGTAGCACCAAGAAGTGCGTCGACTTCCTGAAGGAGCATCCCGGAGAGCACAGCTATGTGTCACGACGGAACGGTCCAAAGCGGATCGCGTCGTGGCCCCACCCCTGCGACGAGCTGTGGATCGAGGTCTGGGCTCCAGAAGAGGACACCTCGAGCTACCACGGTCGCTTCACGCCCAACGCGTTTGCCGCCGTCGGTGCTTCGGGATTGGCGTCGGGAGCGAGAAGCAGCGAGCTCGTGCCGCCGCCCGGAGTCGACGCCGGCGCCTTCTACGACCTCATTCGGCACCGGCAGAACGGCTTCTACGACAACCTGTTGGCGATCGACAAGGCCAACAACAACACCAGCGTTGTGGTCTGCCTCGAATGGCGGGGCTGGCGTCTGCTGTTTCCAGGCGATGCCGAGCAGCGGAGCTGGAAGGAGATGAGCAAGCGGAAGAACGTGCTGAAACCGGTGCACTTCCTGAAGATGGGCCATCACGGCAGCCACAACGCCACGCCGGACGGTGACATCTTCGACACCATTCTTCCTGCAGCATCTCACGACGGCCGACAACGCGTGGCGCTCGTCTCGACTGCTGACGAACCCTACCCATCGGTCCCCGACGAGGAGCCCAGTGGTGCGATGGCCCGGATCAAGAATCGGGTCGACCACCTCTGCGACACGCGCGACATCGCGCCAGGGAAGAGCTACAACATCAGCTTCCCCGCCGATGGTTCAGCTCCGATGCTCGCGACTACCTGAATCCGCCACCGCCATCTCGAAGCGTCGACCAGCCGGGCCGATCGGTGGCACCGGGGGCACAGACAGCGAGCCGTGTGGGGCTCGGAAACTCGCGTGTTGGTGGCGACCAGGGCAGACGCTTCCATCCTGGTCTCTCATGTTTCGCCTCCTCTTTCGTCTCATCGCTGCACTCGCCCGCCTCACTGTCTGTTCTGGACGGTCGAAAGATCTCGAGATCGTCGTGCTTCGCCACCAGCTCCAGGTCGTGCGTCGCCAGGTCGGCCGTCCGGCTGCGAACAACGACGACCGGGCCCTGCTCGGAGCGATCACCGCGGCACTCCCCCGCCGACTGCGGGAGGGCTGGATCGTGACACCCGAGACATTGCTGCACTGGCACCGAAGACGCGTCACCAGACACTGGACCCAGCCACCTACCCACCTCTGGGCAGACCCTCGACCGCTGCAGAGCTGCGCCGCCCGGTTGTTCGCCTCGCCAAGGAGAACCCGACGTGGGGATACCGTCGCATTCACGGCGAACTCACGGGTCTCGGCCACAGGATCGCACAAGCAACAGTGTGGCAAACCCTCAAAGACAACAACATCAAACCCGCGCCGAAACGCTCGGAGGTGACCTGGACCGAGTTCCTGCACCACACCGGCCAGCTCACC
>JAAETV010000285.1 GCA_024227975.1 Actinomycetes bacterium
TGCGACAGGCAATCAGCAGTGGCGGTGGTTCTGGGTTCGTCGCCTCACTGGCCCTGGCCAATGTGGGGAATCTCCTCTTTCACACGATCGCAAGCCATCGCATGGGCCCGGAGAGCTATGGAGCGCTCGGCACCCTCCTGGCCGTGATGCTCGCCGCCTCCTTGCCGGCGGCCACCCTCCAGGTGGCCACGACCAAGGCCGCAGCCGAGACCTTGGCCATGGCCCAAGGTGGCCCGACCTCGGCGCAGCGACTGACGATTCGTGTTGGTCTCGGAGCACTCGCAGGGGCAGCGCTGACAATGACCGCAGGCCCGGTCCTGGCCTCGTATCTGCACCTCGACTCGATCGTTCCCATCTTGTGGATGGCGGCCTTCCTGGTCCCGTCGTTCGTTGGGACGGTCGGGCGCGGCATTCTTCTCGCCGACTATCGCTTCGGGGCCCTTGCCGGGTCCATCACGGCCAGCACGGCGGCAAAGGTGACAGCAGCCTGGTTCTTGTTGAACGCCGGCACCAGCCTGTCAACGGCGACCGCACTCATCTTCTTCGTCGAGACCCTGCTGGCCGTCTCACTGCTGTGGCGAGCCCGTCGTTGGCTCACCAGAAGGGGCTTGCCGCTCCGAGTCCGATGGTGTGACACCTGGGATTCAGCCACTGCGTTCTCGGGGCTCTGGGCCATGTTGGCGGTTGACCTGATCTTCGCCAGACACTTCCTGCCGGCCCACGATGCCGGGGGGTATATCGCCGCAGCCACCGTCGCTCGAGCGGTGTTGTTCGTACCCCAGTCGATAGCACTCGTCGCCCATGCCAAGATGGTCCGGGCCGAAGCGACCGAGGTCGCGAAGATACTGCGCGGAGCCTTGGCGGCAACGCTTGCAGTCAGCATCGCAGCAATAGTTGTGGTCTTCGTGGGCGGTCATGTACTCATGACGCGGGTCTTTGGAAGTGAGTTCGCACCGGCCAACTCACTGGTCACCATCCTCGCAGTCACGGCCGGGATACTGGCCGCCACAAACCTCTTCGTCCACTATCGGCTGGCCCTCGGACTCGGTGCTGGCTCAGTCTGGTTCGGCCCGGTTCTGATCGTGGTCTCAGCCCTGCTCTTCCACCGCTCTCCGACTCAGGTTGCGCTGGCATCGGTAGTTGGCGCGGTCGCCGCTCTGTGGCTCAGCTTTCCTGGCTCCTTGAAGGGTCGTACCCCATCCAGCCACGAGCCCCTCGCCTTCCCGGCCTCAATCGATGTCTCGATCATCCTGCCCGTCTACAACTCCGGACCGTCAGCCGTCGCACAGATCGAAGACGTGGCGGCGATCATGAGCCGCACGGGCTGGTCCTTCGAGATCATCGTCGTCGATGACGGGTCGAGCGACGGGACCGCTCAGGGTCTCGGGGAGCTTGACCAGCGGTCCATTCGCCTGATCATGAACGAGACAAATCGGGGTAGGGGGGCCGCACTTCGAGACGGGATCGAGGTCGCGGCCGGGGCCAGGATCGCGTTTCTGGACGCAGACGGAGACATCGCTCCATCACATATCCCGCACTATCTCGACCTGCTCACGCTGTACGGAGCTGACGCCGTGATCGGGTCGAAACGTCACCCGGAATCGATCGTTGAGTATCCGCCGATCCGACGCGTCTATTCGTGGGGCTTCCAGCTGTTGGTCCGTCTCCTGTTTCGCGTCTCGGTTTCTGATACCCAAGTGGGGGTCAAGGTGTTCACCCGGGAGACTCTCCACGACGCACTACCGCACACGACCGAACGCGGTTTTGGCTTCGATCTCGAGTTGCTCAGTGTGGCCTATCGGGTCGGACACCGAAGGATCGTCGAAGCTCCGGTGGCGATTGGTCACCGCTTCTCGAGCACCGTCTCGTGGCGCTCAGCGGCGAAGATGGCCTGTTCGATGGTCTCGATGCTCCGCCGGGTTCGATGGGTTGTCGGAACCACCCCTCACTACCCACCAACACGACGGTCGAATCCCGCCCCAACAGCCGCGATCCGATTGGACAAGCGTCTACCAACAGTTCGCAGCGCAAGGGCCACAGACCGGCTGATCGGCAACGATCCGAGCCTTGATCTCGGGGCGCCAGCGATGGTCTCGCCTTCTGGCCTGCCATCTAGTAGCGACTCGGGACGGGGAGATCCGAACCCCCGACCGGTGATGCCAGATCAAGTGCGCTAGCCAAACTCCACCCCGTCTTGGGCTCCCGGCTCTGAACCGGCCAACCGTGGACACGGCTCCCAGCCATCAAACCGCCAGCCATCAGGGACCCTTCAGCCGCCAACTCAGACCGGGTCGGGCGTCAGTCCCCGTACACTTCGATACGTGAAATCGACAGTTGAGGCCCTCGAGGGCAACAAGGTCAAGGTCGTCGTCGAGGTCGAGGAATCGGAGTTCGAACGAGACTTGGACGCCGCGTTCAAGCGCTTGGCCAAGGAGGTTCGCTTGCCCGGCTTTCGACCGGGCAAGGCGCCTCGCAAGGTCCTCGAAGCTCGGATCGGGCAGTCATACGCCCGAGACGAAGCGTTCCGCGAGGCCCTGCCCAACTACTACACCGAGGCCGTCAAGGAACACGAAGTCGATGTGATCGCTCCCCCCGAGATCGACATCACCGACGGCCATGAGGATGGCCCCGTGAGCTTCGATGCCGTCGTCGAGATCCGACCGTCGATCTCGGTCGACAGCTACCAGGCCCTCGAAATCGAGATCCCAGCCATCTATGTCAGCGAAACCGAGATTGACGAGGCCATCGACCGGATCCGATCCCGCTTGGGTGAATTGAAGACCGTCGACCGGGCCGGCGCCGGGGGTGATCGAGCGGTGATCAACATCGAGACCACCCACGGGGGCGAGTCCGTCCCCGGATTCACCACCGAGGGCTATGTCTACGAGATCGGTAGCGGAGCAGCCGGAGTCGTGGAGCTGGATGACCACCTCACCGGCGCGTCGGCCGGTGACTCCGTCGACTTCTCGGCCGACCATCCCGACGAAGACGAGGAGGAGCCTCTGGAGTTCAGCGTCGAGGTCCAGGAGATCCAGGAGATGGTGCTCCCCGAGGCGACTGATGAATGGGTGACCGAGAACAGCGAGTTCGAGACCCTGGAGGAGATGAGAGCCGACTACCGAACCAACATGGAGACAGCCAAGGTCAACCAGGCCATGGCTGCCCGTCGCAATGGGGTAGCCGAAAAGTTGGCGGAGTTGGTCGACGACGAGCTCGTGCCCTCCGCCATGATCGACATGGAGGTCGAGAACCGGGCCCAAGACATGGCCATGCGACTCCAGGCCCAAGGCGTCGACTTCGAGAGCTTCATGCAAATGACCGGCCAAACCCAGGAAGATCTGCTGGTCGAGCTACGAGGTCAGGCCGAGACCACATCGAAGCTCGACCTTGCCCTCCGAGCGATCGCCGAGGCCGAGAGCATCGAGGTCACTGACGCCGACATCACCGATCAGCTCAGTGAAGTGGCAGAACAGATCGATCGCCCTCTCGACGAGATTCACAGCGAATTCGTCGACGCGGGCCGGATGTCGGCCCTGCGATCTGACCTGTTGAAAGGCAAAGCCCTCGACTGGGTCACCGACCGAGCCAAGCTTGTGGACGAGGATGGCCAACAAGTGAGCCCAGATGCGCTACAACTTCCAACCCAGGACGAAACATCCGGCGAGGGCCTAGAGGAGGCAGCGGTCGCCGGATCACGAGAGGACGACCAGTGACGCCCGACCCCGCACAGGCGAGCTACATCATCCCACAAGTCATCGAGCAGACCAGTCGAGGCGAACGCGTCGCTGACATCTACTCGCGGCTGCTGAAGGACAACATCATCTTCTTGGGTACTCCCATTGATGATGGTGTTGCCAATGTGGTGAGTGCCCAGATGCTGCACCTCGAATCGGAGAACCCCGATCGTGACATCAGCGTCTACGTCAACTCGCCAGGTGGTGACATCAATGCGATGTTCGCCATCTACGACACGATGCAGTACATCAAACCCGACATCACAACGATCTGTTTCGGCCAGGCCGCCTCGGCCGCCGCCATCTTGTTGGCAGCCGGCACCAACGGGAAGCGCTTGGCTCTACCCAACGCCAGGATCCTGCTCCACCAGCCCTACACCGGGGCCCAAGGGCAGGTCTCCGATCTGGAGATCGCAGCCGCCGAAATCGAGCGTCTGAAGCGGGCCTTGGAGGAGATCCTGGCCCACCACACCGGCCAGTCGATAGAGAAGGTGGCGGCCGATACTGACCGTGACTTTGTCATGACGGCCGAGGAAGCGAAAGAATACGGGATCATCGATGAGGTGTTGAGCGAGCGGAACAGCACTGATGCCAGTGGTCCGATCCGGGCCGTCGGCTCGTAGGGGGGTACTGACGTGGCGAAGTTTGGAGAGGGTGGAGAGCTACTCAAGTGCTCCTTCTGCGGCAAGTCGCAGAAGCAGGTCAAGAAGCTCATCGCCGGCCCCGGGGTCTACATCTGCGACGAGTGCATCGACTTGTGCAACGAGATCATCGAGGAGGAGTTGGCCGAAGGGTCAGAGCTCAGCTTCGAGGAGCTACTCAAGCCCCGCGAAATCTATGACTTCCTGAACGACTACATCGTCGGCCAGGACGCAGCCAAGAAGATCCTCTCGGTTGCCGTTTACAACCACTACAAGCGGATCCAGTACGGCTCCCAGACCGGCTCCGAGGTCGAACTGGCCAAGTCGAACATCCTGCTCATGGGGCCGACCGGGTGTGGCAAGACCCTCCTGGCCCAAACCCTGGCTCGAATGCTCAACGTGCCCTTCGCCATCGCCGATGCCACCGCCTTGACCGAAGCCGGCTATGTCGGCGAAGACGTCGAGAACATCCTTCTGAAGCTGATCCAGGCTGCTGACTTCGACGTCAAGCGGGCCGAGACCGGCATCATCTACCTCGACGAGATCGACAAGATCGCTCGCAAGAGTGAGAACCCGTCCATCACTCGTGATGTTTCAGGAGAAGGGGTCCAGCAGGCGCTGCTCAAGATCCTCGAGGGCACCGTCGCCTCCGTTCCCCCTCAGGGGGGTCGCAAGCATCCCCATCAGGACTTCATCCAGATCGACACGTCGAACATCCTGTTCATCTGTGGTGGTGCTTTCGCCGGCATCGAGACCATCATCGAGCGTCGGATCGGGGCCAAGTCGGTCGGGTTCCAGGCCGACATCTCGGGGTCGGGCATCAACAACCTCGACGACGTCTACGCCCAGGTCCGTCCCGAGGACCTGCTCAAGTTCGGGCTGATCCCCGAGTTTGTCGGCCGACTGCCCGTCATTGGCACGGTCACCAACCTCAGTGGTGACGCCCTGGTTCAGATCCTGGTCACGCCGAAGAACGCCCTCACCAAGCAATATCAGAAGTTCTTCGAGATGGAAGACGTCGAGCTGGAGTTCGTCGAGGATGCGCTCGTTGCCATCGCCGACCAGGCCCTGTTGCGAGGCACTGGCGCCCGTGGTCTGCGAGCCATTCTCGAAGAGGTGCTCCTCGACGTCATGTATGACCTGCCTGGTCGTGAGGACATCGGCCGATGTGTGATCGATGCAGAGGTCGTCTTGGATCGGGTGAATCCAACGCTGGTACCGCGCAGCGAGAGCCGGCAACGCCCTCGCCGAGCTGCCTCGTAGTTCATTTCCATCATCTGAACATGGCGGCCTGAGCGACCTTGGACTTTCACACCGCGCTGGCCTACCTCGACCAGCACACGAACCTCGAGGGGAACCGGGCCACCCGATTCGATACGCACACTGGATTGGGCGGATCAGCGGGAGCAGCTGCTCCTCATCCCGATCCAGGTCCCGTCATGCCAAACGCGGGCCAGACTTCGGGCCTATCGCTCGAGCCCATGGGGGTTCTTCTCTCGGCTCTGGGTGATCCCCACAAGGCCTACCGCATCATCCATGTGACTGGGACCAACGGCAAGGGCTCGGTCACCCGTTTCATCAGCGCCCTGATCCAGGCCACCGACTTGTCGGTTGGGGCCTACACGAGCCCCAACATCGAGCGCATCAATGAACGTCTCAGCTGGGCTGGGCGCCCCATCAGCGACGAGGATTTCGGCAGGGTCATTGGCCTCCTGGCCTCCGTCGAGCCCATGCTCGACATCGTACCCAGCCGCTTCGAACTGCTGACGGCCGCAGCCTTCGTGTGGTTCGCCGAATTGGCCGTCGACGTTGCTGTTGTGGAGGTCGGTCTTCTCGGCCGATTCGATGCCACCAATGTCGTCGACAGTGATGTCGCCGTCGTCACCAACATCGGCAAGGACCACACCTCGGGCGGACCTGGGTGGCGTCAGGATGTGGCGGGGGAGAAGGCCGGAATCATCAAGCCGCAAAGCCACCTGATTCTCGGTTCTCCGATGGAGGAGCTGGCACCGATCTTCGAAGCTGAGAGCCCTCGAGCCACCTGGACCAGAGGTAGTGACTTCGATTTGGACTCGAACCGGCTCGCGGTCGGTGGCCGCCTGCTCGACCTCATCACGCCAGAGGCCAGCTACGACGAGCTCTTCCTGCCCTTCTATGGCCGTCACCAAGGTGACAACCTGGCTACTGCCATTTGTGCCGTCGAAGCCTTCTTCGGCCGGCCGGTGCAGCGGGATCTGATCGAGTTCGCCCTCACCACGGTCGAGCTTCCGGCCCGATTCGAGATCGTGGCTCGCGAACCGACCATCATCCTCGACGGAGCCCACAACCCCGATGGGGTGAAGGCTGTGGCCGACACTCTCGACGAAGCTTTTGCCCGCCTTGGGTCCTGGGTGCTCGTCATCGGGTTGCTCAAGAGCAAGGACCCAACCGAGATGCTCGAGTCGATCCGGGCTTCAGGCTTCGACGCCATCATCTGCTGTGAACCGGATTGGTCACGGGCCCTGCCCGCCCAGGAGTTGGCCGCAGCGGCTGAGGCCATGGGGCTTTCGGCCGAGATCGTTGTCAAACCTGTCGACGCCTTTCATCGGGCCCTGGCTGTAACTGCGGCCGACGATCTGATCATGGTCTCCGGTACCCACTACATCGTTGGCGACATTCGCCCTGTTGCTCGCGCTATCGGTGCCGCCTAGGCCTTCAGTTCGGCCTCCAATGAGCCGTAACAGTCAAGGTTGTGTGTCGATGCGCCGATGGGGGACCAATGACTCGTTCCTGGAGATCCGACGCGGCCCCACAGCGGGGGGCTACGTTCTCGGAGTACGCCGTGATCCTTGCCGTGCTCGTGGCCGCGACGATCGGGGCTCTCACCCTGCTCGAATCAGAGTCGGGTGACTATCTCAGCAACGCCGGGAGCGATATCGGCACCCCCAGAAGTCTGGCCGCCGACTATGACGGTTGGACCTCGCCCCTTGTACCCCCCTCGTTGACCCAACCACCAGCCCCAACAACGACCACCACGACTACGACCACAACCACCACAACAACGACCGCCTCTTCTTCCACTACCACCTCTTCTTCCACGACCTCTTCTTCCACCACCTCGACAACTACTGCCCCCGGCTTTCCGAGCGGCGGTGTGATCCTCCAGGGGGCCATGAAGAGCGAGCAGAACCCAACCCTCTGCTTCGAGGCGATCAATCCCGGAGTGGACGGCTCGGGGGTCAGTGGTGGCCACACCTGTGATGGGGGTCAGGATCAGGAGATCGTCATGACGGGTACCGGCGTCGCCGTCGGCATCCAATTCGCCGATCCGGCAAGCGCCGGCCTGTGCCTGACCAACCAGAGTTCCAACGTCCAGCTCCTTACTTGTACTGGGGACGACAGGCAGATATGGGATATCGAGGATCTCGGCGGCGGTGTTTACTCCCTTCGCAACCGGGCGGAGGCCAAGTGTTTCCGCGACTCCCACCCAACCGGCGCAAGCAAGCTGAAGAACGGCAACTGCACCGGCCACGTCAGAACCCAGTTCCGGTTCTCCTAGCGGGCCGCCCGATAGGCGTGACCGGGCGCTCCAAGCGGCTTCGCGATCGCTACCCTCGCTCCCGTGAGTCGAACATTTGTGATCTGCAAACCCGATGCCGTCGAGCGTGGCTATGTCGGTGACATCTTCAATCGGATCGAGCGAAAGGGCCTCAAGCTGGTTGCAGCCGAGCTCCGCACCCTCGATTCCGAGACGTTGGGTCGTCACTATGGCGAACACCAGGGCAAGCCGTTCTATGACTCCCTGGTGTCTTTCATGAGCCGAAGCCCGGCCATGATCGCCGTTGTCGAGGGCCCCGAAGACACCTTTGCCATGGTGCGCACCCTCATGGGCCCCACCAACCCGGCCGAAGCCCCTCCTGGGACGATCCGAGGCGATCTCGGGACCGAGATGACCGAGAACCTCGTCCACGGTTCGGACTCGAACGAGTCGGCCGAGCGGGAGATTGCCATCTTCTTTCCCGCCCTGGCCAAGTAGTAGCACTCTCGTCTCATCGCCAAACCCCTGGTCAGGTCAGTGAGGCATCCCACCTCGGGCCAAAGTGGCGCCGATAGGCTGAGCCGGAATGACCTCCCTATGGTCTCGACTCGAGCCACTGTTGCCCAGGGTCCAGAAACCAGCTCGCTACATCGGCTGCGAAGACGGAGCAAAGGCGAAAGCCCCAGTTTCCCATCTGGTGAACTGGTGCTTCGTCTATCCGGATACCTATGAGGTCGGCCTACCCAACCAGGGCCTTCAGATCCTCTACGAGATCGTCAACGAGCGCGATGATGCGACCGCTGACCGTTCCTACGCGCCGTGGGTCGATTTGGAGGAGCTGATGCGGGAGACCGGAATCCCCCTGTTCTCGGTCGAGCATCACACTCCGGCCAACGAGTTCGATCTGCTGGCGTTCAACCTGTCCGCTGAACTGACCTACACCAATCTGCTGAATTGCATTGATCTGGCCGGGTTGCCAGTCAGATCAGCTGACCGCACCACCGAGGACCCCCTCGTATTGGTGGGTGGTCACTGCACCTACAACCCTGAACCCTTCGCCGACTTCGTTGACGCAGTGGTGCTGGGTGATGGTGAAGAGGTCGTCGGCGAGATCACCGAGGTCATTACGGCTCACAAGGGCCAGGTCGGTGGGGCCCGCCACGATCTCCTGACTGAGCTGGCCTCCATCGATGGGGTCTACGTGCCCTCCCTCTATGAGGTCAGCTATGACGGGCCCTGCGTGGCCTCCATCGAAGCGATCGAGGTGACGGCCCCGACCCAGATCGAGAAGAGGACGATCGCTGACCTGGCCGCCTGGCCATACCCCAAGCAGCAACTGGCCCCATTGACCGAAGTGGTCCACGATCGGCTCAACGTCGAGGTCTTCCGGGGCTGCACCCGTGGCTGTCGCTTCTGCCAGGCGGGAATGATCACTCGACCGGTGCGGGAGCGCCCGGCCGATCAGGTCAGGACCATGGTCGCCAACGGGCTGGCCCGGACAGGCTACGACGAGGTCACCCTGACCTCCCTGTCGACCGCTGATTTCAGCGGAGTCGAGTCGGTGGTCAACGACATCATGGATGACAGCGAACAGGCCGGTTCGGGAACCGTCTCGGTCTCGCTGCCAAGTCTGCGGGTTGACGCTTTCGGTGTCGGGATTGCGGCCCAGCTCCAACGAGCCAAACGGACAGGACTGACGTTCGCCCCCGAAGCCGGGACTTGGCGGATGCGTCAGATCATCAACAAGTTGATCAGGGATGAGGACCTCTACGATGCCGTCGATGCTGTCTTCTCCCAGGGCTGGCAGCGGGTCAAGCTCTACTTCCTCATCGGCCTTCCATCGGAGACCGACGAGGACACCCTCGGTATCGCGGAGCTGGCGAAGCGCTGTGTCGCCATCGGCAAGAGACACAACAAGCGGGCCAGCGTCACCGTCTCGATAGGTGGATTCGTGCCCAAGCCATTCACCCCATTTCAGTGGTTCGGCCAGAACACCAGCAGCGAACTGCAACGCAAAGTCAACCTGCTGCGTGATGCCACCAAGAAGATGAAGGGCGTCAGCTTGAAATGGCACGATCCGAAGGCCACATTGGTTGAAGGAATCGCCAGTCGTGGTGATCGTCGGATCGGAGCAGTGATCGAACAGGTGTGGCGAAGCGGCGGCACCTTCCAGGAGTGGTCAGAGCACTTCGACCTCGACCTGTGGTTGGAAGCCATGGCCGACAATGGAGTGAGCGTCGAAGAGGTCGTCTACCGTCACCGCTCCGAGGCCGAGGCCTTCCCCTGGGATCACCTCTCAGCTGGGCTGCACAAAGACTTCCTCTGGCAGGACTGGCTAGACGCTTTGGCCGAGGTCGGTCTCGAGGATTGCCGCTGGACCCCATGCTATGACTGTGGAGCTTGTACCGGCTTCGGCATCGAGCACGTTGTCGCTTCGGCCGTACCACCAGCAGCCGGTAGTCAGGGAACGGGACAGGATCTAACTGTCGGTGGCGCAGTACCGGTAGAGTTGCTGTCGCGCCGGGCGACCGAGGCCGCCCAGGTGGCGGCCGGTGCTCAGGCGGTCCCACTATGACCGAGCCAACGGCGACAACTCTACGAATCAGATTCTCCAAGGCTGGCCGAGTTCGCTTCGCCAGCCATCGAGATGTGGCCCGACTCTTCGAGCGGGCCTTGCGAAAGCTTCGACTCCCCGTGGCCTACACGGAGGGCTTCTCACCACGACCCAAGCTGAGCTTTGGTCTTGCCCTCACGGTTGCGTATGAGTCGGAAGCCGAATACCTCGACGTCGTGCTCTATGAGCCAGTTGACCTCGAGGAACTACCAGCCGCGTTCACCAACGCTCTCCCTGGGGGAATCACCGTTCACGCGGTCATTGGTTTGCAGCGCGGCACACCTTCACTACAACAAGCCATAGTCTGCTGTGACTGGAGTATCGAGGTCACGGGCAGCCCCTTGGCCGACGTCTCCGCTGCGGTTGGAGACATCATGGCGTCTTCCGAGCTCTCAGTGGAGCGAGTGAGGAAGAAGAAGACCACCGTTGCCGACGTCCGCCCCGCAATCCTCCATCTCGAGGTAGTTGGGCCGACGGGTGATGGTGTGGAGTTGCGTACGCGCCTCGGCACCGACTTGGTGTCTCTGCGCCCCGCCGAACTGGTGCGGGTGATTGGGTCTGCTCTGGCGAGCGATAGTGAGCTCGCTGAGGGTCGCGTTCGTAGAACTCACCAATGGATGACTGTCGACGGGACCCGGTGCGAACCGGTGAGACCACCCGGTCTGTCGACCAGGCACGACTTGAAACGTGCCTCATGAGAAGGGATCACCACGATGTCCGACGTGTCCGAAAGCGGAGGATCCTCCGCAGGTCGAACACCTAACCCCTCGCAGAGAGGCCGCACCCAAGACGGGAACAAGCGGCCACCGGCGAGCAACGAACCAGCAAGCGGGAGCACTTCAGCCAAACCGAAGATCGGCGATACGAGACCAGCACCAGCCCGAACAGAGGAATCGAATAGCGCAAAGCAGAACACTCAGAACAAGGAGGGCAGCTCGGCCGGATCATCTTCCGCCAGCCAGTCCCGACGCCGTCGACGACGTCGAGGGGGGAGCAAAGGAGCAGGCACCGACAACGCTCGTGGTGGCCCCGATGGGTCGGGCAGCAACGATGAGTCTGGCTCTTCGGCCGACCAGTCGCAGGGTCGTGGCCAAGGCCGTGGCCAGGGTCAGAAACAGGGTCAGCGTCAAGGCCAGAAAGGTCAGAAGCGCTCGGGGCAGCGTCGATCACGCAACCAGCGCTCGGGGGGCGGCAATCGCAACGAGGCTCCCGTCTCACAGGTCCTGGCCGACAGCCACGTCGAGCTCGACGAAGATGATCTGAAGAACCGGCGGGGCCGGTCCCGCAAGGGTCGACCCGTCGGCCGCTACCTGATGGTGGTCTCCAAACAAGAAGACGCCACCCACATCGCCATTCTCGAAGGGCGTACGCTCATCGAGTATTACGTGTCTCGGCCGAGCGACGACGTCTATCAGATTCACGGAAACATCTACCTGGGTCGTGTTCAGAACGTGCTTCCGGGGATGGAAGCAGCCTTCGTCGACATTGGAACGCCGAAGAATGCTGTCATCTACCGTGGTGATGTCCAATATGACAAGGAAGACTTCGATGGCGCCGGGAGTGATGGACCACGCATCGAGCAGATGCTCAAGCCCCGTCAGGCCATCTTGTGTCAGGTCACCAAGAACCCGATAGCCCACAAGGGCGCCCGGCTGACGACTGAAGTGTCGCTGCCAGGCAGGTTCGTGGTTCTGGTCCCCAATAGTGACACCTACGGCATCTCCAAGCGGCTCCCCGACGACGAGCGAAAGCGACTACGCCAGATCTTGGATCGGGTACGCCCCTCCGGTCATGGGCTGATTGTCCGCACCGCGGCCGAGAACGTGACCGCAGCCGAGATCGAGCGCGATATCGCCGGGTTGGTCCAGCAGTGGGCCGACATCGGGGCCCTGGCCAAGCGGAGCAAGGCTCCTTCCTTGCTCTACCAGGAGCCGGACATGTCGGTTCGGGTGATCCGCGAGGAGTTCAACAAGGAGTATCGCGGCGTCGTCATCGACGACGAGGCTCTCCACAACGAGGTCTCGGAGTACGTCTCGCTCATCACCCCGGCTCTGGCCGACCGGGTCGAGCACTACGACAAGAACGAGAAGGGGATCTCACTGTTCGAGCGCTTCCACGTGTACGAGCAGCTCCACAAGGCTCTGGACCGCAAGGTCTGGCTTCCTTCGGGCGGGTCCCTCATCATCGAGTCGACTGAAGCCCTCACCGTCATCGACGTCAACACCGGCAAGAATGTCGGCTCTTCGAACCTTGAAGACACCGTCTTTCGCAACAACCTGGAAGCGGCCGAGGGGATTGCGCGTCAGCTCCGCCTTCGTGATATCGGCGGCATCATCGTCATCGATTTCGTCGACATGGAGACCAGGAAGAACCGCGAAGAGGTCATGCGCGTCTTCCGGGCTGCTCTCAGTCGTGACAAGACCCGGACTCAGGTCTTCGACATCTCCGATCTCGGCCTGGCCGAGATGACACGCAAGCGGATCGGGGAGGGGCTCTTGGAGTCGTTGTCCGAGGAGTGTCCTCACTGCGTAGGTCGTGGCCTCGAAGTCAACGCTGCTGTCCTCAGCAGCGACGGCTGAAGTCGCCTTCGCGGCGATAGCATTAGCTCCCTATGTACGCAGTGGTAGCCACCGGTGGCAAGCAATACCGGGTCGAGCAAGGCCAGACCCTCCAAGTCGAACGGCTGGGAGAAGCTGGCAGCGAAGTCGAGCTGGAGCCTGTGCTCTTGGTCGACGGTGCCGACGTGCTGGCGACTCCCGGCCAGCTGGCGGGAGTCAAGGTTTCGGCCAGGATCGTCGGGGAGACCAAGGGCAAGAAGATCGACGGTTTCATCTACAAGCCGAAGTCGAACAACCGGCGTCGGTACGGTCACCGCCAGACGTACGCCACCATCGAGATCACAGGAATAAGCAGAGGCTGACATGTCGAAGACCAAGGGTGGCGGTTCCACCAGAAACGGCCGTGACTCCGAGAGCAAGCGTCTCGGGGTGAAGGCCTACGACGGCGAGCTTCTCAGGCCCGGTGCAATCATCGTCCGCCAGCGTGGCACCAAGTTCCACCCCGGCCGCAATGTTGGCCGGGGCGGGGACGACACCCTGTTCGCAACGGCTGAGGGCAAGGTGAAGTTTGGGTTCCGTAGGGGCCGTCGCTTGGTCGACGTGCTCACCGAGTCCTGATTCATCCAGCACCTTCTTCTGGTTGGCTCGATCTGGTCTCGATTGACCGGTAGGTCGCAAAAAGGTCGGTCACGCTCCTCCTAGGAGCTAAAGCAGCCTGCTCCAGACGCCGATAGTGGATCATGAGGCGTAGTCGCGGCCAGGAACACGGTCGTGAACGAGGTGCTGCTTTAGTCGAGGCAGCGGTCGCCACACCCGTGTTCTTCCTACTGATACTGGGCATCTTTGAATTCGGGCTGCTCTACCGGGACAGTCTCACGACGAACAACGCCACCCATCAGGGAGCTAGGGCCGCCAGCGTTAGCGGCCAACGATCAGACGCCGACTTCCTGATCCTTCGCTCGGTTGAACATGGCATCGCCACCATGGGGATCGACAACCTCGACTTCGTCGTCGTATTCCGGGCCTCCGGTCCAGACGCCACGGTACCAACGGCCTGTCTTACGTCGTCTCAGGCCATGGTGGTCGGCAACCCTGCCGCTCCCGCCTGCAACCGCTATGTTCCGGCCGACTTCACCCTCGCTGTCGATGATGCCCTGGGCAATGACCTCGGCAACTTCCGCTGTAGTTCGACCGCGGTCGACAAGTATTGGTGTCCCAGCGATCGGGAGACCTCCATCTCTGCCGGCATTGAGTACGTCGGTGTTCATGTGCAGACCACCCACGCGTACATCACCGGGGTGTTCGGCGGAACCAGGACACTGACCGAGACGAGGATCCAACGCTTGGAGCCGGAATCGACATGAGGGTGACACCATCACCATCAGCATCAGAACAGAGCCAACGCGGTGCAATCATCGTCGAGTTGGCCTTTGTGGCTCCGGTTCTGGTGGTGTTGCTGCTCGGCTTGTTCGAGATCGGTGGGATCTGGAGTGATCACCAGACGGTCACCCACACCTCTCGCTCTGGCGCCCGCGTCGGGAGCCAACTCGGCGATGCCGGGGAGACCGACCTCGAGGTACTCCTAGCCATCGAGGCCTCTCTCGGCCCGCTGGCCGATGATGTCAGCCGTATCGTCATCTATGAAGCCGACGCCAACGGCGATATGCCTGCTCCATGCGTCGGTGCGGCCGCTGGATACAGCGGAGGATCGAACTGCAATATCTATGACGCAGTGACCATGGCCAACCTGGCAACGGCCGGTTGGTGGGGCTCAGGGACATCGTGTGGGACTGCCGACAACAACTGGTGTGCCCCAACGGAGAGAGACACCAGCCAGACCTCCGCCACCTTCCTCGGCGTCCAGGTCGAGATCGAACACACCTATCTGACGAAGTTCTTCGGTGGCGGTACGAAGACGATCTCCGACTCCACCGTGATGCGACTCGAGCCACAAGGCAGCTGATGCACCCACTCCGTCAGGCCCCCTCCGATGACAACGGCTACGTCATGCCGATGACGGCTCTACTACTGGTCCCTCTGATGATATTCGCGGCTCTGGCGGTAGATATCGGTTCATGGTTCGTCCGGGCCGATCAAGCCCAGCGTGCCGCCGATGCTGGCGCCTTGGCTGGCACCGTGTGGCTGCCTGACTTCGGGAAGGCAACCGTGGTAGCGCAGGACGTAGCGGCCAGGAACGGGTTCCGGGATCCAGCCTGGGTCGCCGTCAACGGTGGCACCGCAAACGCCACCGTCACCAGCCCCGGCATCACCTCCGACGGAGGACTTCAGGTCGACGTCACCGTCAACAGCCCATCGTTCTTCGGGTCGGTTGTGCTGGACAGCATCTCCATCAAGAGGACCAGCGTCGCCGCCGTCACCGCACCGGTGCGGATGGGGAACCCAACGAATGCCCTGGGGACCGGCAACCTCGACGAGACCGAGCTTGGCATCACCCCCGACGGGGTCTGGCTGAGCCTCAATGGCTGGTGCCAGGATCACCGGCAGGGTGACCCGATATCGGTCGGTCGCTATGGAGCGACACAAGCCGGCGGCCAATTCTGGGACACCTGCAACAGCGCGACTCTCGGACCGAATCCGACCCTCGATACTTCTGGCTACACGTTCGTAGTCGAGGTCCCGGTCGGTGCGGGCCAGGTCGAGCTCGAAGTCTTCGAGCCGGGATTGTGCACCGATACCGACGGCGGCGATCTCCTGTACAGCGCCGACGACGGTATCTACCCTGACGGACCACGGCTCAACTTTCGGGTCTACGCCAACGACTCGACGGATCTCTACCACGAGGACAACCTGGCCGCGACACCCGTCGCCGACATCTTGTACAACACGACTGACTGCACTGGAGGAGGGGGCCTGGGAGGTCGGTGGTATCCCCTTCACACCATCAGCGCCGCCGCGGCCTCCGAGGGGCGCTGGTATATCCAAGCCAACGTCCGTCAGAATGTGAACGAATACGAGCTCAACAGCTTTGCCATCCGGGCTCGACCGGCCGCCGACACGACCTTGTGTTCCTCGATGACCGAATCGACTTGCCCATCGGTCTACGCCCTGGAGTGGTTGTCGTTGTTCCGTCCGGAGTTCGGGGGTGGAGCGTTTGCCGGTCAGCCTGCTGAGTTCTTCCTGGCTGAGATCAGCGACGAACACGCCGGCAAGACGATGGAGATCACGATGTTCGATCCAGGGGAGGGGATGGAGAACGCTCAGTTCCTTGACCCCGCCGGTGATGAAATCAGCTTCGACCATCGGCTCGTCAACTGCAGTGTTGGGCTGATGTGCTCCGATCCAACGACCTGGCCCGAGACCTCCAACGTGGCCAACGATACCTGCGGCGGGGTCCCGTGCCTTGACGTGACCAACAGCCGGTTCCAAGACCAGTGGATCCTGCTCACGGTCGACCTGCCCGCCGACTACAGCTGTGGTAGCAGCTGCTGGTGGAAGGTTCGCTACACCCCGGAAGCGGGGGTAGCGGTCACCGACAGAGCGACCTGGGGCGTCCGGGTCATCGGCGGGCCTGTTCACCTGATCGAATAGGGGGGAGCACGAGGTTGCTCCGTCGTATCCTGGGGCGATGTCGAATTTCGTCGACGAGTGCAACCTATGCGTGCGAGGCGGTGACGGTGGAGCCGGCTGCGTCTCGTTTCGTCGCGAAGCTCATGTTCCCTATGGCGGCCCCGATGGCGGCGATGGGGGCCAGGGGGGAGACGTCTGGCTCGAAGTCGAACGCAATGTTGCGTCCCTGCTGGCCTTTCGTGACCATCCCCACCGGATCGCCACCAGCGGGACCCACGGTCGGGGGAGTGGCCGCCACGGCAAGCAAGGTGTCGATCAGAATGTGAAGGTCCCTGAAGGCACCGTCGTTTTGGATCATGAGACGGGTGAGATACTGGCCGACCTAGCCCATCACGGGGAGCGTTGGCTGGCCGCTGGCGGTGGACGAGGGGGGCGGGGGAATGCCCGGTTCCTCTCCAACCGACGTCGGGCCCCATCATTTGCCGAGCAGGGGGAGCAGCGCCATGATCGCTGGTATCGGCTCGAGTTGAAGTTGCTGGCCGATGTGGCCCTCGTCGGGTTCCCCAGCGCGGGCAAGAGCACCCTCATCTCTCGTATCTCGGCGGCCAAGCCCAAGATCGCTGACTATCCCTTCACCACTCTGGAGCCAAACCTGGGGGTCGTCCGCCTGCCTGACCGCAGCGCAGCATCCGGGGCCGTGGAGTTCGTGGTCGCTGACCTTCCCGGCCTGATCGAGGGGGCGAGCGACGGTCATGGGCTCGGCCACCGCTTCCTCCGTCACACCGAACGGGCCCGGGTACTGCTCTTCCTGTTGAACCTGGCCGACCTCGACGGCCCCTCACCTCGCCGTCAGCTCGAGGTGTTGCGTCGCGAGCTGGCCAACTACCGGCCTGAGCTACTCGACCGTCCGAGCTTGGTAATCGGGGCCAAAGGCGATCAACTCACGGCCGCCGACTGGGGCGACGAGGCCCCGGTTGAGATGACGATCTCCTCGATCACGGGCGAGGGCCTCCAACCTCTCCTGTGGCGCCTAGCCGGGCTGGTGTCCACGGCAAGATCCACTGAAGCCGAAGGGGCGGCTGGTCGGATCAACGGCCGGCCGGCCGATTTCGTGATCCACCGACCGGAGCCGGTTGGGGTTGCCATCGTGAGAGAGGACGATGCCTCGTGGCGGGTCGTATCCCGCCTGGCCGAGCGCGCCGTCGCCTTGTCGGACATGACCGATCCTGGTGCCATTGACTATGCCCAAAGCCGCCTCGACCGCATTGGGGTGAACAAGGCCCTACGCAAGGCAGGAGTGGTGGAGGGCGACATCGTCCGGATTGGTGACTTCGCCTTCGACTATCAAGACGACGGGTGAGGCCACAGTGAGAGTCGTCGTCAAGATCGGCACATCGTCGCTCACCACCGGTCATGGATCCCTGAGCGACACCGCTGTCGACAAGCTGGCCTCCGAGGTGGCGACGGTAGTGGCCGGCGACCACCAGGTCCTTATCGTCACCAGCGCCGCCATCGCTGCTGGTCTTCCTCCGCTCGGCTTCGAAGGGGAGAGCCGGCCACGAGATCCTGATCTGCTGAGGGCGGCATCGGCCATCGGGCAGATCTCCCTCATCGCCAACTACCAGCGAGCCTTGGCCGACAACGGGCTGGTGGCCGGTCAGGTCCTCCTAGCTCCGACTGATTTCTGGTTCCGTAAGCGATATTTGAAGAGCCGGGGCACGATCGGCGCCCTGTTGGCTCGTGGTGTGATCCCGGTCATCAATGAGAACGATGCTGTTGCCGACGATGAGATCCGCTTCGGCGACAATGACCGGCTGGCCGCTCTGGTGGCCCACCTGATCGATGCTCATCGGTTGGTGTTGCTGACCGACACCCCTGGGCTGTTCACCGCCGACCCCCGGATCGATGATTCCGCCTCCCTGATCGAGGAGATCGTGGAGTTCGATCAGCGGTTGGATGAGATGGCGGGCGGCCCCGGCTCGGGGGCGTCACGAGGGGGCATGGCTTCGAAACTGGCTGCGGCCAAGATCGCCACCTGGTCGGGGGTTGAGACCGTCATAGCCCACTCAGAACGCCCCGACGTGCTGGTTGACGCCGTCGCCGGGGTCGAGGGGGTCGGCACCTTGTTCCGGCCCCGGGCCGGTCGCCTAGGGGCCCGGAAGCTATGGATTGCCTTTGCCTTGCCGGCCTCGGGCCGGGTCGTGGTCGACGGGGGAGCCCGTCAAGCCCTGGAGCACCGCCAGAAGTCACTACTGGCGGCTGGGGTCAAGGGGATCGAGGGCTCGTTCAGCCCTGACGATGCGGTCGAGGTGGTCGACGAGAGCGGAGAGGTGTTCGCAAAGGGCCTTGTCCAGTGGGACAGTGGTGCCATCACCCGCTACGCCGGTCAGCGCACTGCCGATCTGCCAACCGAGATAGTCGACGACGGTTCCGGGCCCCGAACCGTTCCAATAATACACCGCGACGATCTAGTCATCCTGCCACTCTGAGCCAACCGTTCCGGTTGGGTGAGTTTCGACTGGGCCGAAACTCAAGGAGCCAACCGTTCCGGTTGGGTGAGTTTCGACTGGGCCGAAACTCAAGGAGCCAACCGTTCCGGTTGGGTGAGTTTCGACTGGGCCGAAACTCAAGGAGCCAACGGGAAGGCCTGGGCTGAATCAGGTGGTTGGTTCGCCTTCGGCTGTTGCTGGTTGGCCGGCGGCCGGCTCGCTCATCTCGGCCGGTGTATCGGTCGGACCGGCTTCGAGGCCGAGCTGGGCCCGGATCTCGCTGAGGCGAGACTGTGCTTCGACGTTGAGTGAGGCCTGCTCGACCTCGAGCATGCGGCTCTCGACCGATGCCTCGTTGAGCTCGGCCGTCCCCTTTGCCTTGGCGTAGCGGGACTCGACCTTCTCCCGAATCTCTTCGAACGAGGGAATGTCCTCGCCAACCTTCTCCGAAAGCGACGACATGGCCGTATTGAGTGACTCCTGCATCTTGGCCTGGTCGAGCTGCGACATCAGCTTCTGCTTTTCGGACAGCTTCTTCTGGAGGTTGGCCGAGTTGGTATTGACTGCCTGCTTGGCCTGCTCAGCCGCCTGTGACGCCTGGAGGTGGAGGGCCTTCAGGTCCTCGACCTCGCGCTCGATTCCGATCATGCGGTTGGCAAAAGCCTCAGCCGCACTCGTGTATTGGACGAGCTTGTCCTGCTCGCCCTTCTTCTGAGCGTCATCGGCCATCATGACCGCCTGCCGGGCGTTGGCACTGATCTTCTCGTAGTCCTCCATAGTCCGGTTGAGACGAATCTCGGTCTGCTTCTGGTTGGCGATCACGTTTGCCGCTTGCTCCTTGAGCTGGCGGTGCTGGTCGTGAGCCTCCTGAATGGCCTGCTCCAACTGGACCTTGGGGTCGGCTCGCTCGTTGAACTCGCCGGTGCCCCTGGCCACCATGTAATTCCACCAGCGCTTTATCAACTTGATCATGGCGATGATGCTAGCTGTGGTAGTGATCGGACGCCCTGCATCCATAGCCCCGATCCGAATATTCCCGCTCCGACGGTCACGATGAGGATCACATCGATGGGGGAGGGAAGACCAAGGAGTCGAATCCCGCCCATGATGGCGGCAGCAGCCAGGGCGGACATCACAACCGGGCGAGCCCAGCCGGAACGGACCCGAATGTCGAGCCGATTGCGCAACATGCGCCTCAACAACCACCACTCGGTCCACGCTGCGGCCGCTGCGCCCAGGGCCAAGCCCACTGCCCCGAGATGGGGGCCGGTGGGTTCATCCCGGATGGCTTCGGGTACCTGTTCCCAGGGGGGCCAGTGGGGGAAGTCGCCGACCTGGTCGATGGTGGTTCCGTCGCTGACGAACAACCAGTCGAGCTGGAGCATCAACACGAGGGCAACCAGAGCCGAGACCACCATCCGAATCGCCGCGATCTTGGCCGGTCCCCGGACTTCGCCGACGCTGTAGAGGGTGTTTTGGGTGATCCTGGCCGTCATGGCAGCCGGCAGCCCGATGGCGAAGGAGGTGACCACGAGGGACACGAGGGTCACGTCTTCGGCGCTGAAGCCCTTGTCGAAAAGGCGGGAGGCCCAGCCGTAGAGTCCGTCGACCACGGGTCTGGCCCCCACCAGGTATACGGCCACGATGAACCCGGCGGGCACGATCACTCGGCGCAGGGCTGGCCTGACCCGCGATGCCACCACTTCCTCTTGGCCGGAGCGGCGTGACATCTCGGCCAGTTCGGAGGCGGCAACGCTGAATCCGAACAGGGAGATGGGGAGGAGGTAGAGAGGGAGGGCGAAGGCGTATGCGCCGAGGGCTCCCTCCACCAGGATCCCAGCCAAGAGGAGGTCGACGAAGCTGGAGATCTGGACGACGCCGCGAGAGCCGACGGCGGGCCCGAAGCGGGTGATCACGTCTTCGACATCCCTGGTGCGCCGGAGGGAGGCCCACAGTTTCGGTGAGAGCCTTCGGACGTGGGGGAA
>JAAETV010000286.1 GCA_024227975.1 Actinomycetes bacterium
ATGGAACTGTTTCTTCAGCGTCTCTTCGATGGTTTGAGTTTGGGTGTGATCTACGGGGTTGTCGCGGTTGCCTTGGTCCTGATTTTCAAGGCGACCACGCTGATCAATTTCGCTCAGGGCGAGTTGGCGATGTTCGGTACGTTCATTGCCTACGTCTTCGCGGTCGAGCAGGGCTGGCCGGTGTGGCTGTCGATCGTCATCGCCATGGCCGTCTCGGCGGTGGCCGGGGCGATGATCGAGCGGGTGTTGATCCGCCCCTTCGACCCGGCTGACCATCTCCCGGTGGTGTTGATCACCCTGGGCTTGTTCCTGATATTGAACGCGGTGGCCGGCTATATCTGGAACTACCAGCCGCGGGCGTTCCCGTCTCTGTTCCCCAACGGCTTCGACGACTACGTCTCCATTGGTGGGGCCCGCCTGTTCTACTCGGCGCTCGGTACCTGGGCAGTGTTCGCGGCCATGATCACGGTGTTGTTCTTCATCCTGAACCGCACCAAGGTCGGTTTGGCGTTCCGGGCGGTGTCCTCGAACACCGAATCGGCCCGCCTGGTCGGTATCCGTACCGGTCAGACCCTGATGTTTGGTTGGGCTCTGGCTTCGGCGTTCGGCACCCTGGGGGGCGCGTTGGTGGCACCCCGGTTGTTCTTGCAGCCCAACATGATGGCGGCGTTGTTGATCTTCTCGTTCGCTTCGGCGGCCCTGGGAGGTCTTGATTCTCTGGGGGGTGCGGTCGTCGGTGGTCTCGGTGTGGGTCTGATTGGTTCACTGCTGGTGGGCTACATCGGCGACATCGAACCCCTCGAATGGATCCGCAACCTCCAGCTGCCAGTGGCCTTCGTGGTCATCCTGATCGTGCTCTGGGTCAAGCCCTCCGGCCTGTGGGGCACCGCCCGAGTCGAACGAGTCTGAGC
>JAAETV010000287.1 GCA_024227975.1 Actinomycetes bacterium
ACCCCGTTGGCCCAGCCGTGAAGTTCCCCGATCAAGGGGGCCACCTCGCGTGCGCTGCTGGCTGCCTGGTAGCGCTCGATTTCGGCATCAACAACGGTTCGGGCCGCCCCCAGGTGCTCCCGGCGAGCCTCCAAGCCTCGGTTTGCGAACTCTTGGACATCGCTCAAGTCGCACACATCGACACCGTCGATCGAGGCCGCTCCCAGGGGAAGATCCCGAGGTAGGGCCAGGTCGAGGACGAAGAGAGGATGCTGCCCGGACCGTGTGGCCCTGGTCAGCTCATCGATGCTGAAGATGGGCTCCGATGCCCCGGTAGCCGTGATGATGATGTCGAATTCACCCAGGCCGTGGGCCATGTCTTGGTAGGCAATCGCTGTCGCTTCCAGCTCAGCAGCGATGGTTTCGGCCCGGGCCGCGGTCCGGTTGGCCACCTTCAGCTCGACGTCGTGCTTGCGGGTGAGGGCGGTGGCGACTCCGGCTCCTACTTCGCCCGTTCCCACCAGCAACACCGAGCTGCCGGCCACCCGGTTTCGGCGTTCAGCCAGCAGAGACACGGCGGCGTGGGACAGCGAAGCAGTGTTGCGTCCGATATCGGTGTCGGTGCGAACCTTCTTGCCCCCCTCGATCGCCCGCTGGAACAAGAGGTTGAGGACAGGGCCTGACGTCTGCTCGGTACGGGCTGCTTCCCACGCCCGGCCGACCTGACCCAGGATCTCGTGCTCTCCGAGCACGACCGAGTCGAGCCCAGCCGTCACCTCGAACAGGTGACGGACAGCATCTTGGTGATAGTGGGTGCGGACATAGGGGTCGAAGCGCTCAGGGTCGACCCCGCTGAGGAGACCGATGGCATGGCGGATATCGCGAAACCCGTCATGGAAGCGTTCAGCGTGAACGTAGAACTCGGTCCGGTTGCAGGTGGAGAGGACAACGGCCTCAGTCACGACATCGCTTCGGGAAACCTCGGCCAGAGCCTTCGGCACCGCGTCGGCCGACAGGCTCAAGGCCTCGAGCATGGCGGCCGGTGCCGTCCGATGACTCAGCCCTATGGCGACGACGGTCATCGATGACTCCAGATGATGGTTGCAGAGATACCGGTCATTCGGTCTCCAAGGGTAGACCGGCTCCCGTCGAGGCCCCTACCCAGTTCAGAATCGAGGTGAGAGGGCAGACGAACAACCGTTGCCCCTGGAGTATCGCCTGAGCTCACCGTGAGAGGCTACGGACCAAGGGCCAGATTCCACAAATGCACGAAATGGTCGGTTGGGACCTCGGGGCTACAACTCGTGGCGTCGGATCTTGCCTCCAAGACCAGTCGGGAGGGTCTCTCTGACCTCGACCCGGCCTGGGATCTTGTAGCGGGCTAGCTGCTCCCGACAGTGGGCGAGCAGACCATCGATATCGATGGTCGCCCCCAGCTCGGGAACGAGGTGGGCTATCAGGTGCTCGCCGGTCATGGGATCGGGTTCGCCAGTGACAGCAGCCTCGGCCACCGAGGGGTAGGCCACCAACACGGCCTCGACCTCTCCTGGGTAGACATTGAAGCCCGACACGATGACAAGATCCTTGAGCCGATCGACGATGGCGATACAGCCATCGTCGTCGACCACAGCGAGGTCGCCGGTCTGGAGCCAGCCGTCCTTGTCGGCCGTGGGGACGATCTCGCCGGCCTCGAAATACCCGGGCGACACCATTGGCCCCCGTACCCACAGCTCACCGGGATCGCCGACGAATGCATCGTCGCCGTCCTGGTCGACTATGCGTGCTTCAATCCCTGGCAAGAGCCGACCGACAGAACCGACGGGGGCATCGGAGCCAGCGGCGGTGGCGACGACGGCGCTGGTCTCGGTCAGGCCATACCCCTCGGCCAGGGCGATGTTGAGCTGGTGGCTGACCTCCAGATGGATGGCCGGGGGGAGCTTGGCCGCGCCGGAGATGGCAAGCTCCAGGCTCTCGAACTGTTCGGGATTGGTGTCAGCTGAGCGGGCCAGAGCCAGCCACAAGTTTGGTGGACCGCCCAGCATCGTCACCTTGTGTTGAGCCGCCAGGGCTCCGATCTGGCCCGGAGATCGGAAGTCCTCCAGGACGATGGTGGCCCCGATCCGGAGTCCGAGGTTGAGCACGATGCTCAGCCCGAAGACATGGAACAGGGGGATCACACCGAGCACCACATGATCGGCGTCGAGCAGATCGATGGGGAGAGTCAGCATGGCTCGGATGGCCGAGTCGAGGTTGCCGTGGGTGAGAACAGCCGGCTTCGGCTGACCGGCAGTGCCACTGGTGAACAACAACACGGCGGGAGCGTCGGCGCTGACCGAAACAAGAGGGGCAGGCTCACCGGCGTCCAGGGTGTCAATAGCCAGGATGTGGGGGGAGGTGGTGGTGTCCAGGCTCGCGCCGAAGGCGGGATTGATGATGGCGGCCGATGGGGCCACCACCTCGATCTCACGGCTCAGCTCGGCTGGCGGTGATTGGGGGTTGAGCGGAACGGCGATAGCGCCGATCCCGATGATGGCCAGGTAGGCCATCACGAACACCTCATCGTTGCCGCTCAGCACCATGATGCGATCGCCTGCTCCGAGGCCGGTGGCCCCAAGCGCACCCCTCCACTTGGCGACCCGGTCCTCGATCTGGGCGTAGGTCAGTGAGCCCGACGGGGTGACAAGGGCTGGGTGCTGGCCGGGGTGGGACGAGGGGCTCTCCGCCAAGTTCATCGTCGAGAGTTCAGCACATCTACGGGGCCGGCGCGGCCAACAACGACGGCTCAACTCCGAACTGGAGCGGCCGAAGGAACGAGAGGATGTGAACGGCGCATCCTCCGAGCTCACAAGGACAGGGGTTGACGCCGCGGTGCGCATCAGACATTTTCTGGCCATCATGCTGGCACTTCCAGCCCTGCTGATACCCGGCACCCCGGCGGACGCGGGCAGTGATCCGGCCACCGACGAAGCGGCCTTCGTGGCCATGATCAACCAGCTCAGAAGCTCCCGGGGACTGCAAACCCTGCGGATCGACACCGAGCTGACGACCGAAGCCCGACGTTGGACCAGCCAGATGGCAGCCAGTGATCAGTTGGCCCATGCCCCTGATCTGTCCCATGGCATCAGCGCTGACTGGGAGGTGTTGGGAGAGAACGTTGGGGTACACGGCGTTGCCGACCTCGCGGCCTTGTTCCAGGCGTTCACCATGAGTCCGTCCCATCTCGACAACCTCGTCGACCCCCGTTTCGATTCGATCGGCGTTGGCGTGGTTCATGAGGCCGACGGGACGATCTGGACGACCCATCGCTTCATGAGTGTGCGCCAGCCAGCGGTGGCTACGCCCAAGCCAACGCTTGGCCACACAGTCGCCCCCGTCGAACCGGCCCTCGCCCCCATACCCGAGTTGCCACTGACTCCACCTACGAGCTTGCCCCCACCCCCGGCAACGACCACAACCACCACCCTGCCACCGGCAACGACCACGCTGCCGCCGACAACGACAACGACGCTGCCGCCGACGACCGCCAAACCGACGACCACCGCCAGACCGACAACGACCACGCTGCCAACAACGGCCTCCAAACCGACGACATCCGCCATACCGGTGACAACCCAGCAACCGACGACAACGACAACAGCGCCCAAGCCAACAACAGGCGAGGCCGAGCCTACAAAGGCTGCGAAAGCGACGACGTCAAAGGCCCAGGCAATGGCCGACTTCACCGCTTCAGCCATTGGAGGTAGCTCTCCCGCGTCCGGGCCGGAACAGCAACCACCGACCGCTGATGGGCGCAGCAACCCGGTGACCTCGACTGCCCCCTTGGTACCCGAGGAACCGTTGCTATCGAGCGGCGATGCACCAATGCGAACACCAGAACCGACCTCGGACACGAGTCCGGTCAAGGCCTTCAACCCTGCACCGCTACCACCTCCGACCACGGTCCAGCCTCCGGGTGCAGCTGAGCCACTGGCGATCGATAGACCGATGCCTCCGGCCCCTTTTGCCGACTGGCCAACCCCGACCATCACTGCACGCTTGCTCACTTTCGAGATCGTGATCACGGTCGAGCCGAGCCCGATCATCCCCTTCGCCCCAAACCCAGCCCAGCCCGTCCTGACACCGTTGCTGCCTACTCCTAGCGTCGGTCCCCTGGTCAGACCAACACCACAGCGAACCCCCGTCGATCAACAACTGGTGGCGGCCATCCTGGGCGACGTCGACGAGGCCGGCCTCTAGATTCTTGAGGCCGGCAACTGATGTCTTGTGACGAGTCTTGCCGCCCCGAGAATCTCGAGGTGCCCGCAGGGCACACCTAGATTCTTGACCGCGCTAGCGGACGAGGAAGAAGATCTGGAGCGCTCCCGCTCCCAGGATGGCGAGTAGCAAAACGGCCAGAGTGAGCACCGTCGCTGGTCTCATCAGAGGCCCCGTTCCGGTCCAGGGTTGGTGGTGAGGACGACGGGCGTAGCCAATCGATTGGGGTTGTCGGCCACCCGGCCTCGTTCGGGGGTCAGCACCACCCGATCGGCCTCACCGAGCCCAAGCTCAATGGCAGCTGAGCCACGATCGGCGGCGAGAGCGACCAGACCGTAGGAGTCGGTGAGGAGCCCGATCCCGGTCGGAGGAATCTCGGCGAAGGTGGTGACCCTGGTCGCGACCCTCTCCTTGGCACCGCCCGAGATGCCGACGGCGTCAGGCCACCCAACCAGCTGTTCGGGATCGACGTTGAGTTGGATGTTGCCGAAGCCGTCGACCCAGAGGACCTCGGCCGAGATGGTGCCGTCGTCTTGGGTCTCACTCACGGGTAGCACGCTGGGGAGGAGCCGGATCGGGTCGATGGGGGTGCCGAGCTCATTCATCGGGACCCCGAGACAGAGGTGGGCGGCTACCGGGGCGAACACGTCCCGACCGTCGAAGGTTGTGCCGAGGGGGGGCAGTTGGTATTCGGCCTTGTCGAGTACGACAGCTCCCGTTGCGCCACCGACCATGGCCACCGCTGGGGCCAGCAGACCGTTGTCGGGGCCGACGAGGTAGCTCTGCCCGTCGCCTACTTCAATGGCGACAGGGCGGCGATGGGTGCCAACACCGGGATCGACAACGGCCAGCACGACGCCAGGCACCAGATAGTTGGCGGCTCGGGCCAGGGCCAGGCCGCCGGCTCGAACGTTGAACGGTTCGACGGCGTGGGTGATGTCGATGATGGAGACCTCAGGGGCCAGCGATCGGATGACGGAATGGACGACACCGACGAACTCATCGGCGTGGCCGTAGTCGGAGAGGAAGGAGACGGTGTCGAGCCTGGCACCCACCGTCAGCCTCCCTGGCCCAGTTGGCGTGATCGGTCGGTGGCGGCCTGGACCGCGTCGATGAAGGCGGCCCGGATGGCCTTCTGCTCCAGGACCCGTAGGCCGGCGGCCGTGGTCCCAGCCGGGGTGGTGACGCCGGCTCGCAACTCGGCTGCGGTCGATTGGCCCGACATCAACAGGGTGGCTGCGCCTAGCAGGGTCTGGCCAGCCAGGGTGGCCGAGACATCGGCCGGGAGGCCGGCCGAGACGCCGGCGTCGATCAAGGCTTCGGCCACCAGGAATACGTAGGCGGGGCCGGAACCCGATAGCCCGGTGACCGCGTCGAGCAGGTGCTCGGGTACGACAACAGCTTCACCGACGGCAGCGAGGATGGAGACCGCCCAGCCAACATCGTCGGCGCTGGCGGCTGTGCCTCCGGCCACACCGGCCGCCCCGAAGCCAACGAGGGATGGGGTGTTCGGCATGACCCGAACCACAGGGGTGTCGGCCGGTAGGGCGGCTTCCATGGCGGCGATGGTGATTCCAGCTGCGATCGACACGATCCGGGCCGGCTGGTCGAGGCCTCGGCAGACGTTGACGGCCAGGTCGGGTTTGACGGCGACGATGGTGTCGATGCCAGCTCGAGGCTCAGCCAAGACCTGGACTCCGGGAAAGGCGGCCTCCAGGGACTGGCGCTGTTGATCGATCACCTCGACCACGGTCAGCTCCGTTGGGGCCGCCCATTTGGCTCGGATCAGTCCTCCGAGCAGGGCCTGGCCCATCTTGCCACCACCGACGATCTGCAACCTGGTCACAGCGGCGAGGCTAGCGGCCGAGCAGGCCGAGCTGGCCCAAGTGGGTTCGCAGCCCGTCGGGTTCGACGAAGTGGTGGACGGCGAACCCGAGGGAGGAGGCGGTTGCGATGTTGGTGGCCGAGTCGTCGATGAAGAGGGCGTCGCAAGCGGTGAAGCCGTAGCGATCGCAGAGGAGGTTGAAGATGGCGGGTTCGGGTTTGACCACACCCTCGAAGCCGGAGATGACCTTGCCGGTGAACCGTTTGAGGAAGGGATAACGCTCCTCGACCAGTTCGAAGGTGTCTCGCCCCCAGTTGGAGAGGGCATAGCAGGCAATCCCAGCCTCGATGAGCTGGTCAAGGATCATGACCGATTCACTAATGGGTTCGCCGACGGTCTCGGGCCAGCGATCGGCAAAAGCTTGTAAGAGGTCGCGCTGGTCGGGGTGCCTGGCGATGAGGCCGGCCACCATCTCGTCGAGTGAGGTACCGCGGTCGAGGGCGGCATTTGCCTCCAGAGTGAGGACTTCGTCGAGGAAGGTGTCGAGCTGGTCGGAGTCGGCGATGAGCTTCTGGTAGAGGAACCGTCGATCCCACGGAATCAGGACATTGCCGAGATCGAACACAACCACATTGACCATCCAGCTCGACCCTAGCGACCAGCATCGACGAACGATGCGGGCCCGACGAGGGCTGAACGCGGGTGGCCCCGTCTCGGGCCGAGAATGTGGTCGGGCCGTGGTGGCCGAGAAGCTTCCCAAGTCCCCGGCCGCCACGATCCGACGTGAACACCACCCTATAGAGATCCGCAAGAGGAAACAAGCGTAGATTGTCGAATTACTGGAACTTGCTAGCGAACCCGATCCTCAGCGCGGGCCGGAAGAACTGCTCGACCCAGACATAGAGCGACCCCAGAACTCGATCGAGCTCATCATCACAAATCATGGTGTTGTCGAGCTGGCCGACGAGGTAGACGGCATCCTCATCGCCAACGGCGAATGTGGCCCCGTAGAGCTTCAGATTGCGGCGCATCAGATGGAGGTAGAGCTGTTCGGCGTTCTCCATCGGAGCCGGCATGAAGTACGTCTCGTAGTGCAGGGTCCGCTGCTGGAGGTGGTAGCGGATGGTGAAGGCATCCCGCTCCTCTCCCTGGAGACGCACATACCAGCGGCGGGGGCCTTCTACATCACGCTCGACGGCGGCCACAATGGGGTTCTCGGCCAACTGAGCCTCGAACCAACGATCGATGGTGGCTTCCAAGGCGCTCAACTGGTCGGGCTCAGCCGGGATCGTCATCGCCCTCCTCTGATCGGTCGCCCAGTCATTTGCATGGGGTCAGGGTTCGGGTGGCGAGATCGGAGTAGAGGCGGTGGAGCCGGGCCGCCGAGCGACTCCAGGTGTAGGTCCGGCCCCGGGCCGCAGCCGAGACGGCCAGGCGGCGGGCCAGCACCGGATCGGCCAGGATCCCGTCGACGTAGGAGGCGTACTGCTTCGGGTCGCGGCTCTCGACCAGGTACCCGGTGTAGCCGTGTTCGACCAGGGTGATGAGCCCACCGACGGCGGAGGCCACGGTCGGTACCCCACAGGCAGCCGCCTCCAAGGCCACCAGGCCGAACGACTCCGACCGGCTCGGAACCAGGCACACGTCGGCGGCCCGGTAGTAGGTCGACAGGAGGTGATGGGGCACCGGGGGCACGAAACGGACCCGCGACTCCAACCCATGCTTGACGATCAGCTGGCGGACCCGGTCGACTTCACCCTCACCGCTGTTGCCGCTGGCCCCACCCACGATCCACAACCTGGCATCCTGGCGCTCGATGTTGGCTAGCGTCTCGACCGCAACATCGACCCCCTTGAGGGGCTGGATGCGGCCGACATAGAGGAGAAGGGGCCGGTCGTCGGTACCGAGAGCCCAGCGGGCTCCGGCCTGGCTGCCGGGCGAGAAGAAGGCGTGATCGACCCCTGGGGCCACCACCTCGATCCGATCCGGATCGGTCCCGTAGTACTCACGCAGCTGTTCGGCTTCGGCTGTGCAGTTGGCCAGGACGGCATCGGCACAACCCATGACCTCGGCCTCGGCCCTGGCCCGGCGCTCGGGTTCGGGGTCTCCGAGCTCGGCTTTGACCCGAGCCAAGGTGTGGAAGGTCGTCACCAATGGGAGGCAGTGCTCCTGTTTGAGAAGGCGGCCGGCCGCCCCGGACAACCAGTAGTTGGCGTGGATCACGTCGGGTTGGAAGTCGACCAGGTCGGCACTGACACCCTGGGCGAAAGCCTCGGTATAGAGGCCGAGCTCGTCTTTTTCGAGATGGGTGGGGCCGGCCTCGACATGCACAACCCGAAAACCGGGCTCGACATCAACGACGGTCGGGAGGTCGTGGCGATAGCGGCGAACATAGACCCGACACGAAACATCGTCGGAGGCCATGGCTGATGCGAACTCCCGGACATAGACGTTCATGCCCCCACCGTCACCGGTTCCAGGCTGGGCCAGGGGCGAGGTGTGGAGTGACAAGATGGCCACCCGAGGCCGATCTCGGCGACGGCTGCTGTAGGAGCTGGAGCCGTTGCCGATCGCGTTCACGCCGGGGCTGCCGTTCGTAGCCATCATTCCTGAACGAGATTGGGATCGGACGCCGGCTCATCGCCGGACGGAGCCTCGTCATCGACTGGCGTGTCATCGGACGGGGGGTCGGCGGCTGGGGCCACGAACGAGCGGTAGACGCCGAGTAGGGCCTTGCGCTGATCCTCGGTCAGCTCGGGGGCTGAGCGGATAGCCGATTCGAGATTGGCCGGAGGGCCGGCGGCATCGGCGTCGAGCATGCCGGCCTGTACATACATCGTCTCGGCCGACACTTGGAGGGCCTTGGCCAACTGCTGGAGGATTTCGGCCGACGGCTTTCGTAGCCCACGTTCGATCTGGGATAGATACGGGTTGGACACTCCAGCCAGATCGGCCAGGCGACGCACCGACAGCTCAGCCAGGGTCCGCTGCTCGCGGATGAATTGGCCGATATCCCGCCGATGGTCACTCATTGCTCTAATTCAACAACGAATCGATCGACGCCTCACCATCGCGATAGCGGCGGGTGACCTCGCTCTGGATCGAATCGATGCGTTCGTGGAGGCGGCGGCGGGTGGTTGACAGTTCGATCTCGAAGTCACGAAGTGACTCCATCAGGGTGTTCAACTGATCGTCGTCGAGGCTGTCGAGCGAGCCCAGCTCGGCCGGGGTGAGGGTGGTGTCAAGGGTCTTGATCAAAGCTTGGGCCACAATGCCGGGCCCGTCGATCACAACCTTGCGTCCGCTTGGGCTTCCCCCACCTCCACCCCCGGCCGGGGAATCGGCCAGGATGTCGGGCAGATCGAACAGCAGGTCGGTCATGTTGACGTCGCTGTCAGCCTCGGCGGCCCCGGAGCGCCGCCTTGTCTCGTGGCCGACGATGTCGAGCCGGCCCTGGGTAATCCGTCGTACCAAGGAGACATCGCCTTCGACCTTGCTGCACTCGATCCGCAGCGATCGAAGGTCGTCCAGGGGTACGGCGGTGACATCGGGCAGGAGGTCACGGGCCAGGAGTCGTTGAAGATCAGGATGCACGGCCTACAAGGTTACCTGCGTGTCGGGTCCCGTCCGTGACTCCCCGCCTTCATCCTGGTCAGTGGCCGATGCTCGGTAGAGGATGACGAGCTTCAGAGGGTGGTGGTGGTGGGGGCCGAGTGCAAGAGGAGCAGCCACAGGGGGCCGCTCAGCAGATAGGAATCGAGGCGGCGTAGGGCTGGCGCCCAAGCGTTGCCTCGCGGGAGCAGGGCTGAGCCCAAGATCTGGCCGAGGGGACAGCACACACCAACCAGTGCCCCGAACAGGAGCACGCTACTCGAGGTGAATGGGGCGGGGGCCACAATCCAGAGGATGAACAGCGCGACCCCAAGTGAGACCAGCCCCGAGATGGGCCCTTCGACCGCGTTCGACGATCCAGATCCGACGAGGAAGTCGCCTACCTCGTAGGCGCTGACGAGGGTGATGAGGGCGATAGCGGCCCCAGTGCCGAACTCGGCCATGGCGGCAATGGAAGCAGCGGCAATGGCGACTGGGAGCGATGACCGCACCAACACATCGGTCAGTTCGAGCGGTTTCCGCTGGATTGCTGGGTTGGCGATCAGGTAGACGGCGAGCACGGCGATGGCCAGCCCGATGCCGGTGATGATGCCGACCGGGCCGAGGAAGCCCCCGATAGCACCAACGAAAGCAGCCAGCGCTGTCCACCAGCAGGTGGTGAGCACGTTGGGGAACCAGGCATAGCCGGTCTGGAGACCAGCCAGGCCGGCAACGATCGAGACGACGATGGCGACCCATAGCGGCGAGATGGTGACAGCACCCAACACCAATCCGAACCAGATGACACCGAAGGTGACCTTGGGTCCGTCGGTCCGATAGGGGACGGCCAGACGATGTCTCTGCCATCTCTGCTCGCGGGCCTGGGCCTGGCCGAGACGACGGGCACGGCGGCGATCACGGCGGGTGAGCTCATTGAGCTCATGGTCCCCGTCGTCTTCATCATCGTGCCACCGCGCCGGGAGGGCCGTCATCCGCCCGAAACCGGCGGCAGAACCGCCACCTCGTCGCTGGCGGCTACCGGGTCAGTCCGCTCGGCCTGGGCTCCGTTCAGCCAAACCTTCGAGCCGTCAAGCACCGCAGCGAAGGTTTCGCCGTACCGCTGGCAAGCCTCGTCGAGCACGTCGCCAACCGTAGCACCGGGCAATTCAACCCGGTTCGCACCAGCAGACTCGCGAGCTTGGGCAAACAGACGGAGAGTAACCACAGTCGTATTGTGCCAGCCACTAGGGTTCGAGCCAATGGACACCGACGGCCAAACGGCCTTCTTGTTGGTTCGGCACGGTCAATCGACGTGGAATCTCGAACACCGTTGGCAGGGTCAAGCCGACCCGCCTCTCTCCGACCATGGCCGCAAACAGGCTTTTGTCGCCGCTGCGAGCATCGGGGCGGTCGATGTGATCGTCTCGTCTCCCCAGATCAGGGCGTTGGAAACAGCCACCATCATCGGCGAAGCGATCGGGGTCGGCCCTATCCAGACCGTCGAGGACTTGCGAGAGCGCAATGCCGGGGAGTGGTCGGGGCTGACGACGTCGGAGATCGAGCGTGGCTGGCCAGGCTGGATCAGTTCCGCCCGCAGGCCTCCGGGCTGGGAGGCCGACGAGTCGGTGTTGGTACGGGCAACGGCGGCGCTCAACTCCATTGCCGACACCTTCAGCGGTGCCACCCTGCTGGTCATGTGTCATGGTGGGGTGATAGTGGCGGTCGAGGATCATCTCCGGGTTCGCGATGGGCGCATCCCCAACCTCCACGGGAGAGTGGTGACCACGACGGGCGATGGGCTCATGGCCGGCGAGCGGCTCAGTCTCGTCCCTGCTGATCTGTCGACCGGGGGTAGCGGGGGCCGGGTGTGAAAGGAGCCGACCTCGGGTTCCCCGGTCAGATGACATTCGACGAACTGATGGACCCGCCGCTGGCCCCACCTCCGGACAGGGTTGTTGATGACGCCAATGAGCCCGAAGAGCCGATACCGACATTGGCCGTCGAAGTGATCCGCAGCCCGAAGCGACGTAAGACGGCGCAGGCTCGTCTCGTTGGTTCGACGGTCGAGATCAGGATCCCGGCCCGCTGCTCGGGGACTGAGGAGGCGGAGCTAGTCGATCACTTCCGGGCCAAGTTCGAACGCTCCCGGGCCGCTGACACCGTCGACCTGACCCAGCAGGCAACGAAGCTGGCCCACCAGTTCGGGCTGCCGGAGCCGGCCTCGATCCGCTGGGTGTCGAACCAGCGATTCCGGTGGGGGTCATGCACACCGCTCGACGGTTCGGTTCGCCTGTCCGACCGGATGACGGAGTTTCCCCCGTGGGTCATCGACTATGTGATCGTCCACGAACTGGCCCACCTGGTGGTGGAGAATCACTCCGCAGCCTTCTGGGCCCTTGTCGACAACTACCCGTTGACCGAGCGGGCCCGCGGCTATCTGCTGGCCATGGCCGAGGTCGGGAACTAGTCGCTGGCCTCGATCAGGAGATCAGGCTGAGCGCCTGGGCCGCCGTCAGCAGCAGCTGAGCCCTCGTCAGCGGCTGAGGAGGGCTCAGGTTGGGCGTCCATCCTCGACAGGGTGGCGTCGATCTGATCAAGCTCGACGCTCAAGGCCTCCAGATCTGCCATCGACGGCAGCTCGCGGGAAGGGGCTGATCTGTCGTCGTCATGTTCCGGTTGGGGCTCTACCCCCTGAATCTCCCGATCAGCAGCCATCTCGTCATTGGTGAGATGGCTGGGAGGGGGCTCCTCTGGGCTCGAAGGGAGGTGGGGGGACCAGGACGTCACTTTGCGCATTGTAGTTGGCCCCGAGTGACGTCGGATGGCCGAGAAGGCCTGTCAAGGCTGATCTGCTTGTAGATAGAAGCCATCTGTGATGCGAATGACCCCTGGATGTCGGCGGCCGGTTGCACCACAATCGAGAGGTACACCATCCATACCAGCGAACCCGCGCAGCCAAGACTGCTCGAAAGCTGCGCAGGAAGGAAGGGAGTACCGTGTCACAGCGAACACGTACGAACCGAGGTCGCAAGCCAGGTGCGGCCTCGGTCAACAGGCCGGCCCGGTTCGATCGTCAGGTCGAACACCGACGGGTGCGGCGTGCGGCTCATGTTGAATTGGCAACGATGGCCGAACCCGAGGATCACGCTTTACCTCGGCCTGTACACACCTCGATGAAGGCTGACCCGCTCGAACGGCCTGATCGGCAGATCGGTCGGCGTCGGTTCAAGGTGTGGAAGACCAAGGCGTGGAAGCGCCGGACGAACATGCGAGCCGAACGGGCGGCCGCATACCGCGAGCTGGCCTAGGAAGGACTGCGGCTCTTCCAATGACTACTTGGGGCTGAGGGGTTCGGAGAGGATCCCCTCAGCCCTGAGCCAATGGCAATCGGGCAAACGAGATCGACCCGATGGTGACGACCCCTTGAAGCTGGACAGGGCTCTCGGGCTCGATGGCGACCAGATCGAGAACCGACACCGATGTCTCGTCTTCGGCTGAACGGTGCAGGACCGCGACGCGCTCGCCGTCGAAGCTCAAGCCAGTGACCTGATCACCTTCGTCGCCGATGCTGATGCGGAAGTAGTCGCTGCCGGTGCTCAACTCCCTGGCCACGAGGTCGGTCTGGACCTCGATGCCATCTTCGCGGTAGCTCACGACGGTGTAGACGATGGCTCCCCCGTCGGGGCTGAGGGCGACCGAGCCGTAGGTTGGACGGCGAGGAACCGGGCAGGCCGGTTGGTCGGGGCCGTTCAAGTCGATCATGGAACCATCGGCTGTGTAGAAACGGAGGTCACCGCAATCTTCGTTGGCGATGGCAATGGCGTGAAGAGAGCCGCTGGCCGAGAGGGCGAGTACCTCTTCTTCCTCATCCAGGGTCATGAGGGGGGATCGAACGCTGTCGACCAGCCGGATCTGGTCGATCTGGCCATCTTGGAGTAGGACGACGGCCGAGGGCGAGCCGTCGATGTAGCCGACATCGAGCAGGGTTGCGCCCTCCCCCGGCGCCACCTCGAGCTCTTCCCCTTCGGCCGACAGCCAGACAACGGCGCCCCCAGAGCCGGGGCGCTGGTAGACGAGCCCGCCGAGGAGATCATCGACCGCTCGGCTGGTGCGAAGCCCGGCGAAAGGCTCGGTGAGGGGATACACACCGGTCGGGCCGGCGGCCAGGATGGCCTGACTGGTGGTGATCAGAACCTCGGGGATGTAGTCGCTGGAGCGGCTGGGGACGAAGTCACTGGCTGCGGTGAGGGTCGTGGGTACTCGAGGTGGGGCATCGACGCTGGAGGCTCCGCTTTCGGCATCGACCACGCTCGTCGAGGTGGCCATGGTGAATGCCTCGGGCTCGACGAGCTCACCGCACGAGGCCCCGACGAGGGCAAGGGGGAGCAGCAATCGAGCCGAAACGGGCCACGTCATCGCCCTAATAGTGACAGATGCGTGCGGTTCAATCTGATCGGCTCGGTGACATTTCCCTATCGGTACCGGGCTCAGGACGGACCACGCCTTGCTCGACTCGGTTTGCGTGGTGGACGACGGAGTCGACCAGGCCGTAGGCGACGGCGTCGTCGCCCCGCACGATGTAGTCGCGCTCGATGTCTTCGGCGACACGGGACCGGGGTTGGCCGGTGTGCTCGACCAGCAACTCCTCGATCCGCTCGCGGGCGAATTGCATCTCATCAACCTGGATCTTGAGATCGGTGGCTTGGCCCTGGGCGCCACCATGGGGTTGGTGGATGAGGACTCGGGCGTTTGGCAAGGTGAGCCGCTTGCCCGGGGTGCCGGCGGCCAGGAGCACGGCGGCCATCGATGCGGCCTGACCAACGCAGATGGTGCTGACGTCGGGCTCGACGTATTGCATGGTGTCGTAGATGCCGAAGCCATCGGTGACCGAGCCCCCGGGGCTGTTGATGTAAAGGGAGATGTCGCGCTCAGGGTCGGCGGCGGCCAAGTGGAGGAGTTGACCGATGACGAGGTTGGCCGATGCGTCATCGATCTGGGTCCCGAGGAAGACGACACGGTCTGACAAGAGGCGGGAGTAGAGGTCAAAGGCCCGTTCGCCTTGAGCTGTCTGCTCCAACACGGTTGGGACGAGGTAGCCGGTCATCGGGACTCCTGCGGGTCGGGTGGCTGGGTGGCTTTACGCAACCCTACGGTTGCGTTTAGTGATGCGCAACCTTTCAGCTGCGTATTCGAGGCCCAGGGGCTAGGGTGGTCGCTATGGCGACCCCGACTGACCGCTCAGCCCGGACCGAGATCGAGCTCGATCATGACATCGCCGAGGTGTGGCGAGCCCTGGTCGACGACGAGCAACTCGTCCGGTGGCTGGGGCCGGATTCGAAGCTCTCGCCGACCCCCGGTGGCGACCTCTATACGAGCGACATGGTGACCAGTGAGCCGAAGCGGGGGATGGTTACCGGCGTGGAGCGCGAGCGGCGGCTCACTTTCGACTGGTGGCCCGTCGACGAGCCTGATCAGATCAGCCAGGTGGCCCTCGAGCTGACCCCGATCCAGAGCGGGACCCTCGTCACCGTGACCGAAACGCCAACCTGGTCCGACCCTTCGACCTCAGCCTGCGCTGTTTCCGCATGTGCCGGCTCCGCTTCGGTGGCAGGGGCGACTAGCGGGCATTGGGCTTGGAGACTGGCGGTGCTGGTCGTCGGCTGCCAGAGCCTCGTCGTGGCGCGATGAAGGGGTGACCGTCGTGCCGACGCCAGGGGCCAGCGATGTGTTCGCGGCGCTTGGCGATCCCACCCGACGGACGATCGTCGAGCTACTGGTTGGGAGGGGTCAGTCGACGGCGACCGAGTTGGCGGCTGAGCTGGGGATCTCCCGCCAGGCTGTATCCAAACACCTCGGCCAACTGGAGGAGACGGGCTTGGCCGTATCACGGCGCGAGGGTCGAGAGAACCACTTCGCCGTTGACACTGAACCCTTGGCCAACGTGACCGAATGGGTGACGGCCGTCGAGCAGCAGTGGGCCCAGCGGTTGAATCACCTGCGATCAACCCTGACTGACCAAATGTGAGTGGCGATAGCCTCGACCTCGCCCCTGTGGCGCAGCCTGGTTAGCGCAGTGGACTTTTAATCCATTGGTCGTGGGTTCGAATCCCACCGGGGGCACTGCGGATCCCGCT
>JAAETV010000288.1 GCA_024227975.1 Actinomycetes bacterium
GTTCAGAACCGGATGGGCTCGCGGTACGAGCCGTAGACGTCTTTGAGGGCGCTACAGACTTCGCCGACGGTGGCGTAGGCCTCGACCGCATCGATGGCGGCCGGCATCACATTGGTGGCGGCCTTGGCCGCCTCACGAAGGGTGTCGAGTGAGGCGGCAACAACCTCAGAGTCACGTTCCGCCTTGACTTCGGCCAACCGTTTGCGCTGCTTGTTCGCCTCCTCGTCGCGGTATGGATGCATCTCGACCGAGCGCTCCTCTTCCTCCTCGCGATGGATGTTCACCCCGACCTTCTTGACCTCCCCGCTTTCGATGCGCAGCTCACGTTCATAGGCCTGGTGGCTGACCTCGGCCTGGACCCGGCCTTCGGCCACACCGGAAACCACGCCACCCTCGGCGTCGAGCTCGGCCATGATGGCGACCATCTCGGCTTCCATCTCATTGGTCATGGTCTCGACGAAGTACGAACCGGCCAGGGGATCGACGGTGTCGCTCAGGCCGACCTCGTGAACCAGCAGCTGCATGGTACGCAACGACAGCTTGGCCGCGTGTTCGGTTGGGATGGTGTACGCCTCGTCGTAGCTGCACAGCGCCATCGTCTGGGTACCGGACAAGGCGCTGGCCAGGGCGTAGTAGGCACCCCGCACGATGTTGTTCTCCGGTTGCTCGATCGTCAGGCCACCCCCACCACCACCGGCGATCATACGCATCTGCATGGCCTTGGGATCCGTAACTTCGTACTGTTCTTTGAGGATCGTGGCCCAGAGGCGCCGCCCGGCCCTGAACTTGCAGACCTGCTCCCAGAGGTTGCCGAAGAGGTCGAAGTTGAACGTGAGGCCCCGGGCGATGCTGTTGGCATCGAGACCCCGATCGAGGGAATGGTCGAGGTAGGCCTTGGCAATGGCGAGCCCGTACGCCATCTCCTGGACAGGGGTCGCTCCCGACTCACGAATGTGGTACCCACACACGCTGACCGGGCTGTACATGGGGGCGTTCAGGGCGCAGTACTCGATGGTGTCGCCAACGAGCTTCATGGATTCCTCGACGGGATAGATCCAGGTTCCCCGCCCGATGAACTCCTTCAGGATGTCGTTCTGGGCGTTGCCTCTGAGGGTCGCCAGATCGTAGCCACGCTTGCGGGCCATGGCGAAGTACATGGCCATGATGGGCACCGCCGCCCCGTTGATAGTGAGCGAAACTGTGATCTCGTTGAGGGGGATGTCGGCGAACGCCTCTTCCATGTCAGCCAGTGAGTCAACGGCCATTCCGACCCGGCCGATCTCGCCCTCGGCCATGGGATCGTCGGAATCCAGCCCACATTGGGTTGGTAGGTCGAAGGCAACGTTGAGCCCAGTGTTTCCCTCGCCGATGAGAAAGAGGAACCGCTCGTGGGTCTCTGCCGCCGTGCCGAAACCCGAGTATTGCCTCATGGTGAACGGCCGAGAGCGATACATCAGGGGATGGATGCCGCGCGTGAACGGGTACTCACCGGGCTGACCGATCCCGGCGTCGCCACCAGAGCTCGTCAGCTCTTCCGGACCGTAGACGGGCTTGATCTCCAGCCCGGACTCCCAGAAGACCTGACCAGGGTCAGGGGTACTCATTGTTCTGCCCTCTCGGTGGTATCGCACCAGGTCCATTGGTCGCTCATGGCCGTACCTCTCGGATGATGAAGTCAACGATCTCAGCCAGGGGGGCGCCCGTCGGGAAGACACCCTTGATGCCGAGCTCGTGCATTGCGTCATGATCTTGGACGGGGATATTGCCTCCCGCCATCAACAAGGCATCGCTGACACCACGTTCTGTCAGCTCTTCGACGACCTTGGCCGCCAGGGGCAGATGGGCTCCGGAGAGAACCGAGAGTCCGATCACGTCCGGGTCTTCGTCGACCGCAACGAGAGCGATCTCGGCCGGAGAACGCCGCAGCCCGGTGTAGATGACCTCCATGCCGGCAGCCATGAGGGCCCGGCA
>JAAETV010000289.1 GCA_024227975.1 Actinomycetes bacterium
ACCTGAGGGATGAGTACCGCCAACTCGACCAGATACTCCGAGGGCTCTCCGAGGCCCAATGGCAAGCGGGGTCCGATGCCGGCGGATGGACAGTGTGCGATGTGATTGTCCATCTGGCGCTTACCGAGGAGAGAGTGGTCACCACCCTGGCTGAGGCCAGCACCGAGTGGACTTCCCTCGACCGATCCGTCGATGAGCTCATGAACGATGGCGTCAGGCAGAACCAGTCCGCACCGGCCTATGTCCTGACCCGGTGGCGGGATGCAACCACCCGCTCCTTGACTGCCCTGGCCGAAGCCGATCCGGACATGACCGTCAGCTGGGCGGCGGCCCCTTTGCGTCCGGCGACTCTGGCCACTACACGCTTGGCCGAGCACTGGGCTCACGCCCTCGACGTCGCTGTTCCCTTGAGGCTCGACTATCCCGACACGTCTCGGCTCAGGCACATTGCCTGGTTAGCTCACGCCACCCTCCCATATGCCTGCTCGCTCCACGGTCTCGAGCCCCAGGCCGTGAGGGTCGAGCTGGTCGGACCGAACGCTGAGCGCTGGATCTACGGTCCCGATGACGCCTCATCGGTGATCGCCGGCGACGCTGGTGCGTTCTGCCGGGTCGGAGCCCGCCGGTTGGCCCCGAGCGACTCGGGACTGTTCACCAGCGGCCCTTTCGCCGACCAGGCACTGAATGTCCTACGAAACTACGCGGCCTGATCACCGCCGAGCTGGTACCGGCCCCAAGCCGGTCGGTGACTATGGTGTGCGCAATGGACGGCGAAGCCAGCCAAAGGAGGACCCTATTGTGCCTCCACGCCCATCCCGATGACGAGGCGATGCTGACCGGCCAGCTATTGGCCAAGGCCGGGGCCGCCGGGCTGCGCACCATCGTCGTCTACGGCACGAGCGGCGAGGCGGGTGAGGCCCGCGACGAGCTCGGCACCGACACCTTGGGCCAGCGCCGGGGCCGAGAAGCGGTGGCCGCTTGCGCCGAGCTGGGGGTCGGCCGGGTCGAGTTCCTCCCATACCTCGACTCCGGCATGGCTGACACCCCGACCAATTCCCATCCAACGGCTTTCTGTAACGCCGACGCCCATGCCGTGGCCAACGAGGTTGCCGACCTGGTGGCCGGCGAGGATCTGCTGGCCATCGTCGGCTATGACGCCAACGGCACCTACGGCCACCCCGACCACCTTCAGGTCTATGCCGTGGCCCAGTCCCTGGCCCGCCGGATCACGGTTCCCTGGGTGCTGGACGCTACCTACCATCGGGAGTACCTGGCCGGCCTGCCAGATAGCGACGGCAGGCTCGATCCCACCTTCGGTTCGAGCGAGGCCGAAGTGACCCACTTCGTCCAGGGGGAGGCCTGGTTCCGAGCCAAGATGGAGGCGATCAAGCAGCACAACTCACAGGAGCGCCGAGCGGGTTCAGGGCGTCCTCGCCGGGGTATCGACGGTTGGCGGACCCGTCACGGCACAGAGTGGTTCATCGCTCACTCGCCCGTTGGCGCCTCAGGACTCGGCCCGCTGGCCGAAGTCCTCGAACACAAGGCCGATTGGCCCGGTCCCCCAACCCGACCCTAGGGGTCCAGCGGATAGGGACCGCTCGGTCTGCTCATTCGCCCTCTGGCGAGGGCAAACAGCGATCTGTCACTCGGGTCGGTCCGCCTATCGGCGCACCTCCTTAGGGGGAAACCATGTCGAAGTTTCGGCCGACTTCGGAGGCGTAGTGCCTCCCAAAATCGGTGCTCCTACCGATCCCGTCGGCCAGGAAGTCTGTGAGACGGCGAGCTCCCGCCGGTTCGCCGTCGCAGGATGCCAGTCCGTCCATTAGTGCATCGAGCTCTTCTCCGTGCAGGGTGACATCTCGGGTGATGCGATTCACGACCCAGATCATCGGCAACGCAACCGGCTTCGGCACGTTCATGACCAGGGCTCGGGCACCGATGGCTTCACGAATCGTGCGGACCAGATCACCGAAGGCGAACGTCTCGGGCCCACCGGCGTTGCGGATCACCGATTCGTTCGATGAACCAAGCGAAACCATCAGGTCGGCCAGGTCCTCGACGTGGGTGGGGCGGATTGGATAGTTGCCGTCGCCGGGTACGGCGAAGACGTGGAGGTGGCGCAGCAGCCAGGCAACATTGTTGAGCAGGATGTCGTTGCCTCCGAAGAGCACCGAGGGGCGAACGATGGCGTATTCCATGCCGGATGCCTTTACGGCCTCTTCCACCAGCGCCTTGCCCCGATGGTAGGTGTATTGGGAGTCGAAACTTGGGTTCATGATGCTGACGTGCACCATGCGGCGCACTCCGGTCTGAGCGGCGGCATCGACCAGGGCGATGCTGTTGGCCACTGCATCGTCGTGGGTGAACGTACCACGACCGAAACGCACCCAGTAGGTGTTGTAGAAGGTGTCCACTCCGTCGAACGCTTCGCCCATCTGGTCGGGGTCGTCGAAACGGTACGCAAAGGCCTCAATGGGACCGGACACGGAGCCAGGATCGCGAGTGAGAGTCCTCACGCTGCGCCCCGCGTCCATCAGCCGCGCGGAGACATAGGCACCTGAGTAGCCGGTAGCGCCGGTGACAAGATCAGTGGTCTCCATGAGATTCCTCCTCAGAGTGATGTTCGTCTTCAGTATCTCATACATACGTATGACTGACAACCCTGATAGGGTACTCCTATGGCGCAGACCCACTCCCCAACTCGTGACCGCCTGGTGGCGGCGACTATCGAGTCGCTGAGGTCCAAGGGGATGGGGGGCCTCACCTCACGCCAGATCGCCAGTACTGCTGGGGTGAACCTCCAGGCCATCACCTACCATTTCGGTTCGAAGGACTCATTGGTTGCGGTGGCCCTCACCGAACTAGCCCGGACAAGGCTCGACCCGGTTCGATCAGCACTCGAAGCCGATGGGGATCCAGCCGAGCGCCTCTTCAATGCACTAGCCACGATCAACACCGCCCTGGCGGGTGGGCGCGACGACCTCGAAACCTATGCCGAGGCCATGTCTGCGTCTTCGACGAATCCGGAGCTCGCACAGTCACTCAGCGACCTCCACGATGAGCTCGTTGCCTACCTCAGTGGATTGATAGCGGAGCTGCAGCGCGACCAGTACATCCAGCGATGGGTGGTGCCCGAGGCCATGGCTGCCCTGCTCATTGCGATCGGAGATGGTCTTGCCGCCCACGCACAGTTCGGCGACCCCGATGTGAACGCCGTTCTCGACCAGGTCGCTCTACTGCTGCTCTCCGCCCGCAAGGACAACAGCCGGATCTGGCCAACAGCAGCGCGCCTCTTGCTGCGGCGCGCAAACAAACAGTGAGCGGACGTCATCATCGACCTCGGAGTTGTGTGATCTAGGTCGAGTCCTGCTCTTCGTTGGCTCGTTCCTGGGCAAGAAAAGCCTGATAGCGGCGGTTCTTGGGTCCGTCATCACCGATGAAGTAGTACGCGACGTGGAATGCCAGCCCGATGCCCCATCCGGTCGTGACCCAAAAGGCGGCTTGAGGGACGATCAGCCATAGGAACACATTGATGATGACGTACGCGGCAACATGCCACATCACATCGGTGTAGTCCTTCACTCGGCGGGCGGCACGTTCTTCAGGTGTGTTGGGCGTCTCGGTAGCCATGTGTGCCTTCCTCTGATCTGGTAGGGCGGGATTTGGCTCTCCCATCTCGCAACCTCATTGTCACTGCTACACCCCGAAACCGAGTAGGGGCCAATGCCCCCAACTGGCCGCTACTCCCTAGCGAGGAACGACCGCGAAATCGGGTCGGCATCCATCACATTGTCTGGGCGTAGCATCGTGGCATGGTGTCGTTGAGTGAGTGCTCGTTCTCAGGTTTGGAGTACCTGGCTCAAGTCACCAAGCTTCTTCAGCGGGTGCGCCTCGCGCATCC
>JAAETV010000290.1 GCA_024227975.1 Actinomycetes bacterium
CCATGACGGCCAACATCACGACGAGCAGCAGTCTTCGGGGGTAGGTCAGGTCCAGCTCATCACCGGACTCGGCCGATTCGGAGTCGACTGCGGTCACGAATCATGATGATAGGTAGTTCCAAGCTCTAACTAAGAATTAGAGTCACATGTCGCGGGCCGTCCGTCCTTCACTGGCGGCCCCGATCGATCCTTTCGACCGGAATCTAGCGTGACCACAACCCTGGACAATCAACCATCGGTACGGGGCCCGGCTGTCTCTCCGGGGCTCGTCATGGCCGCCATCATCGTGGTCTGGGGCCTCGGCCCACCGGTGTCGAAGCTGATCACGGCCCCCGCGGTTGTGGCCGTTCTCTACCGGTTCTGGCTATCGGTCCCCATCCTGTTCGCCTTGGCCACCCTGGCCGGCCACCGCCCCCGCTTCGAAACCTTGCGTCGGACCGTCCTGCCGGGGGCCGCCTTCGGGATCAACCTCGTCTTCGTATTCCTGACCCTCAACGCGACGGCGGTCGCCGTGTTGAGTGTGGTCATCACCCTTCAGCCTGGCTTCATCCTCTTGGTCGCCGGTCCCTTCCTCGGCGAACGACCCCGCTTGTGGCACATCGTCTGGACCTTCATCGGGATCGCCGGTACCTGCCTGGTGGTGCTTGGGGCCGGGACTGGTGGTGAGGGCCCGGTCAGCAGGATCGGGGTCGCATACGCCGTCATCGCCATGATTACCTTCACCATCTACTTCTTGTTGACCAAGCGGGCCCGCAGCGCGGCTGTCGATGTGAACCCGTTGGAGTGGATGGCCGGCATCTCCCTCTTCGCCGCCGTGACCGTCACCCCATGGGCCTTGCTTACCAGCTCGGCTGCCGACTACAGGGCCGTCAACGGGATCGATTGGGTCTGGATGGCCTTCATCATCCTCTTCACCGGCATCGCTGGTCATGTGATGATGGCCTGGACCCACCGCTATGTCGACGCCACCCGCTCATCGCTATACCTGCTGTCGATGAATGTCGTCGCCATCGGGGCCGCCTGGTTCATCCACGACGAGCCCCTCACCCTCATCCAGTTGGCCGGCGGGGCCGTGGTGTTCGGGGCCGTTGCCGCCGTAGTCAGCCGTCCCGCCGCCGCCTGAGCCAGCCACCACCACCGAGGCCGCCCCTGGCTCTCTGGGGAGCTGGAACACCGCCGCCGCTCCGATCAGAGCCAGCACGGCAACACCTACGAAGACGACATCGAAGCCGAAGCGGGAGTCACCGATGATGCCACTGATGTAGGGGCCTGCGGCCATTGCGGTGCCGTAGATCAGGGTTAGGGCTCCCAAGGCGTTGGAGAAGGCCCTGTCTTGGAGGTGGTCGCTGAGATAGGCGGCGATCATCACGGGGAAGGTGAACGAAGCGATGCCGTACATCACGGCGGCCATGGTGGCGAACGGCTCGCGGCCAGCCACCACCAGCAGGGCCGCGGCGGAGATGGCGCCCATGGCGCCCAGCAACACCGGCTGGCGGCCAATCCGGTCCGATACCCGACCGAGGCTCACGGCACCGACGGCGGCGGCCAGTCCGAACAGGGAGTACAGGTTGCCGACATGGGTTCGAGAGAAGCCCTTCTCCTCCAGAGCGGCCCCGAGGAAGGGGGTGAAGCTGGCCACGATCAGACCGAAGACCCAGAAGCCGACGATCAGGGCACCCGAGCGGGGAACCGTCCTCAGCCGGGCCAGGCTCACACCCCCGGTGATTCGGGCCGTCGGTGGGGTCTGGATGAGCCCGACGATCACAACCAGCACCACCAGGGCGAAGATGGCGGCCGCGACCCAGGTCGGTCGCCACGCCTGGTCATCGTCACGGGCCAGACGCATGGCGTTCGTTCCCTGACTGACGATGAAGATGCCGAGTCCCATTGCCGACGACAACAGCCCCATCACCGTCCCTCGTCGATTCCCGGGCACGACGCTGGTGGCCAGGACGGGGGCCGACATCCAGATACCAGCGCTACCGATCCCGGTCATAGCCTGACCGAGGGCCAATTGGGTGAATCCGTGGGCCGTGGCCAGTAGCACGAACCCGGCGATCGCTGAGGCCAGGCCCGTTTGGAGCAGCCTGATCGGTTCCATCCGGCCACTGACAGCGGTGACGACGGCCACCCCAGCCAGGTAGGAGGCGAAGTTGACCGTGGTCAGCAGCCCGGCTTGGGTGTGGTTGGCCAGCAGCTCGTCTTCGATGGCGGGCAGGAGGATGGGAAAGGCGGTCCGGGCCAGAGTATGCGAAACAACCGCGGCCAGGGCGATGAGAGCGACGGTGCGTTTCACGACATCTGGTTGGGATCGCGGCCATCGTGGTCGGGTTGATAGGAGAGGAAGCGCCCGTTGCGGTCGGGGCGGTGGATGCCTGACTCGACGGCGATCTTGCCGTTGACGATCACGGTCTGGATACCGGTGGGCTCGACCGCGGGCTCGTCGTAGGTCGCTTCGTCGTTGATCCGATCAGGATCGAACAGCATCAGATCGGCAAAGTGTCCTTCAGTGATCAGACCCCGATGGCGCAACCCGAACCGGCCACACGACAAGCTGGTCATACGCCGGATCGCTTCTTCCAGGCTCAACACCTTGCGGTCGCGGACATAGAGGCCGAGAACCCGGGGGAAGGTGCCGAACAAGCGGGGGTGGGGCCGCCCGTCGAGGTCGACGATGCCATCGGAGCCGATCATCATCGATGGGTGGCGGAGGTTGGTTTCGATGTCAGCCTCGTCGATGATGAATTGGATGCAGATGGTGCGATCCCCATCGGGAGCGGTCAGGACCTGACGGATCACTTCGGTCACGTCGACCCCTTGCTCGGCCGCCAGGTCGACGGCCATGCGCCCCTCGTAGTGGCGAAAGGCGGGGCAGGAGGCGAAGCGGATGACCTCGGCCAACTCCCGATCGAGCTTGTCGAGGTCGAAGTACTGGGCCATGGGACCACTGCCTGCGGTGTAGGGATAGACATCGAGGGTGATGTCGTCGCCTTCGGCCACCGCCGCGTCGACCAAGGCCAGTGATTCACCGACCCGGCCCCAGTTGGGACGGCCCGCCGCCTTGTGGTGTGAGATCTGTACCGGCAGCCCGGCCTGACGACCGATGGTGATGGCCTCAGTGACGGCATCGAGGAGGTGACTACCCTCATTGCGGATGTGAGATGTGTAGAGCCCACCGGCGGCCGCTGACTCGGAGGCCAGAGCCACGATCTCATCGGTCTGGGAGTACCGACCGGGCTCGTAGATCAGCCCGGTCGAGAAGCCACAGGCCCCCTGAGCCATGGCGACCGCCACCATCTCCCGCATCCGGTCGAGCTCGGCCCCGGTCGGTTCCCGTCGCTCGTTGCCCATCACGAGGTGGCGGATGGTGTTGTGACCAACGAGAGCAACGGCGTTGACCGAGGGCTTGGCCTCCTCGACGGCCTGGGCGAACCCGGCCAGGTCCGACCAGGTTGGGGTCACCCCGAGGAGACCGGTGGGATCGTAGGCCCCGGGTTCAGCCGGGGCGGCGCTGAAGCCACAGTTGCCGATGACGACGCTGGTGCATCCCTGGGCCAGCTTGAACTCCATGCCTGGGTGGCGCAGGAGGGCCCCGTCGTCATGGGTGTGGACATCGACCAGGCCCGGGGCCAGGGTCAGCCCGGCCCCGTCGATGTTTTTCGTCGATGGTCCGCCGACGTCGCCGATGTCGCCTACGGCCGAGATTCGGTCACCAGTGATGGCAACATCACCATCACTGGCCGGTTGGCCAGACCCGTCGATGATGCGGACGTTGCGGAGGACGAGGTCAGGAGTCACATCCGGAGCGTAGTGACCCGTGGTGGTTCGTATCGAAATGACGTCCACGGGTGGCGACGAACGCAAGGGGGTACTGTCGGGAGATCGGGGCCCGGCCCCGAGAAGTTCGTCATTCGAGGGAGGCCACCATGGCACCACTGTCACAGCTCAGTCGTTCGGTTGAAGGAAAGGTGGCCCTCGTGACCGGGGCTGCATCGGGTATGGGACGGGCTACCGCTCACCTGTTCGCCGACGAGGGTGTCCATGTCGCCGTGACCGACCTGGGATCAGATCGGGTTGAAGCGGTCGTAGCTGAGATACAGGGTGTTGGCCTGTCGGCTCACGGCTGGACCATGGATGTCGCCGACGCTGAGCGGGTCGAACAGGTGGTATCGGAGATTGTCGACCGCTGGGGTGGGCTCGACATCGTGGTCAACAATGCTGGTATCTCACGGTTCGCCCCCATCGATGCCGCCGACTATGAAGACCAGTGGGCCATGAGCCTCGAGGTCTTGCTCACGGCCCAGACCAGGGTGATCAGGGCCGCCCTGCCCCACCTTCGGGCCGCCGCCGACGGTGGCCGCATCGTCAACATCGCCTCAACCGAAGGGTGGGGGGCGACCCGTTTCGGCAGCCCCTACACCGCGGCCAAGCACGGGGTGATCGGGTTGACGAAGTCGTTGGCTGTCGAGCTGGGCCGGGAGAACATCACCGTCAACTGCATCTGCCCGGGCCCGATCAGTACCGGCATGACGGCCGAGATCGCCGACACCGACAAGGAGGTGTTCGCCAAGCGGCGGACCGCCATTGGTCGGTACGGCGCTCCCGAAGAGGTTGCTCATGGGACCCTGAATTTCTGCCTCCCGGCCTCCCGCTACATGACCGGGGCTGTTCTCCCCGTCGATGGTGGCCTCCTGATCAAGAACGCCTGAGAACCCAACCAGGGAGGGACCATGCCGATGAAGATGGGTTTCGTACTGCCAAACAACTGGGGTCTCGACGATCCCGCCGACGTAGTAGCTCTTGGCGTCGAGGCCGAAGAGCGAGGTTTCGACTCGGTGTGGGTGAACCATCATGTTCTCAACATTGGCTATGTCGCCGATCGGCTTGACACCAGCCCCTA
>JAAETV010000291.1 GCA_024227975.1 Actinomycetes bacterium
CGCCGATCTCGTCGTAGCCCATGTCGAAGATCTGCCCGGCAATGTCCTCGAACGCAGCCGCGGAGTCCCAATAGAAGAGCCGACCGCCGCTCTCCCTGGCGTCGGCATCAAAGAGCAGGAACGAATGTCGGACGGTGGCAGGGTCACGACCCTCACTCTCACAAGCGGCCGCCATCTTCGACTTCAATTCGGCGGCGTCGGTGAGCAGGGCCTCAGCGCCCGCACCGAAACTCATCGTGTTCCAGGTATCAGCGTGGGCCGCGGCGTAGCGCATCATGCGTGGACCCATTGCCGCCACCGTGATCGGCGGCCGGGGATTCTGAACCGACTCGTGCACCGCGGCCTGCTCAACCGTGTAGTACTCACCCGTGAAGGTGCACTTGGACATGGAGAGCAGCTCATCGACGACCCGGACATACTCACCGAACCGAGCGGCCCGCTGCGGGTTGTCCCAGTTCTCCACACCAATCATCCCGTACCCGGGATCGACCGTTAGGCCCAACCCGAGTCCGGCCTCGATGCGGCCGCCTGACACATGGTCGACGGTGAGAACGCAACGGGCATAGGTCGCGGGATCGCGCATCGGGATCTGGGCCACGCACGGCGCGAGCCGGATCCGATCGGTAGCCTCGGCGAACGCCGCCAGCGTGGCCCACACGTCGAACCACGGGATCGTGGGGTTCTTCCAATCCACGAACTGATCCGCCGTCGTGGCGATATCGAAGCCGAGCTCCTCGGCATGGGTCACCCGCCGCCTCATCTCGGCCCACGGGACGTCGGGCAGGAGCTCCACCTGGAACCGTCTCGCAAAAGCCATGGAGCACACTACCGCGCGGCTTCCGCTAGCGGAGCCCGAACCGGTTGGGCTGGTCAACCCGGGCATCACGAGCATCACGGCAAGAATCGCTAGCACCGCGAGATAGATCATGTTGTTGATGAACCCAAGTGCGAACACCAATAAGAAGGGGCTTGTGTCCCCGTCGGCGGATCCCAGGAGTCACCACATCAGGACGAGGCCGACCACCAACGATGGGATCGGCAGGAGACCCCAGAGGCCTGTTCTGTTGGTGTCGTGGAGCCTGCGACAAATGGCTGCTGCAAACAAGCCGACGGCCACGGCGCTGAGGATCCCGGACACGACGACGAGGACTCGGTCACCTGGATCAAAGCCCGGGCCTGGGGCCAGAACGAAGACAACAATCGACCCGATCAAGATCGGTGCGAACAGCATCCCGGCAAGAACCAACGGTAGCGCATAGGTCCAGAACTGCCGGCGGCTTTCCTGCCCGGAGAAGACCAACAGCATTCCACCTGGCCGAGCCCGCTAGCCGGAGTACTGGTGCACGTGACCAGCCCTAGGACGGCGGTTCCCGCGGTCGGCCGTGTCACCGCCAGACCGTGACAGCTGAAGCGATCAAGATACTGACAGCGACGAGTCCGGCGAGAGCGACAGAGATCAATGCCGCCCTGCAGCCTCGCTGCCGCGCACAACACACTCAAGCCGTGCTCGGGTCACCCCGATTGCTCATCACCATCGCAAGGTGAGGTCCGCGGCCTCTGCCGGGTGAGCGGCGGCGGAGTGATCGGGCAACGGTGGCGGAACCATTGGGTCTCGCTCGGCCGCCGCTGACTCAGGTTGAGTGCCCACCGGGCACCACTCTCGGGACCCAGGTCACATCGTGGCGCGGGAGCCGACCCGCATCGCTCTCCGGTGGGGCCAATACGAAGTCGCCCTTGAACCCGAGCGCCTCGCACCCGAGTTCCCAGTTGGCGCACCAGACGCCCAGGGCGACCGGAGCGTAGTAGCGCGATGCAGTAGTTGCGAGGAAGTGGACAGCGGACACGTCGTTGGGATCGGTAGCGACGATCGCCCGCGTTGTCTGGCCGTTGTACGACGAGGGGGCCCACTGGCAGGCCTCGGATGTGCGGCCAAAGCTATCGAAGGGCCGGGCGCCCACGTCGATGGGGTGTTCGAGGCCGAAGTCGGAGAAGAAGAGCTCAGGAAGGGTGCGCCTGCGCTTCATCTGTCGGTTGAACTGCCGGATGAACAGGGGGACGTAGCGGGAGCGGTAGCCGACCGCACACACACAGATGATCTGGTCGGCCTCCATATCAAAGCGGTCACCAAGGTGCTCGGAGACGCTCGCATAGTCGGCCCCCGGCCCTATCCAGCACGTGCCGAGTCCCATGCCGGTGGCATCCATCACCACCCGCTGCAGCGTGTGGCCCACGTCGATGACGGCGCTGCGGTCGTACGCCTTGGGTACGACGGCCACGAGGAACTCCGACGCGTTCACGACAGGCCACACCGTGAGTGGGGCTGCGATGTATTCGAGCCGGAGCGGGGCGCCCCCCATGGTCGGGAGATCGAGTTGTGTCCTGACGGAGTCCAGCAGCTCCGTTCGGTCGTCGTCCGACATGAGGCGGGTCTGGAATGACCGACACGATCGACGGGCGCGGAACAGGTCGAAAGGGTCGGGATGATCGTTGCGCGAAGGCCGAGACTCGGGAAGGCGGATCTTCCACTTGACGGTGATGATGTCGAAGACGACCACGAGGAGGAAGAGCGCGGTGGCGGTGAGGAGTATCGCGGTGAGCCAGGCGACACCGAGAAGCCACGAGATGCCGGAGAGCAATGATAGAAGGACGATGATCGGAATCGGGATGAGGTACTGCAGCCAGCCGGCGAACTGCACCCGCATCTTCGCTCGCACGATCCTGACCGCCAGCCGTCGTGCGGGCGCCCAGCGGATGCGTTCGAGCAAGGCCCGCTCGTTGGCGCCAAGGCCATGCATCTCATCCTGGGTACGGGTTGTCATCAATGCTTTCGATCGTGTGCTCTCGCCTGCAAGAAGGCGTAATCAGTCGCATTCATTGCCGCCACGCGACCGCTTGCTTATGTTGTGATCAACGCCGAGAAAGCTATTGCCCAAACTCATTGATGAAACGCGCGTCTTCGAGGCGGCAGTTGCCCCATTTCGTCTCCAAGGGCTACAGCGAAACGACCACTGAAGAGATTGCAGTGACGGCCGGGATCAACGAGGTCACGCTGTTCGGAGGTGCGAGAGTAAGGCCAGGCTCATAGAGATGGCAATCGACTACCAATGGCAGGACGTCCGCCTCGCCTCCGTGGCCTTCTCGGGAGACCAGATGGGGAACCGGCTACCGGCATACTCCCTGGTGGGGAAGTGGAGCGGGTGAGGAGAATCGAACTCCCGTATTCAGCTTGGGAAGCCAATTGAGGGCACCGGAGGCTTGTGGTGAGCGGCGGTGTCGTCAGATCCGGAGCTCCCGGTTGCTGCCGACTGGTGCCGTCCAGCGGCGTACCGGGACGACTGGTTGTGGCACGCCGGTGGCACGTCTGGTGTCCGCCAAGTGCGGCGTTTCGAGGTGCACCTCCACGGAGCGTTGGCTAGCTCCTGCGGTATCGGGTGGCAAGGTATTCGTCGACCCAGTTCTTCGAGCTTCGCCATTCGCCGTCTTGGCCGCGTGTTGCCTCAAGGCGACCGCGGTTCGCCGCTGTTCGGAGGGCTGCGGCTGAGATTTCGTCGTTTTCGAGCGCAGCTAGGGGGACGATGCGGGCAGGCCCGGCGACGGCGGGGACGACGAATCGGTACAGATTGTCGAGGATGGATCGGGCGAGAAGTTCTCCGAGCGCTCCGGGGTCGCCGCCGTCGGCGCGTCTGAGGGCCGCGAGGTATTTGGATCTGTCGCGCTTGTACACGATGGCCGGGGGGTAGCCGAGCCGGACCAGGACGAGATTGAGGACCAGCCTGCCGGTCCGGCCGTTGCCATCGAGGAAAGGGTGGATGTGCTCAAACGTCGCGTGGAGCCCGGCGAGTTCCTCAACGAGACCGTCATTCGCCGTGTCCAGAGCGTTTGCGCGTTCTAGCCATTCAGTGATTTCTGCCGGGATCAACGGCCAGCTTGGTGGTGTCATGCCGCCCGGGAACGGCTGGATGTCGTGCTCTCGAAACGAGCCGGGCTGCTCTCGTGGTGTTGCCTGGGGGTGTGGTGCGACATCCCACACCGGCCTTATCGCCATCTGGTGGATTTGGCGAAGCTCGGCCAGCGTCACGATTGTTCGGTCGCTGACCGCCGTTGGACGGCTGGCCTGGTTGTAGACCCAGTCCGCGGCGTCGGCATAGCCCCTGACCTCCATGTATTCCGCGAGTTCTTTGTTGCCGACCGCCCGTCCCTGTTCGAGCAGGGCTTCGACTTGTTTCAGGACAAGTGTGTTGCCCTCGATCGCTGTGGAGTGATGAGCCTCCTCGTACCAGAGCCCTCGCCAGATGTCCTGGGCCTCTGCTGGGAGTGGGAGTCCTCCGAGTCGGTCCCAGAGCTCGGTGATTCCGACCTTGAGGCGCTCGTAGACGAGTTCGCGGCTTGGCCGGCCGCGACGAGCAGCCGAATTGTGTTCGCTCATGTGAATTCGAATTGTACCGAACACTTCCGCAATCTGTTCGGCTGGGCAGCTGCGAAACGAACCGAACCACAATTGCACGCGTGTTATTCTGGGCTCTGCGCTCGCTGCACAACGAACTCTCGAGCTGGCCAGGGCCGTGGGCGTCGGACACTCAAGGCCTGGTAGCGGACTGGTGCTGCTCACAAGCAGGGCCGTCGCCAGCTTCTAATCTGAAGTTCCGTCCAGGTTCGCGATGGCCATTGCACTTCAGCCGTCTGGTGGCACGGGACCAAGCTGAGTAGGCTCGGAGGGCCAACGCTGATAGCG
>JAAETV010000292.1 GCA_024227975.1 Actinomycetes bacterium
GTCGACCCGATGGACCTCGGCCCCTACCTTCGCCGGATCGACTAGCAGGTTCGACGCGTCGCCGTTGCGACCGAGAGTGAACACCGGTCGGTGTTGGCACAACAGGAGATGATCACTCGTCCCGGTGAACAAGGCCCGCTGGAGATCCCAACACTCGGTATACTCGACGGTGCCGAGCCAACGGAACTGCAGGTCCGACCCGAGCCCACCCCGGTGAGGCCCGGGGCCTTCGATCGGGGTGCTCATTGCTCGGGTAGCCGTCATGCCAGCTCCTCGGCTGGGTGCGATGGACTGGCCCGCTGGTGGCCACTAGGCCAGCTCAGCGTCCCAGTCTCGGGTTTCGATGATCTCCTTGGTCCTGGCCAGGAAGGCGGCGGCATAGGCACCGTCGATGGCTCGATGATCCCACGCCATGGCCAGAACGCCAACCGAGTGGATGGCGATCGACTCGTTGCCATAGTCATCCTCGATGACGACCGGCTTGCGCTTCACCCCATCGGTGGAGAGGATCGCCACCTGGGGCTGGTTGATGATCGGGAACTGCATCATCGTCCCGTAGCTACCGGCGTTGGTCATGGTGAAGGTCCCACCCGACAGCTCGTCTGGGGCCAGCTGTTTGGCCCTGGCCCGGCCCGCGAGATCGACGATGTCGCGGGCAATGGAGCGCATCCGCTTCCCGTCGGCGTCGCACACGACGGGGGCCAAGAGGCCCTGGAAGTCGAGATCGACGGCAATGGCCAGGTTCACATAGTTGTGAACGACCAGCTCCCGCTCCCCTACTGAGGCATTGAGGTGGGGGTATTCGCGCAGGGCATCGATGGTGGCCCGAGCAATGAAGGGAAGATAGGTCAGGCTGAACCCCTCCTGTTCCTTGAACGATGCTCCCTCGCTTCGGCGAACGCTCTCGACGTTCTCATAGTCGACCTCGATGGCGGTCAGGGTGTGGGGGGCCAGACCCTTCGACATGACCATGTGCTCACCGGTCTTGCGGCGAATGTTCGACAGCGGTACCACGGCATCGCGGGTCCCAGCCTGGACGAGAGGGGCCGAGGCAGTGGTTGGGGCCGGGACCAGACTCGGCGCGGGGACAGGTGCGGGAGTGGGCGCCGGAGCAGGGGTATCGGGCACCGCCTGAGGCGCAGACACCGATGTCGGCGGAGGGACGGGGGCGGGTGCCGGCGGTTCCTGAGCTACTGGTACCGGTTCCGGGCCTGCTCCTTCCAGGTCGGGGACGAGTTGGTTGGCCTCGATGAAGCGTTGGACATCGTCTCGGCTGATACGACCGCCGAGACCGGTGCCGGTGATGTTGTTCGGATCGATGCCGAATTCACCGATGAGGCGACGGACCACCGGTGACAACACCTTGCCATGCCCCTGGGTAGCCGTACTCTGAGCCGAGGGCGGGGCCGGGCTGAGAGTGGTGACCGAGGGGGTGTCAGGCACGCTGTCAGGCACGAATCCGGTGGCGGCTGCCGCCGGTCGGGCCACCACCGGCTCAGGCTCTACCATCACTGGCTCCGGCTCGGCTACCGGGGCCGGAGAAGGCTCAGCTACCGGGGCCGCACCATCGCTGAGAACGGCGAGGATGGTGCCGACGTCAACGGTTTCCCCCTCTGAGACCCGGATCTCAGCCAGCGTTCCGCTGAAGGGGGACGGAACCTCGGTATCGACCTTGTCGGTCGAGACTTCGAACAAGACCTCGTCCCGGGCGACCGTGTCACCAACCTGCTTGAACCAACGGGTGATGGTCCCCTCGGTAACGGTCTCTCCCAGCTGCGGCATTTCTATGTCAGCCACGTCGGTTGGCTCCTATCGATGATCTGGCGGTGTGGGGTCGGTTGCAGTACTTGGGGTGTTGACTCATCCGTGGAGGGAGCGGCCGGTCAGGGCCAACACGCTCTCTCCAAAAAGCTCACTCATCGTTGGATGAGGTTGGATGAACTGGGCGACTTCTTCCACCGTCGCCTCCCAGTTGACAGCCAGGTAGCCCTGGCCGAGCTGCTCGGTCACCCATGGACCAACCATGTGGACCCCGAGCAGCTTCCCCGCCGTCCCATCGGGGTTCTTCTCAGCAATGATCTTGACCAGACCATCGGTCTCCCCGACGATCATGGCCCGACCATTACCGGCATAGCGATGCTTCGAGACCACGACATCGAAGCCAGCCTCGCGAGCCGACTCCTCGGAGTGCCCGACGAAAGCCACTTCTGGATGGCAGTAGATGCACCATGGGACCTTGTCGTAGTCGATGGGGTGCGGATCCTCACCCAAGATGTCGGTGATGGCCAACATCCCCTCGGCGAAGCCGATATGGGCCAGTTGGGCGGTTGCGATGACATCGCCGACGGCCCAGACGCCGGGCGCCGTCGTCCGGCAGTGCTCGTCGACGGTGATGAATCCCCGCTCGACCTGAACCGCGGTCTGGTCGAGACCCAGGGTGTCCGAAGCAGGACTGCGGCCTACCGAGATGACGACGGTCTCCACCGTCAACTGCTCATCGTCATCGCCAAAGGTCAGGGTCACCCCCTCGTCTGTCGTCTGCTGAGACTTGACCACTACGCCAGTCCTGATGGCGATACCCCGCTTCTTGAACGACCGCCGGACCACCTTGGTGGCATCGGCATCGCAGCCAGGCAGGATCTTCGGCTCGTACTCCAAGATCGTGACCTCGGTACCGAGATCACTCATCATCGAGGCGAACTCACAGCCGATGGCGCCGCCTCCGATTACCGCAGCCGATTCCGGCAGCTCAGAGATGGAGAGCAACTCGTCGGAGGTGACGATGCGGCGATCGTCGACGGGGAACCCGTCGAGAGTACGGGGGACCGACCCGGCAGCCAGGATCACGGCATCACCGGTGATGGAGTGATCACCCGAGCTTCCCCCATAGATCCTCACCGTTCGATGATCGCCGTCCAGGCGGCCGACACCATCGAAGACATTGACCTTGCGGTTCTTGAGTAGGCCGGTCAGGCCACCGACGAGCTTGTCGATGATGACCTGCTTGCGCTCCATGGTCGTCGCCCACTTGAGCTCCAGTGGGGTGGTATCGATCCCGAAAGCGGCGGCGTGACCAACGGTGCGGGCCACTGATGCCGTTTCGAGGAGCTCCTTGGCCGGGATGCACCCGACGTTGAGACAGGTACCCCCGATTCTCGCCTTCTCGACGAGAGCGATGCTGAGCCCCGCAGACGCCCCATACAACGCGGAGGCATAGCCGGCAGGCCCACCCCCGATGACGACGACGTCGAAGTGCTGATTGGACAAGGCAGACCACCTACTTCCGATGCGACCAGGTGAGGATATCGGCCACTGGTTGAGGGCTCGCGAACCTGACCGAAGATCATGATCTCGATTCGACCGGTTCGCCGAGATCCCTCAACTGATAAGGAGTTGAGTGGCAAAGGCGGCAAGGATGGCCAACCCACAACCCAGCGACAGAAACAGCAACATCCTCGTACTCATTGGGTCCAGCCTATGGTGATGACCATGGAGATCGCCGTCACCGGATCCAGCGGCCTGATCGGTACGGCGTTGATGACGCGCCTGGCCAGCGACGGCCATCGACCCATCGCCATGGTGAGACGAGACCCCCTACCGGGGGCCGACGAGGTCCGCTGGGATCCCGCCGCCAGCGTCCTCGACGCGGCCTCGCTGGAGGGGATCGAGGCCGTGGTCAATCTGGCCGGTTTCGGGATCGGCGAACGTCGCTGGAACGATCAGACCAAGCAGCTCCTCCTGTCGAGCCGGATCGACTCGACCCGACTGCTTGCCGCCACATTGGCCGGTCTGGCCAGAAGGCCGAGTTGTCTGCTGTCGGCCTCGGCGGTGGGGTTCTACGGCAATCGGGGTGATGAGGCATTGACCGAGGAGAGCTCGGGAGGTGGGGGCTTCGTGGCTGAGATGGCCGAAGCATGGGAGGCCGAGACGGCCCCAGCCCGAGAGGCCGGGATCACAACGACCCTGTTGCGAAGCGGGATCGTTCTCAGCCCCCACGGTGGGGCGTTGGCCAAGATGTTGCCCCTGTTCCGTCTCGGTCTGGGAGGCCGATTCGGTCGGGGCGACCAGTACCAGTCATGGATCACGATCGACGACGAGGTGGGAGCCATAGGGTTCCTCCTCAACAATCCGGTCGACGGACCAGCAAACCTGACGGCTCCCAACCCGGTCACCAATGCGGAGCTGACGTCGGCCCTGGGAGCGGTCTTGGGACGACCCGCCCTATTGCCGATCCCCACCTTCGGACCCAAGTTGCTGCTGGGATCGGAGATGGCCCAAAGCCTACTGTTCGATAGCCAGCGGGTTCTACCGGCCGTCCTCGACCGGGCTGGCTATCAATTCGAACATCGAGATATTGCGACCGGCTTGGCGGCCGTCGTCGAAAGGTGAGGCAGACGTGAGCAACGGATCCAGCAGCCAGCAACACGAGAAGGTGGTGTTGGTCAGCAAGGTGATGGAAGCTGCCCCTGAGGCGATATTCGACCTGTTGGCCGATCCAGCCAGCCATCATCTGTTCGACGGTTCAGGATCAGTGATGGGCTCACGGGGTGGCAACCCTGAGCGGCTCAGCCTCGGAGCAAGGTTCGGGATGGACATGAAGCTCGGAATCCCGTACCGGATCACCAGCGAGGTGACCGAGTTCGAGGAGAACCGCGTGATTGCCTGGCGTCACTTGGGCCACCATGTGTGGCGCTATGAGCTGGAGCCGGTCGAAGGCGGGACCAGGGTCACCGAGTCGTTCAACTGGGGGGTGGCCCGCTTCCCCCCTTTCTATGAGTGGGTTGGCTACCCGGCTCGCCACACCGAGAACATGACCAAGACTCTGGAGCGCATCGAAGCCCACTTGGCCGAAAGCTGATCAGGTTGACACGGTAACGGCCCCGTAGAAGGCCACATGATCCCTGATCTCTGCTGCCGCATCCTTCGGTTCGTGATACGTCCAGGCTGCGTTCGACAGCTCCGTACCCTCGACATTGACGTTGTAGTAGCTCGCTGTGCCCTTCCATGGGCAGCCGGTCGTTCGTTCGGTTGGCGAGAAGTGGTCCCAGCGGATCGAATCCGGACCACGAGACACCCCCAGAGGGCAGAGGCCTCCAGCTCTACAACACAATGACACCCAGGCCGGCGGTCTCCGCCTCGGTGGCCATAGCCTCGTCACCGACGATGATGGCCCCGACGGCAGCGTCCCACAACCATGCGTTGCGAGCCTTGACCGACCGGCCGGGGGTAGCAGGATCACCATCGAGGGTCACGACCCAAGTTGCGGCCTCTATGGCTCGATCGAAGCGGGCCCGATCCGCCGGTGACCAGACCCGAACTGGATCCGGATAGGGCAATACGATGGCCAATGGCACGCCCTTGTCTATGGCCGCCTCGGCCGCCAGTAGCTCGGTGCCGAGGCGTAGCCCGGAGACAACTACATCATTGTGCTCATCGAGACCGGCCAGGGCCCCTTCGAGCTCTTCTTGCTGCTCCTCATCGAGCTCACGTGCTCCGCTGATGACGATGGCTTGTTCGACCGACCACGGCGCCCTCGTCGGGGCAGCCGAGAGGGAGGAGCCACTGGGCTCCGCCGGCCGTGCATTGCGTAGCTTCTCAACTTCGGCCACGGCCATCTGGTCAGCGATCTCGTTGAGCTCGTTGCCGGCGTGGCCCTTGACCCAGGTGAAGGTCAGCTCATCGGATCGCGCCAGATACTGGTCGATCAGAGGCTCCCACAGGTCACGGTTGGCCACCGGCTTCTTCTGGGTGTTCTTCCAGCCCCGAGCCAGCCACCCCTCATACCAACGGTCGTTGAAGCAGTTGACCACATAGGTCGAGTCCGAGTGGATGGCGAGAGGTCCTTCGATGGTGCTGACCGCTTCGAGGACTGCCGTCAGTTCCATCCGCTGATTCGTGGTGTCAGCATCAGCGCCACTGTTGCGGTGACCGTCCTCGGTCACCCAAGCCCACCCTCCAGGGCCAGGGTTGCCTGAACATGCACCATCAGTAAACACTCGCACGCCACAGCATGCCGGGAGCGAAGGACTTCCACTCGGCAGCTCCAGACCCATTGACCGGGTCAAGACTCCCCGTGGCGAGCCCCGGCCCGTCACGGGGCTACAGTGAGTTTCTCTCGCCGCTACTGGTTCAAGACAACCAGTTGATGCGATGCGCCGCGGCCCCGTCTCGCTCCGACGGATGCTGACAACGACAGGAACCCTGCCCCATGACGACAGATGGTTTTCTCAGCCAATTGCCGGACATCGATCCGGAGGAAACCGCCGAGTGGCTCGAGTCGCTCGATGCTGTTACCGCCGCCGACGGCAAGACGCGGGCCCGGTACCTGCTGGGCCGTCTGAACCAGCACGGTCGTCAGCTCCAACTCGGCAACGCCGAAGCAGTGTCTACCGACTACGTCAACACCATCCCAACAGAGCAGCAACCATTCTTCCCCGGCGACGAGTACCTCGAACGGCGCATTCGGGCCTACATCCGCTGGAATGCGGCGGCCATGGTCGTCAGAGCCAACAAGTCGGCTGATGGGATCGGTGGCCATCTCTCGACCTTTGCCTCGTCGGCCTCGCTCTATGAAGTCGGCTTCAACTGGTTCTTCCGAGGCAAGGAAGATGGGACCCCGGGCGATGCCGTCTACTTCCAGGGCCACGCCGCCCCCGGGATCTACGCCCGAGCCTTCCTCGAGGGCCGGCTCGACGAAGAGCATCTCGACAACTTCCGCTTCGAGGTCGGTGGCAACGGCCTGTCGAGCTACCCCCACCCCCGCCTGATGCCCAATTTCTGGGAGTATCCGACCGTGTCGATGGGCCTCGGCCCCATCAACTCCTTGTACCACGCTCGGTTCCTGAAGTACCTCCAGAACCGCAAGATCGACGAGACCTCAGACAGCCGAGTCTGGGCCTTCCTTGGTGACGGGGAGACCGACGAACCCGAAACCCTCGGGTCGATATCGTTGGCCGGCCGCCACGGGCTCGACAATCTGACCTGGGTCATCAACTGCAACCTGCAACGCCTCGACGGGCCGGTCAGGGGGAACGGCAAGATCATCCAGGAGCTGGAAGCCGTGTTTCGCGGCGCGGGTTGGAATGTGATCAAGGTGGTCTGGGGCAGCCGTTGGGACGAGCTCCTCCAACGCGATGTCGACGGAGTCCTGCTCAACAAGATGAACACCACCGTCGACGGCGAGTTTCAGCGCTACGCCGTCGAGTCCGGGGCCTATATCCGTGAGAAGTTCTTCGGCCCCGACCCCCGCTTGCGACGCCTGGTCGATCACCTGAATGATGATGATCTGGCCAACCTGCCCCGCGGCGGTCACGACTACCAGAAGGTCTACGCCGCTTACAAGGCTGCAACCGAACATGTCGGTCAGCCGACGGTGATCCTGGCCAAGACGATCAAGGGCTGGACCCTGGGTGAAGGACTCGAGGGGCGCAATGCCACCCACCAGATCAAGAAGATGACCAAGGAGCAGATGCTGGTCCTCCGCGACCGCCTCCAGCTCGGGGACGACATCGCAACCAGCGATCTGGAAGACGGCATTCCCCCCTACTTCCGCCCCAGTCAGGACTCGGCCGCCTTCGAGTACATGAGCTCGCGCCGTCGCGCCCTCGACGGCCCCCTTCCCCAGCGCATGATTAACACGCGGCGCCCCCTTCCCCTACCGAGCGACGTCCCGTTCAAGGGATTCGAACAGGGCTCTGGAGGTCGTGCGGTCTCGACGACCATGGCCTTCACCTCGATGCTGCGTGAGCTGATGCGCGAGGAGGGGTTCGGCCAACGGGTGGTACCGATCGTCCCCGACGAGGCTCGAACGTTCGGTATGGACTCGATGTTCCGTGAGTTCGAGATCTATGCCCCGTTCGGCCAGAAGTACGAGCCCGTTGACCATGAGCTGCTGCTGTCATACTCCGAGGACTCCGACGGTCAGATCCTGGAAGAGGGCATCACTGAAGCTGGCTCCTTGGCCAGCTGGATCGCGGCGGCCACCAGCTATGCCCACCGGGGCGTACCCATGGTGCCGTTCTGCACCTTCTACTCGATGTTCGGCTTCCAGCGGGTCGGTGATCTGATCTGGTCTGCCGCTGACTCCCGGGCCCGGGGTTTCCTGATGGCGGCGACGGCCGGTCGAACAACCCTGGCTGGAGAGGGTCTCCAACACCAGGACGGCCACAGCCTGCTCAATGCCTCGGTCGTTCCGGCCTGCGAAGCCTACGACCCGGCCTTCGCCTACGAGCTGGCCGTCATCATCAAGGACGGCATCGAGCGAATGTACCTCGACGACGAGGACGTGTTCTACTACCTGACGATCTACAACGAGAACTACGCCCAACCGGCCCAACCCGTGGGCTCGACCCAGGGCATCATCAACGGCCTGTACCAGTGGGCTCCCGCCGATGAATCCCTACCGAACCGGGCCACGATCCTGTTCTCAGGTCCTTCCCAAGGACCGGCCCGTGAGGCCCAAGCCGAACTAGCCGAGCGTTGGGATGTTGGGGCCGAACTGTGGAGTGCCACCTCCTACAAGCGGTTGCGGGAGGAGGCGCTCGAAGCCCAACGTTGGAATCGTCTCCACCCGACCGAAGAGCCGCGTCGTCCCCTGGTGACGAGGTTGCTGTCGAAGGCAGCCGGTCCGGTGATCGCCGTCACCGACTATGTACGCGCCGTACCCGAGCAGATCTCGTCGTTCGTACCCGGCCCCTTCGTAGCTCTCGGGACCGATGGCTACGGCCGCTCCGACACCAGGGAAGCCCTGAGGTCGTTCTTCGAGACCGATGCCCCGAACATCGTGGTCACGGTTCTCCACCAGCTGGCCCAGACCGGTGACATGACACCCGAGACCGTGGCCAGGGCCATCAGCCACTACGGCCTGGTCGACGACATCGCCCCCTCCTGGCGACGCTAGGAACCGGGACGGTCGGAGTCGGCCCCCGCTCTGTCCTCGCGACCCCGTAGGTTTGCCTGCTGGCGGGCGATCCAACCCAGCAGCACCGCGAGCGCCCTCGGGTCATGACGGAGTTGGTGACCCCCACCCCTGATGACCCGAAGCTCGGCATCGCCATGGGCATCGGCCATCAAGCGGGCATCGAAGTGGGGAACGACCTCGTCGTCGGCCCCATGGAGGACGAGCAGGGGTCGTGGAGGCAAGAGCTCGACTGCTCGAACCGCTTCGATACTGCTCAGTTCGGCCTTCCACGCGTTGACGTCGGAGGGAAACGACGGTGACTTGATGGCTCCCACCCGCCTGGCGTGAGCCAGCAGCCGGTTGGGGTTGGCCGCCCAGTCATCAAAATCGGCCGGTGAGCCGGCCGCCACCACCCCATTGATGCGGTAGTCCTCGGCTGCTGCCACCAGCGAAACGGCACCCCCCGTTCCAAACCCGCACAACCAGATCTGTTCCGGGTGCTGTTCTCGGTGGAGGAAGTCGACCGCAGCGGCGATGTCGTCGATCCATCCCTGGAGACTGAAATCGCCCGATGACGCGCCACAGCCTCGGAAGCGGACAGCCAGGGCCGTCCACCCCATCTGTTCCGCTGACCGGTCGGCCAGAGCCGGCAGATCAGCTCCGATCCGCTCGGCCCACACCTCACCGGAAGGAAAGCCATGACAGAAGATGACCCCGGTCTCACCGACGAGAGCCAGCTCTTCGTCGGGGACGGCGAGATGGGCCTCGAGCTCGACACCGCCAGTCGACGGTATGCGCACCTTCTTGGTCGGAGTAGTCCCGGTCGGCGAACTCACCACAGCTCAGTCATGCAACTAGCCGGTAGCCGCAGCCTGATACTGCCGGTAGCCCCGGTTTCGGGCTTCGGCCAGGGTGTCAGGGGCGAAGCAGGTGTAGGTGCCGGCTTCCATCAGCTCATCCATGATCTCAGTGTCAGCCAACCCATCGACGTCATAAACGACCTGGGTCCGCTTGTCACCGACCCAGCGGAAGTGCTCGAATTTACCTGGGCGTTCCATCGTGGTGGATCGTAGCGGCCGAGCGCAGCCACTCCCTGATTCAGCCCCGATCGAGGTTGCAATTCACGGCCTCTGGACACGATCGGAACAGAGTTGTGATGCGTCGATCAACACTGCTGTCGGCTGCCAGGATGGGCTGCTCATGGCTGCGGTTTGCCTTGTCGAGCCGCTCTCAACCATGGTTCGGTGCACGAGCAATGGCAAAGCGACTGCTGGCGTCGACCAGAGACCAGGGTCCGTGCCAGACTGCCGAAGGGTAGCGAGGTCGAGTTCAGGGGGATCCTATGCCAGACCCAATTGGAGCGACCGCCGAGATCGGTCCAGTAGGTGGGTGAGCAGGGGCCCCTCGACGGCGTCCGAGTCTTGGATCTGACGGGGTCAACGGGCCGGTTCGCCTCCAAGGTACTGGCCGAGCTCGGGGCCGATGTCGTTCGGGTCGGACACGCTGAGAAGGGCAAGTTCCTAGAGTCGAACACCAGTCTCGGCCTCCTCGACTGGTGGTATGACGCCAACTGTCATCGCTACCCGCTCGATCTCGACTCGGCCCAAGACCGAGCAGTGTTCTCTCGTCTGGCCACCCAGGCCCAGCTCCTCATCGAAGACTGCGCACCCGGCTACCTCAACGAGATGGGCCTTGGACCACAGTCCCTGGCCGAGGCCAACCCGGAGCTGGTCCACGTTTCTCTTACCCCGTACGGAGCTACCGGACCCCGAGCCCACTGGGAATCATCGGATCTGGTGGCCCAGGCCGAGGGAGGCTATCTCTCGGTGACCGGCGACCAGGACAGGCCGATCGCTCTGTGGGGCCGCCAGTCGGCCGTCGTCGGAGGCTACTACGCCGCGGTTTCGGCCTTGGCTGGACTGGCTCGAGTCCGGCGTACCGGGTCGGGATCTTGGATAGACCTCTCACTCCACGAGGCCATCATCTCGTGCAGCGAGCACGTACTGATGTACTGGTGGTTCCCCGACGTTCTGGCTCCTCTCGGCGCCCCCATCGCTCGCCGCCAGCGGTCGCTCCACTGGATCCGCGCCTTCGAGGTGGTGCCGTGCCAGCGGGGGGCGTGCATGATCTCACCTGCTGCTGGTGGCCTCTTCGACCTGATCAGCTGGCTGAAGGAACTGGGCTACGCCCAAGACGTGCCCGACGAGCCCGAGGCCGAGCAGCTGTTGGAGCTGATCCCGTCGATGATGACGGCCCTACGCCAAGCCGCCCTCGACCATGATGCAACTGAACTGTTCGAGGTCGGCCAGTCGCTGCACGTCCCCTTCGGTGAGGCGTACTCCATCGCCCAGGTGGCCCAGTGCCCCCAACACGAGTTCCGCCAGTTCTTCCGCCCGGTCGACGATGGTTCGGCTGGGGACGGCTCGGTCGGGAACAGCTCGATCATGATCCCAGGGCCTGTGGCCCGCTTCGCCCGCTCTCCAGTACCGGCCCCGTCCGCCCCCTTCGAGTTGGCAACCAGCGACGAGGTCCTGGCCCACTGGCCCGATGGCCCCATGGCAAGCCGAACCGAGGCTGGGATCGAGGCCGAGGCTGGTGCGGAGCTGAGTCCTCTCGACAGCATCCGGGTGCTCGATTTCACCCATGTACTGGCCGGCCCCTTTGCCACCCGCCTCTTCGGCGATCTCGGGGCCGATGTGATCCGCATCCAGACGGCCGAGCGTCAGGGTGGCTCCGGGGGCAACGAATACCCCTACAACGTGATGTGGGCCCGCAACAAGCGCTCGATCCAGCTGGCCATGAAACACCCCGAGGCGCTCGATGTGCTGAGGCAGCTGGTAGCCAAGGCTGATGTCGTCATCGACAACTTCTCGGCTGGAGTCATGGCCTCCTGGGGTGCCGACCCCGACCAGCTAGCCCGCTGGAGGCCCGGCCTGATCACCATGGCCATGAGCGGATGCGGGACCGAAGGACCCTGGAGCAACTACGTCACCTACGCTCCGACTGTCCATGCTCTGGGTGGGTTCACCGCCCTCACCGGCCCCGCCGGCGAGACCGACTGTGGGCCCGGCATCGCCTACAACGATCATGTCTCCGGTCTGGCTGCCGCTACCTCCCTCATGGCTGCTATCGATCATCGAGCCAGGACCGGGGATGGTCAGCACATCGATCTCTCCCAGCTGGAGATCGGCACCCATCTGGTCGGGCCGGCCCTGATCGATTACATGGCCACCGGCCACCAATACGAATCGCAAGGCAACAGGGACCCGTTCGCTGACTACTCCGTCAATGACGTGTTCGTCGCTTCCGACCGTGAGCTGGTCGCCATCACGATCGACGACGACGACCTGTTCCGAACGACGATGGCCACCATCGGGCGGACCGAAACCGACCAGAATCGCGAGCCGGAGGAGATTATCAGCCGCTGGGTTGCCGGGGTCGCCGGCGACGCAGCCGTGAGACAACTGCAGGCAGTCGGGGTCGCCGCCGGGCTGGTGAAGACGGCCGATCATCTCATGAACCGGGATCCCCAGCTGGCTCACCGTGACTGGCTACGAACGGCCGAAAGCCAGATGATCGATACCCAACAGATGGAGCGCTTCCCCGGGAGATGGCATGACCTCTCGGCCCAGCAGGAGTTGCCCCTTGGCTATCGAGCCAGTCCGTATCTGGGCCAACACGACTTCGAAGTCTATGGGGAGCTTCTCGGTTGGGATGAGGCGCGAGTAGCCAAGGCGCTAGGGGACGAGTTGCTCAGTTGAGATCCGGTCGAGACTATTGGCTACTGATTGGCGGCTCGACAACCTCCAATCTGGGCGACGGCATCCGATTCGCCGCCCTGCCTCTCCTGGCCGTCACCATCACCGATGATCCAGCCGCCATTGGTGCCGTCATGGCAGCCTCGTTCCTGCCGTGGCTGTTGTTCTCACTCATTGGCGGGGCGGTGGCCGACCGTCAGGACCGCCGCCGTCTCATAATCTCGGGCCAGCTGGTGAGGGGAACCGCCGTCGGGATCTTCGCCCTGCTGGTCGCCACCGACCACACCAGCATGGCCCTCATCTATGTGATCGCAATCATCATCGGGGTCGGCGAGGTTGTCGTCGATTCGGCCTTCCAGGCCGCAATTCCGCAAGTGGCCGGCGACGACCTCGACAGGGCCAACAGCCATCTCGCCACATCCCAGTTCGTGGCCGGTGAGATCCTGGGCGGCCCTATCGGGGGCGCCCTCTTCACCATTGCCACCTTTCTCCCCTTCCTGGTCGATGCCATCTCCTTCTTGGCCGGAGCCCTACTGGTTTGGCTCATTGCCACTCCGCTCCAGGAACCGATCGAGGCCGAGGCGAAGGCGACATCGATGATCGACGACATCAAGGAGGGGGCTCGGTTTCTGGTTGGCCAGCCCGTCCTTCGTGGGATTGCTGCCGCCGTTGCCCTGTCGAATCTGGCTGACTCGGCGACGCGAGGGCTGATGGTGCTGATGGTGACCAACAAGCTGGACGGGTCCGAGGTGATCTTCGGTCTCATCATCACCGTTGGAGCCGTTGGCGGCATGGTTGGGTCGATGGCTGCCCCTCGAGTGGTGAGCTGGCTGGGCCGCCGGGTGGCTCTGATCACAGCCTTCATCTCCATGGCGGCCGGCAACGCCATCATCGGACTTGCTCCCAACCTGATCCTGATCGGTGTCGGATCCTTCGGAGTGATGTTCGCCGTCACCCTGTTCAACGTCTCTAGCCACTCCATCCGCCAGCGGCTGACCCCCAACCGGCTCCTGGGTCGGGTCATTGCCACCATGCGCTTCATCGGGATGGGGGTAGTACCAGTGGGCGCCCTGGGGGGAGGGATCCTGGCCCGGATCATCGGAGTCCGAGAAGCCATTCTGGTGGCTGCGGCAATCGGACTGGTAGCAACCTGGGCGGTGGTGGCCGCAACCGCCGGCCAGGACCTGGAATTGGCGGCAACCGACTAGATGCAGCCAGTCGGGGCCCGCCAAACGGGCGGCCAGAGGCAAAGACGGGAGAGGCCAGATGCCCCTCCCGTCTCCTACTTCTGTTCTGGATGCCGGACCGATGCATTCTCGTCGAGGCGGGACGCCCCCGAACATCGAACCGGTGGTGGACTGGCGGGTCTCGCCAGAGCTCCATTAGCCGCTAGCGGCCAGCCACCTCCAAGGTCCCAGTCGTTCTTCCGTGCAGTTGGACCACCTCCTTCCTCTTGGTTCGCACAGTTTGACACACCACGAGATCCTGTCCAGGGCATTTGCCCCCAGGGGCCAACGCCGGTGCTCAGGAGGTGGCGTCATCGGGTGCTTCGGTCACGGCCTCGCCTGCCTCGTCGATGGCAGGAGGGATGCGTCCATCGAGCATGGGCAGGTCGGCCAGATCCCTCTCGGCAATGACGGGGTCCTCGAGATGAATCGCCCCCATCACCTGGAGGTATGCCGAGTGGGCCTTGATCACGGCCACGATGGTCTCACGCGAGACATCGAGCCCGACGACGTCGGCTCGTTCGACGAGGTAGTCAACCGAGTCCAATTCCTCGAACAAGACGGGGCCGTCACCCTCGGTCTCAGGGGCCCAATGGTAGAACTGGACCCACTCCAGGTGGAGTCGTAGGAGACGCCGCAGCTCGTCATAGGTCAGAACCGAGGTGACCTCGACCGGAAGGGCCTCAGCACAGAACTCGATGCCCTCCTCGGCATCGATCACGATCTGGTCCGGCATCTCGGCCGTCTTGCCAACAGCCCAGCCAACGAAGACCAGGGCCACGATCACCACGATCAAGGTCGCCGCTGCAACTAGTAACAACTCCACCCCACCAAGGTAGTGGGGTGAGCCCCAGCGCGAACCGGCGGCTCGATCCCGACCCATTCAGATCAGATCGAACCGCCGGAAGCGTAGGTCTACCGAATCGTCCTTACAGGCCTGATTCGGCGAATCGTCCCTACAGGCCTGATTCGGCGAATCGTCCCTACAGGCCGATTCGTTGGGCTAGTTGTTCGCGGTGGTAGGCGGGGTCACCGAACAGCAGCTCGGAGCTCTTGGCCCGCTTGAAGTAGAGGTGAGCCGGATGCTCCCAGGTGAAGCCAATACCACCGTGGATCTGGATGTTCTCCGCTGCGGCGTGGAAGTAGGCCTCTGAGCAGTAGGCCTTGGCCAACGAGGCAACCGAAGGAAGCTCGTCATTGAGCTCAGCAGCGCACCACAGTCCGTAGTACGCAGCCGACTTGGCCGACTCGACCTCGAGCAACATGTCGGCGCACTTGTGCTTGATGGCCTGGAAAGAGCCGATGGGACGGCCGAACTGGACCCGGTCCTTGGCGTACTGGACAGCCATGTCCAGTACGAACTGGGCCCCACCGACCTGCTCGGCGGCCAAAGCGATGGCCCCCAGGTCGAGCACGGTGTTCATGGTGGCCCAGCCAGCGCCTTCGGCCCCGATGAGGGTGGCCGGTGTGTTATCGAAAGTGAGCTTGGCCTGCTTGCGGGTCTGGTCCATGGTGCTGAGCGATTCACGGGTCAGCCCGCTGGCGTCGCCGGCGACGGTGAAGAGGCTCACGCCACCGGCGGTGCGAGCGGCGACCACGATCAGGCTGGCCGTATTGCCGTCAATAACGAACGACTTCACGCCCGACAGGGTGTAGGAGTCACCCGAACCCGACGCTTCCATGGTGACGCCGGACTCGTCCCACTTGCCGTTCTCTTCGGTGAAGGCGAGGGCGGCGATCGTCTCGCCCGAGGCGATACCGGGGAGGTGGGCGGCTTGGGCTGCATCGTCGCCGGAGTGGATGATGGCCTGGGAGGCCAGGAGGCCGGAGAAGAACGGGGCGCAGAGCAGAGCCCGGCCCATCTCTTCTAGCACCACTCCGAGCTCGACGAAGGAGAAGCCCTGACCTCCGTGTTCCTCGGGTATGACCAGGCTCTGGAGGCCGAGCTGCCCGGCCATCTGCGACCAGACAGCCTCGTCATAGCCGTCGTCGGTCTCCATCTGCTCACGGACCGCGGCTTCGGACGACTTGTCTTCCAGGAACGACCGCACAAACTGGCGCAGTTGCTCTTGTTCTTCGGTGAAAGCGAAGTTCATGGACTCCTCGATTGGATCGGGGTTCTAGTTACCGGCGTCACCGTAGGCCTATCCGGGCCAGGCTTCAACTCAGGATGTGTACACTTGTGCTACATGAACAGCACCTCTGTACCTGGAAACGGATCCGAGCCGATGCCCCTCTCCCCCATCGGGGTCAGGGAGCTACGTAACCAGGTAGCTGCCGTGGTGCGGCGAGCCGGGGCCGGCGAGCGGATGGTGGTCACCGTCGACGGCCGACCAGTAGCCCAGCTCGGCCCCCTGAGCCCCGACGACGGGCAAGTCACCCTCTGGGACCTGGCCGCCGGCGGCCTGATCGAGCCACCACGACGGTCGGGGCGCCACCCCTCTGATCGCCACCCTCCAGACCCCGCTCCCATCCCAGTACCAGCCGACGCCTCGGCCGACCGCCTCCTCGAGGCGGCGCGGGGCCGATGACGGTCCTGGCCCTCGACAGCTCGGCCCTGTTGCGCCGCTACGTCGGCGACCGCCAGCGGCCCCTGGTAATGACGGCAATGAGCGAGGCCGAGCACTGGGTCGCCTGTGCGCTGGCCCGCAGCGAGGTCATGCTGGCCCTCCACCAGACGGCAACCGATCCAGAGAGTCAGCGTCAGGCTTGGGCCTCGGTTCGCGACGACTGGGAGGCGATGTGGGAGATCCCGGTCGATGGTCGATGCCTGGCTCAGGCCACCGAGATCGGGGCCCGCTACGGCATCGCTCTCACCCCCGCCCTTCACCTGGCCGCCATCGACCGGCTCCCCCGGCCGGTCCGATTCATCACCTTCGACCGGCGGCAGATCCCGGCCGCCACCGATCTAGGATTCGAGGTACTCAGCCCCCGGGCTGGCTGAAGGGACGGACTGCGAAGCTAGCCCTCCATTCAACTGTCAACGGCTGCGACGATGTCGACTATCTCGCCCCCTCGATTCAGATGGCTGACCCACTCTTCGAGCTCGGAATCGGTGGGGAGCCGATCGAGGGCGGCCCGGTAGGCCTGGATCACTTCCAGTGAGTGCCAGGTCTGGCTCTTCAATGTGTATGAGCCGACGAAGTAGGCGGCCATGCTGGCCCGGTCTCGACCGCCCGCCAACTGCTTCAGCCAGTAGGCACGAACTCGGGTGCTGGGCTGACGGCCCCGGGCATTCACATAGATGAGCTCCAGATAGGCCTCATCGCTCAGCGATCCATGCCGCTCGGCGAACCGGGGACCGGCCAGCAGCTCAGCCACCATGGCCTCCGCGTCATAGCCCGAGGCGACGAGGCCGATACCGGCCCGGATCTCTGCTAGATCGGGGCGTCGCCCTAGCGCCACCAGATAGGCCCGCAGCACGGTGCCAGCCTGATGTCGCCGGACGGGGGCCATGGTCAGGTCAGCAATCAGGTCCGAACGATCGGCGAATCCGATGTCGAAGCGATCGGTCCAGGCGAACAACTCAGCATCCGTCGGCTGGCGCTTGAGCAGGGCCCGGTACCAGGCGGAGACCAGGGGAACGTACTCAGCCCGACCATCGGCTGAGGAGGCCAGGGTCGAGGTAGCGATCACTCGGCCCGCGTCCTGGGCAGCACGAACGTAGGGGGTGGGGTTGACGGCGCCAATCCCAGGCTCATGGACCTCGAAGTGGAGGTGGGCTGGGGTCCGCTCGGCGTTGCCCGAGTCACCGAGATAGCCGATTATGTCGCCAGCCTCGACCCGATCCCCGATGCGGAGACGGTTGGGGATGATCCAGCCCTGAGGGTTCGCCCCGTCATCGGTCCCAGGTGAGTCATTGTTCAGATGGAGGTAGATGTAGCGCCATCCGTCGTCGTCTTCGATAATGACCTTGTTGCCGGCCGAGGTGAGAGCGGTGCGACGGGTCGAGATGATGATGCCGTCGGTGACTGCCACCAGGGGTGCGAGCTTGGTACCGAAGATGTCGACTCCCTTGTGGCTGCGGTAGCAGCGGTAGCCCCGGCATGCTCCCCAGGTGTCGCTGTAGGTGACGGGGCCGACGATGGGGAACACGAGCTGATCCACAGCTGTCGTCGGCTCAGGCTCGGGCTGGACCGGTGTGTCCACCGGCTCCGAGGGGATGCCCTCGGCCGGTTGCTGGTCGGCTGTCTGGCCCTCGCCAGGTTGAGGGTCGGCTGGCTGCCCATCGCCAGGGGGATCCTCTGCACCCGCCGGCATAGCAAGAACGGCCGAGAACGTGATCATGGCCAGGATGGCAGTCAGGAGTCGACCGAGAAGGCGAAAACGGGAGTCTGAGAAGGCAAGCATCGCGAAACCAAGCGTCTTGTCAACTCCGCTCGCCGGGTTGCAGGCTACGTCCGGTTGGGCGCAGACACAAATCTCGCTCAAACAACCACGAAGAGTGGCATCGGCCTACCCGACGCACTCTGGGCCTACAGGCCAGTGAGATCGCCTGACCCCGATCTCCTGACCCCCGCCACCCCGGTTGGCGGAGCTCAACCCAGGACTTCGGTACGCCAGCGCTCGGGAGTGAGGCTGACGAGAGCCTCATCATGGCCGGGGAAGGCGTCAGCGTAGCGAGCTCCCCCCTCGTCACCGAGGTAGCGGGACGCGATACCGACCAACACATCATGGCGTTCGGCGTTGCTCAAGACCCGGAGGCTGACGGGGCCCTCGACGGTGACGTAGCGGTAGGGCAGGCTCTCGTCTTGGACGCACAAGGTGGCTCGACCGCTGACTCGAAGGAGCTTGGCCTTGACCGAGCTATTGGCCATGGCAATCTCGAACAGCCCACTGTCGGTGCGCCTGTACCAGATGGGCGCACATAGGGGTCCCTTGCCGTCTCGCTCGATGGCGAGCACCGCTATGCGTCGCTCGGCCAGGAATTGGTCCCGCTCTTCGTCGTTCATCAGTGCCACCCTCGGCAACCTAGCCGGCCGTCGACGGTGGCCTCCAGCTCGCGGCGCCGACCATATAGGTTTGGGGGATGACACAGACCAAGGTCGTCGTGATCGGGGGTGGTATTGCCGGCGTGAGCGCGGCCTATGCCCTGAGCCAGCATCGGTCCCAACCATCAGTGACCCTGATCGAAGCCGAAGCCCAGCTGGCCCATCACACCACGGGACGTTCGGCGGCCCAGTTCATCGAGAACTACGGAACGATGCCGACGAGAGTCCTGACCAAGGCCAGCCTGCCCTTCTTCACCGAACCACCAGAGGGCCTGACCGATGGTGCCCTGCTCCAACCCCGGGGCTTGCTGACCGTAGCCCGACCTGAGCAGACCGATCACTTCGAACAGGTATTGGCCGAGGGACAAGCCCAGAATCCCTCCATCACCGAGATCTCCCCCGACGAGGCGGTGGCTCTGTTCCCCCTCCTCCGGCCGGAGCTGGTGGCCCGGGCCTTACTCGAGCCCGATTCGGCCGATATCGACGTCGCTGGGCTGCACCAGGCCTTCGTTCGAGGCCTGGCCCGAGCCGGAGGCGCGATCGACACCTCCCAGCGAGCGGTGGGCCTGGCGCGGGTCGACCAGGGCTGGGACATCACCACCGCCGACACCACCCTGGGGGCTGACATCATCGTCAATGCGGCCGGGGCCTGGGGCGACGAGGTCGGGGCCATGGCTGGCTTGCGCCCCCTCGGCCTGCGACCTTTGCGTCGCACCGCCTTCATGGTCCCAGCGCCTGTCCCCGGTGACCCCCACGAACCGCTGGTGGCCGACATCGAGCATCACTGGTACACCAAGCGCGACGGTGAGCAGTATTTGTGCTCACCGGCCGACGAGACCCTGTCGGAACCGTGCGATGCCAAACCAGAAGAGATCGACATCGCCCTTGCCATCGATCTCATCAACGCTGCCACCTCGCTCGGCATCCGGACCGTGCGTTCCAGCTGGGCCGGGCTGCGAACCTTCAGCCCCGACGACACCATGGTCCTCGGTCCCGACCCCGAAGACCCAAGCTTCGTCTGGTGTGTCGGCCAAGGTGGGGTCGGCATCCAGACCTCACCGGCAACAGGCTTCCTGGTGGCCGACCTCACCCTCGACGGCAGGCCAGGGCCGACGTTCGATCACAGCGATATCGATGTCGAGGCTTTCGACGCCGGACGATTTTCGAGCCCCCGGCAGCCCAACTAGCGTTGCGCCATGGGGATCGTGACGAACCGGCAAGATCCGACGGTTGGCAAAGCGCTGGACGATATTCCGTTCGAGGTGACCGACACCATGCTCACCGACTACTACGACGGTCTCGGTCTCGAATACGAGCCAGAGGCAGCCATTGCTTCCATGGTGGCGGGAGCGGCTGACGACTTCCATGCCCAAAGCCGCTTCACCCAAGACCGTGGCCATTTGTGGATGCGCCAGGAATGGGACCTCAGGGCTCCCCTTCGAACCGGAGTTCCCTATGTCGCCCACGCCTTCATCGAGGACATCTATCGGCGCCGGGACCGGACCGTCGTCGTGACCACGATGTCACTTGACGACGACAATGGCCGGACCGTCATGGAGTCTCGCCATCATCAATCATTCCTGCTCGATGAACCGGTCGAGAAGGTCGAATTCCGTGACCCGGCGGCCAAGGAAGGGGCCAAGACCTTCACCCGCCCCGAAGGCACGGCCATCGGCGCCCTGGATGTCTCCATCTCGTTGGAGATGTGCGGCCAGTACTTCCATGGCCAGCGCAGCTACCACACCGATCAAGCGGCCTCCGAAGCACTCGGCTTCACCGAGGTTGTCGTCGGCGGTCGGATGACA
>JAAETV010000293.1 GCA_024227975.1 Actinomycetes bacterium
CCGGGGGCGGAACGGCGGCGGCCTCGCCCCAGGTTGGACCGGAAGGGGGAACCGGGGAGGCAGGTGGAGCCGGCCTCGGTCCAGAACTGCCGCTCGGCCAGGTGACGGTCGACGGCTATGTCTGCGACCTCGTTGACGGGAAGAACCAGCAGGCCGCGAGCTTGGCCCTGAGTGATCAGATCATCCCGGTCGATGGAGGCGCACAGCTGGCCGACCACTCCCGCCACCACAGTCCGGTTGGCAGTCACATGGTCGAGATCGAGCCATTCGGGGCCGTCCAGCCCCGTTGGCCCGAGCACCTCGTCGGCCCACTCGACGAACCGGGTCCAGTTCGGAGGATGGATCGTGAACGAGGTCCACAGCCCGTCCCGGCTGGCCAGGGTGGTGTGTGCAGCCGGGAGGGCATCACGAGACGGGACCGCCTTCGACCAGTGGTAGATGTTGCCATTGGCCGTTTGCAGGGTGGTGAGGGCGACCGCCTCCTGAGCGGAGATCACGACATGGCCGCCCCGCCCCGCTCGGCGATTCGACATGATCAGGGCCATGGCCGCTTCGGCCGCGGCCAGCGAGATCTGCTTCCAACCGAGATCACCGGCCGGCTGGTTGGGGGGATCGTCGGGGTGGCCGCACAACCAGGTCAACCCCCCGGCCGCAGTCAGGGTCAGGTCGGTCACCGGTTCGGCTCGTGCTGCCGACTCCGCTGGTGGGGTCGGCGTAGCGGGCGGGGTCGCCCCCGGATCCTGGATCCGACGAAAGACGACGTCGACAACGCCCAACTCTGGCCGGTCGGTGATAGTGGCCACCGCCCGGTCGAGGAATCGTCGGGTGGCGGGGCAGGGCTCGATCGGCCCGATGACCACATCGACCGCCTCCAACAGCTCGACGATGGGGGCCCAGCCGGCATCAGTCGTGGTGTTGATGGCAACACTGCGCTTGCCAGCGTTGAGGAGGGCGTGCTGATGGCCACCCTGGGCCCGGATCTCGTCGCCCATTTCGTCTTCTACCCGGATGACATTCGCCCCCAACTCAGCCAACAGCTCCGACGCCAGCGCCGTTGCCTCATCCCCGACGTCGAGGATCGTCACATCGTTGAGGAAGGCTTCCATGCTGGACCAGCATCGGCCGAGCCGTCGGCCGTTTTCCAGTTGGGGCCCGGATCGGGGCCGGGACCGGGCCCGGCGGGAGCTTCTAGCTCTCCGTCTCGCGACGACGAAGCTCGGCCCTGATGTCTCGGAGCTGTTCCTCGAGGTCGGCCCGACCGTGGGTCTCGTCGATCCAGCGGTTGTGCTGCAAGGTGGCGAGGGGGTCGAGGCCGCCGCCGTCACCGCTCCCGTTGCCGGTCGAGGCGATGTGAAAATGACGATCCAGCAGGACACTGAGCTGCGCTAGCAGGGCCTTCTCCACCTCACGTAGCCGCTCGGTGCTTTGGATCTCATGGCCGGTCGCCCAGCGGATCCGCAGCTCTCGCTGACGGTTGAGCAACGAGACTCGCTCGCCGCTGTCGGTAGTGGTAGCAAGGCGACGACTGATCGCCATCAGCTCAGCGAGGTCGTCGTCGAGAGAAGGCTCGTCGAGAGAAGGCTCGTCGGCAACTGGCCGCTCCATAGCCACCGATTCTAGCTCCACCCTGCCACCCGTCTCTGTCGCGCCATCGTGATGCCGTAGCGGGTCTAGGGTGCTTCCGGTGTCAGAACCCGACTTCTCACGGCTCGGCGGGCAACATGCGCTCGGAGATGACCCCGTCCCTCCTATCGTCGTAGCGCTCTCTGGTGATCGTCCGATCGATCTCGTCTGGCGGAATGAGCTTGGTGGGATGACGTTTCGTCTCGACGGCCAGTTCCTGAAGTGGAGCCCTCGTCGCACCGGGATCGATCTCGAGTGTGAGCGTGTGCGCCTGGAGTGGCTGGAAGGCCGGCACCCTGCGCCCCTCGTCGTCGACTCAGGCGGGGACGACGAGGCCCAGTGGCTGCTCACTGCCGCCCTGCCTGGTGAGTCGGCTGTCGGCGATACCTGGCGGGCTCGTCGCCAGGAGGCGATTCGGGCCATTGCCGCCGGGCTGCGGGCCCTCCACACCATCCCGATCGGCGACTTCCCGACACCGTGGATGGCAGAAGTCTGGGTCGGCCGGCAACCAGGTTCTCTCGGGGCACGTCCGCCTTTGGCGGAACCGGTGCTGGTGCACGGTGACGCGTGCGCCCCGAACACGCTCATCTCCGTCGAAGGTGAATGGACCGGCAATGTAGACTTCGGCGACCTGGCTGTTGGCGATCGTTGGGCCGACCTCGCCATCGCATCACTGAGCCTCGACTGGAACTTCGGTCAGGGGTATCAGGGCGAGTTGTTCGATGCCTACGGAATCGAACCCGACGAGGAACGGATCAATTACTACCGAGCCTTGTGGGACCTCGAATCCTGAGGCTTTCCTTGACCAAGCGCACCAGGCTGGAGTGAGGTCTCGATGCAGTTTCAATCGGGTGTCGCAACGAACCTGACCGTTACGACGCCGATAGTCAGGGCGGCATGGTCAGCGTCGACCTTGACGCCGTAGAGGTCAAGGGTTTCGGGAGGTGTGCCGTCGATCAGTGCTCGGTAGTTGGCGTCGAGATCGCGGGTGAACGAGATCGCAGAACTGGACTGCCCAACTGCCTCGAAACCGATGGCGGTGAAGCCCTCGACGAGCGCTTCACCGGTGTACATCTGGACATGGCCGTCGGGCTTGAGGGCCTGAAACTGGTTGATGAAGTCCTCTTCGTCCCTCGGGTGTCTGACTGCGTCGGCGACAACGAAGCTGCCCGTTGGTCGTAGCACGCGGCGTGCATCGGCCAGTGTGACCTCCAGGTCAGGAAAGTGGTGCAAGGCGTAGCGCGAGGCAATCCCGTCGAAGGTGGCGTCGGGAAAGCCAATCTTCCGGCCATCGGTGACGAGGAACTCGATATTGGCGCACCCTTGTTCGCTCGCAATCTCCCGGTTCCGCGCTATCGCATGGTCGGCGATGTCAATGCCGATGACCCTGGCCTCTGGTTCATTTCTGGCGATGGCAAAGGCGACGCTGCCGGTACCGGTCGCGAGATCCAGATAGGTGCCGCCAGGCTGGGGATCCAACTCGGCGACCAGGTGACTCACATGATCGCTGTCGTGGTGAACGCGTGAGTAGCTGGCCGAGAGCAGCTCGCGGTTGAAGCTGCGTCGGCTTGCATCGATACTGCGCTCAACATGGTCGGTCATCGCGACAGAACCATAGTTGAGCGATTGCGGCCGCCGCGAACAGCCGATGGCGATTGCCTGGGGTTGTCAACGGGCCGTCAAGAGTCGACCTCTATGGGGTGCACCGACCTCGACTACTGGTTGCCCCCTTGATGCCAGCACATCAGGCGTACCGGTTATCTACTGGTTGCGGCCGAATGGCAGGCTTCATTCGGCAACCAAGATCTGTTGGATCGCTGATCACAAGGGGGTTGCCATGTTTGATTTGGATCGTCGCCCGAACGCCTATTCCGTCGACTTCGACGCTGTTGTCGAAGGCATACACCGTAATTGGATCGTGCTTGACACTACACTCCTCCTTCCCGACAGTGCCGAGCGCGAGTCGGATTCTGGCCGCATTGACAATGTGGCCGTGCATCAGGTTGTCGAAGGCTGTGATGGCTTGTTGATGCACCAGGTGGCCGAACCCCATTTGCCACATTGTCTGGAGATCGGTAAACGAGTCGCGGGCCAGGTCGACTGGGACCGGCGCCTTTCCATGATGCGGCTCCATTCTGCTCAACATCTGGCCTACCTCGGATTTGAGGCTGTTCACGGTTCAGCCAAACGCCAGGGTCGACGAGTTGCCGCCGACTACTCCTTCGTGGAGATCGAACCCGTGCGCGAACTCCCGAGGCAAGTGGCCAGCGCAGCGATCTCGTCTTGGATGGAGAGAGTGGTTGCCGATGATCTCCTCATCGCTGCCCTGTCACGGGGCGCCGAACCGGATCGTCGCTACTGGCATGTTGATGGGGTCGGCACCATTGCCTGCTCAGGGCTTCATCCGGAGACTACGGGAGAGGTCGGTCGTTTCGACCTGAAGGTGTCAGAGGGCCATAATGGTCTCATCAGGCTTACCACTAGGTTGAAACCAGGGTAGATTCGATAGGTCGTACTGCCGCGGGGGTGGGCAATCGCCCTAATGATGAACGCTCGAAGATTTCCCATTGTTGTACTCGGACCACTTTCTGTTGGATTCCCTGAAGCGCGAAATCAATCGCCCCTGAGCCGGGCCAAACAGCGCACGCTCGCTGTTCTGGTTGCTGCTAATGACACGGCAGCCGATTGGTCAGCGTTGTCCGCCCAGGGAGATCATGAGCTCTCGGACGAAGCCATCAAGAGGGAGCGAGCCGCCTTTCGCATGGCCATCTCGCGGCTTCGCGCCCATTTGCCCGAGGGGGTGATCGTCGAAGTCCCCGATGAAGGCGACCGGCTCAATCTTGACGCAGCGCAGGTCGACGCATGGCGCCTGCTCGAATTGAGCAGCAACCGATCCCCTCTGGGCGCTTTGGAACCAGCTGAGTTGCTCCACCTTCTGAACCCGGTGACTCCCTTCGGTACCGTCGCCGACCTCGAGTTCGTACAGCCCATGATTCGCCGGATCCGCGATGCCCAGCGGGCACTGTTCTACCGGTTGTCGTCCGAGCATCCAGAACTGCTCCGAGGTGAGTTTCTCGAGCACTTGCGGCTCCACCTCGAAGAGGACCCCTACAACGAGACCTTGCTCGCTCTCCTCGTCGTCGCTGAGGCTGAAACTGGGAACCGTCGCCGGGCCCTCGATGTACTCCGCACAGCTGGAGATCGATTCAACGACGCTGGCCTCGATCTCTCCGACGGGTTCGACGAGCTCGAGCTCGACCTGCTCGATGGCAAGGTCTCGCCCCGCCTCGTACCCCATGTCTCAGCCAGGCAGCTCCAACTCCCGGGTGCATTGGACAGCGCCCGCGTTGGGCCCCATGTCGGCCGTGATGATCAGCTGGAGGAGTTGGCCACCCTGTTCGCTCCCGGGCCCGGCTTGCGGTCAGCCATCATCTCTGGCCGCCTCGGCGTTGGCAAGACTCGACTCTGCGCCGAGTTGGCCTCAATGGCGGTCGACCGGGGGGTCCCCTGCATCTATCTGTCGCCGTCGAGGGCCGGGAGCGACACTGCCTTTGGGCCCCTGATCACGGCGTTGGCTTCATTCCGGAAACGCGCCAGCCAGGTCTTTGACCGCAACCACGACCCAGACATCCAGAGAGCCCAGCTGTGGACCGCTGCCCTCGATGCCATGGAGGCCAAGGCCGGCCCAGGTCGGTTGCTGCTGATCGTCGATGAGAGTCAGCAACTCGATGTCCAGACCGCCCATCTGATCAGCCACCTGCCAGCGAGCGAGCTGGCATCCCGGTTGGCTCTGGTGGTGGTCGAGGGGAGTGAACGCGATCCTCGCAGCTCGGAATCGGTGGCCACGATCATCGGAGCTCAGCCTTCCACCCTGTCGATCGAGCTCGACATGCTCGACGAGAGCGCCATGCGTAGCCTGGTCAGCGGCCGCCATCCTGAATTCGATGGGCGGCTTGTCCAGAACCTGGCTCGCCAACTCCACCGGCTCAGCCATGGCCTAGCTGGGGCCGCAACCCTGGTGTTGGCAAACCTCGACGACCTTCACATGATCCCCGACGTCGAAGCGCTGAGGGGCGATCGTCTGATCGAGTCCATCGTCGCCAATCTGGCGACGGACGTCTTCGAGATCGGCCTCATGGCGTCGGTCATCGGGCTCGGTTTCGATCTCGACGCGCTGGAGGCAATCTCGGGGCGTCAGTCCAACGACTTGCTCTTGGTCATTGATGAGCTGATCGAGAGAGAACTGCTTCGAGAGGGGGAGACCCAACTCGAGTTCGAAGTTGTCCACGTACTCGTCCAATCGGCGTTCCTCAGCAGGGCCGATACTGATCAGCTCCTCCACTTCAACCAGCTGGCAGCCCAGCATTTCGCCGATGACATCCATCGTCGAGCTCATCACCAGGCGAACGCCTACCCCCTCGTCGACCAGGAGACAGCGGTAGCATCCCTCCTGGGATCGGCCGCCGTCTTTCTCGACCGTGGCGCCTACCAGGCCACGGTCAAAGACTATCGCCAAGTCCAGGTGGTCTCGGGCCGCCGTCTGCCTCCTGATCATGAGGGGCTCTACGCCCGAGCTCTCGAACTGTCGGGCCTGCCAACAGCCGGACGGCGGGTTCGCGACAACGCCTTCAGTGATGCCTTGGAGGCCAGCGATCACGAACTAGCACTGAGTGTGGCCACCAGTGGGCTGCCTGAAGGCGAATCGGTCGATGGTGACCGTGACCTCGTCGCCAACCTGCTCAAGCTCGACGCGTCGAACCTGAGCCACAACTGGGCCCATGCCCACGCCTGTCACCTGGCCCGACAGCTGACCATCGTCGGACGGCTCGAGGATGCAGCGGCGGTCGCGTCGAGGGCCACCCGGCTGGCCACTGACCCTGACCAGGAGATCAGGGCGGCCATTGCCTCCCGTTTCGCCATCTCGGCTACCTCGACGCCGGCCCAGCGCCTGACCAAGCTGGAAGCGGTCGAGGCCGAGCTCGACCAGGTGCCTTCCAACCTCCAAGCTGACTACTTCGCCCTGCGGGTCATCGACCACTATGAATGTCCTGATTTCACCGAGTCCCACCGATGGCGACGGCGGATAGACGAGATCGACGTCCCCCTGCCCCCCCTTCGTGTCTGGCATGCCCTCATGTTCGATGCCATGGCCGCGACCGACGCCGGGGAGGTCAACCAGGCCCAGAAGCTGAGAGATGCCGCCCACGACTTTGCCATCAACGCTGGCATCGGTGAGGCAGTGAACGCTCGCATGGCCCCCGAACTGATTGATCTCTGGTTGGCCGATGATCTGGGGTCTAGCGTCGATCTCGTCGGCGAAGGCGCTCCCCTCGATCCGGAGGGATCGGTTCTGGCCCAAGCCGGGGCGGCGTTGGCTCTTGAGGCCGCCGGTCGAAGCAAGGAGGCCATCGCCGTTGCCGAGTCGCTGGCCAATAGCGTCGTCTGCTCACCAGCCTCCCAGGGAACAGCGGCACTGGCTCTGGTGGCTTCGGTGCTTGCCCACTCCGAGGATCGTCGGTTGGTGGCAACCGTGCGCTCGATGCTGGCCACCAGGGGCCAGTCGTTTCTCGTTGTCGCGGCCTGCGTTGCCTCTCTCGGCCCCACCGACCGCTATATGGCCGAACTGACCGAGAGTCCCGATGAAGCCCGTCGCCACCGCCTCCAAGCCGTCGAGACAGCCAAGGCCAGCGGTAGTTTGCTTTGGGAAGCGGTAACCCGTCGGGATCTCGTCGAGCACTACGACGATAAGACGGCGCGGGCTGAGCTACTCGATCTCACCAGAGACAGCGAGCTCACCCACCTGGCGCCGCCCGATGGGTGAAGATCTTGTCGAGCAACAGAAACCGGAGCAGCCACAAGGTCGTGTATACCGCGAAGGTGGCGATGACGAGGAGCCAGTCGGGCGCTTCCAGCCGGCCAAGCCACCAGGCAACTGCGGTCGAGGCCGACACGTTCACCCCGGTCGTCATCCAGTACGGAATCACCTCCCGGCGCATCGAGTGGGGGGTCCTGACCCCCCAGACGAAGCGGCGGTAGGCGAGAAAGGTCGGGGTGGTGACGATGGCGGCGGCCGTGGCGTTGGCGGCGCTCGGGTGCCAGTCGGTGGCCCGGAGCAGGGTGGCGTAGACGATCAGGTTGGCGGGAGAGGCGATCAGGCTCACGATCAAGTAGAGGTTGAGCTTGCGGCCGAGACTCCGGGGCACGGCGGCAACCGTGTCGCTATTGCTGGTGGAGGTGGTTTGGGTGACGACGGTCATGAGATCTCCTCAGGTCGGACGAAAAGGGTGGGGATGGCGTTGGGCGGTGCCAGGCCAAGCCAGACACCGCCCATGTGCAACGCCCTAGACGGCGGGGTTCGGGTTCGGGTTCGGGTTCATGAGCTCACCTCCCCTCCTGATCGTGTGCTCGCGCTCACCGGCTTCCAATTCGGCGCGGTCGAGCTCGCAAAGGAGGGTGGTGGAATCGGACTCGATAACGGCGCGCAGCTCGTAGCCGTCGGCCACCCACAGATCCGACGGAGCAATCAGGTGTGGGGTCGGTGGCTCGGTCGCATCCGAGGTCAGGGGAGAGGCTGGGGCTACGTCGGTCACCGAGGGACGTGGCCGCCAGGGAGGTACCCGCTGGCGCGAGGGCCATTGGACGCCCAGCCGGCACGTCCCGCAGGCCTCGTTGAGCAGGGCGGCGATGAAACTGGAACATGTGGCGTCGGTCAAGGCGACCCGCTGTTCGAGTTCGAGGGCCACCCGTCGGCCGGCCTCGATCACCTGGGGCTCGGCCGCCGCCGGAGCGAAGCGGCGAGCCAGGGCCGCACCACCAACCAGCATGCAGTACCGCCAGGAGTAGGTGACGTCACCGACCTCGAGATGGAGGCGAGCATTGGAGACCACCCGGTGCCGGCAACCAGGCCCCATCATTGGGCGGGCCAGGCCGACATAGCGGTAGGCCGCTCGGAAGTCACTGACGGTTCGAGACAAGCAACCGCGGGGCCCGAGCTCGGCCGTTCGCAAACCATCGCCAGAGCCGCGGTTGGAATCGGAGCCGTCGGTGTCGACGACGAGAGCGACATGGGTCCATTGGTCGGCCGAGAGGTTCATGACCATCTGGACCGAAGACAAGCGGTTGCCGAACAAGAGGTCGCCGGGCCTCGGATCGATTGTGACCCGACCACTTCGGAGCCGCAGCTGAGAAGGGGGAAGGATGGGGACCATAGGCCCCAGGTTCAGAAGTGGCGGCCCCGAAACCGGGTGACCATGGTTCCCTGCTGCGGTCCCAACAATCAGGTAGGTGCAGTGGCGGCTGGGCGACACAGACCGATGGTGATTTCATGACAGGGCTGAGGTTGGTGTGACGGAAGGCGCCGGCTGATGGGACTCCTCCGAGCAGTAGGAGACCAGCTCCGGTCCCCGGCCGCCGCGCTCAGCGCGCTCACTGATTCGATCGTCACCCCCACCCTGCCTGACAATGAACTGCCGCCAGCTTCGGTCGCTACTTGGGTCGCCAGTCATTTCGCTGCCGTTGGCGTCTACTTCAGCTCCGTGCTCGTCGGGTCGGCAAAGTCCGATCTATGGCAGCCGCTCGTGATCGTGCTCTGGCTCATCGGGCTGTCCGGTCTGTGCTGGCGCCTCCTGTGCCGACTGGTCTTCGTCCCCAGAGGTGCCAGCGACACCAGTCACCGCAACCGAGAGCAGACGAGTTGGGCCGCCTCCTTCCTTCCCCGGTCCCTGCGGGCCCGCGGTGCCCTTGGCGGTACCCGTGTTGCCAGTGACCTGAAGCTCGGCTTCTTCATCATGTCGACCTATGCCGCCTATCTCGCCGTCAACAGCCTCGGACCGTTTGCCATCGGTGGTTTCCTGGCGGTGCTGGCCTTCACCATTGGCCTGCGTTTTGCTGGGCTCGATGCCCTCGCTGGTCGGGTCCGTGAGCCCTGGTACTACACCCGCTCGGTGCTCTCGGTCCGGGCTCTCCTCACCTTTGGCGTCGTAGTCGTCGTTTCGGCTGGGGTATTCGTATTCGCTGCCCTGGCCATCGACCCTTTCCTCCGCCAATCGGAGCAGACGGTCGAGGGGATCCTGGGCCTGGATCTGTCGAGATGGGACCAGCTCCAGAATCTGGTGATAGGGACCATGCTCTTGGGTCCGCCGGCCTTGATGGTGTGTGAGGCCATCGCTGCCGTGAGCCGCCATGAGGCGGCCGTGGTGGAAGAGGTTGCCTCCTATGAACGGCGGCTGGAACGCGACGGGATTGCTGGTGACCTCCATGACGGGGTGATCCTGTCGACCCTCAGCGAGGTCAGAGCCCTGGCCACCAGCGACAACCAGAAGAACCTGATCGACGGTCTCGATGCCAAGCTCCGTGACCTCCACCTTCGCCGCCTGGAGACGAGGGATGATCGTTCGATCAAGGCCAGCCTCCGACGGCCTCTCGAGCAGGCCAACCGTCGTGGCCTGACCCTGAGTCTGGAGACCGATCGGGAGACCCTGGCCCTCGTCGTCAACGGCACCTTCGCCCACCTCATCGAGAGGCTGATGATGATCCAGATCAACAACTCGATCGAGGCCGAGGCTGGTGGAGCTGGAGTCCGTATCGCCAGCGAGGAGGAGACGATTACCGTCGCCTACTGGGATGACGGGGGTGGATTCGACCCTGTCCTCATTGATCGCAAGCCCGGAGGTTTGGCTAGGGTTCGGTTCGACATCGACCATGCCGGTGGCTCGTTGCAGTTCCATCAGAGGGCGGGGCGGACGGTGGCCGAGGCCACTCTTCCCCGGCCAGGAGGCTAGGGAGCCACCAATGAATGCCAACCAGCCGGCTGCAAGGCCAGGGGGAGGGCCCGTCGTCGGGCCCTCGCACCTGGCCGTGATCGACGACGAGCCGATGATCACAGACTCGGTCAAGGCTCACTTCAACAAGCGGGCCGATGCCGGGCTTCCCCCGGTCATGGTGAACGGCTTCGACCGCCCCCGCCGGTTGCGGGACTTCGAATCACTTCTGGACCTGACCCATGCGGTCATCGATCTGTCGTTCGGGCGCGACGACATCGACGGTCCCCAGATACGGCCGGAGATCGAGACTGGGCTCGACGCCATCGACCTGCTGAAGGACCGCTGCGCCAACTGCAAGATTGTCGTCGCCACCCGCAACGACACCGAGCTGATCACCGAAATGGCGGTTGCCGTCCGCCAGACCTGGCCCGAGATCAAGTTCTTCCACAAAGCTGACAGCCGTCTCCGGGCCCGCATCGAGGACTTCGTCGTCGGCAATCATTACCAAGACAATGCCGAGATCGCCCTCGATCTCATCGGGGTGACCCCTGTTGCCCCCGAACGGATAGGGCGGGCCGTCGAGGCTACGGCTCGTGCCCGGCCCGGGGCTCGCCTGATCCTGACCCTGGCCGACTACCCCAGCGCTCCCAGCCGTCGCGACTTGGCCGCGGCCCTCGGTGGCCGGGCTCAGGCCTACGTTCGCAGCCTCAGCAGCGACCTCACCGCTGTTTTGATCGAGTGGGGCCTGCTCAGTGGAGACGAGGGGGGTGGTGTCAGTCGCTTGTGGAAGTGGGCCAGGGCCCGTCGAGCCATCCTGAGGCGAGAGTTGGCCACAATCATCGACTAGGTACCCCCGGTTGTGCTGACCGGCGACGTAATACAGGCAGGCAGGCTCCGGCGGGGAGGTGTCGTGACGGGCGAGCTGGTCGACATAGTCGTGATGTTGTTGGAGTACCTGGTTCTCAGTTCAGGGATCCCAGGGGTACTACGAATACTGTGTGCCGGGGCTGGTCCGAGAACACGAGACGACCCAGACTCTCGCCGACCACGGCCGGCTTCTCCTGACCCTCGACCTCGAGCTTCACCTCGTTCATTACCTCGATCATCCCACCCTTGATTTCGGCTAGCTTCGGGGTGCCGAAAGGGCCGGCCTCATCCCGCTCAACTTCGATGTGGATCCGCTGCGTCCCGACGGCCAGAATCGATCGGTCAGCTCCGAGTGGGGTAGGGGAGCCAGCGCCCTGACTCGAAGTCGTGCAGCTTGCACACCCTCACCGACCGGAGAAAGTCCCGCAGTCGGATCGGGCGTTCGACAACATCTTCGGGGAAGGCAGCGGCAATGGCCCTAGCTGCTGCTGGGAGCCGGTAGCAGGGGATCCGCATGTCGACGTGGTGGGGGATGTGCACCATGATCCAGTGGAAGAACAGTTCCCACAACCACGAGCCCCACAGGATCGTGGTTCCCTCGACCTGGCCGCGGAAGCGATTCCACTCCCTCCGTGGCCACCAGCGGATTTCGGGGGCGATGTGGTGCACGTAGACCACCCAGCCGATCGATTGGCAGAACAACACGAACGGCACGACCACGATCTTGGTCCACTGCCAGGCGGCTCCTCCGAGGCCGAACCCGGCCCACAGGGCGGCGAACACGGCAACGGTGTAGATCAAGAGGATGGCCTGGTCTCGACGCATCGCTCTACGCCAGCGCTCGGGTGGCGGGAAGCGGATCATCTTGTTCCACCACACCTCGCGCAGGTAATAGGCGCCAGATCCGAACGGCCCCCACTCGAACCGGTGGCGAAGCCGGCTGAAACGACCCAGCTGCTGGTAGTCGCCAACGGTCAGGGGGTGCCAGACGAAGTCCATCCCTTGACGCAGTGTGTGACCATGGTGGACGCGATTGTGACCGAAGACCCATTGCTCGGTTGCATGGAGCGAAGGCAGCATCGCCACCCGGGCGACGATGGCATTGAGCCGGCCAGAATCGAACAGGGCGCCATGGGCCGCATCATGGCCGACGACGAACAGACCCGAGGTTGCCAGGCCAGCCACCAGCCAGAGGGGAACCAACAGTAGGGGATTGTTGGTCGACAACAGGCCCCAGATAGCGAGGCCGAGCACGACTACGTCTCGGGCCAAGATCGAAAGCCCCCGAAATGTCGACCGTTCATAGCAACGTTCGGGGATGACGTCGAGTACCGGCTTCAGCGACGTCGGTTTGACCCGATCGAGTGCCGCTGGTGATGGGCGAAGAGAGGGGTCAGTGTCGGTCATGGGAATGGTCTGGAACGGGTCGAGCCGAAACCACGACGATGCACGCCGCCCTCCACCCCCGCCCGTCCATCTTGGCCGCGAAGTCTTCAGGCACAACACCATCCTGCCGGCTCCGAAGCCCAGATACGAAGGGAATGGTCACTTTTCCTGATGCCAGGATCACGAGGAACTCCCAACGAGTGGCTGAGTTGGGGCCATCAGCCAAGCCTTCGAAGGCGGCCCCTGCAGGTTGGAGGCCTCAAATGTTGGGGACTAGTGACCTTCTTCCCTATTACGTGTTCGAGGGTCCTCCTAGTTTCCGGGACGTCGGCGTAGGATACATGCGCCTACCGGCCGAATCAGGGAGCTTGATGAGACATTCGACGATGGGGCACCGATCGGTGAACCAGCAGATGCGCTCGGTCATAGGGTTATTCTTCGGCTTGCTAGCCATTCTTGTGATTGTCGCGGTCGGGGGACCCGCCGCCGCCCAGACCGATCCGAACCAAGCTGGGGACGTAGGTGACGCTGCCTCGACCCTTGACGATGTCCAAGCGATCAACGTCTATCTCCAAGCCGATTCGGTGGCGCAGGCCGAAGACTCGGATGATTCTGAGATTGTCCAGGAGGAGACGGTGGCCGAGTCCGGAGATCCTTTCCTTTCCGACCTCGGTTACATCCTGGTCGCCCTCGTCCCGGTACTGATTGCAGCCGTGGTTTTTGCGTCCCGTCTGGTCGCGCCCACCGACCGGCTGTCGCTGTCCCGATTCGATGCCTGGCTGAAGACAGCCGTGATCGTTGCGGTTCTGGTGCTGGCCGTCGTTGTCCTTCCCGACTTCATCCTGAGCCTTTCGGCAGTGGCCGAGCTCGACCGCGTGGTCCAGGATCTGATTGGGCTTGCGGTGTGGGGTGGGGGCCTCATCATCTGTCTCTGGGGACTGTGGTACGCCCACCGGGAATCGAGGATCTGACGTGGACACCCCCCAGTTCTTCGACGAGACCGTGATGTGCTGCCCACCGAAGGCATTGTTGATGGGCATGAGGACTGGAGTTGGAGTACCTGAATGGTCATGACTAGCCAAGACGAGTCGGTCAGCCCCAGTGGCTCCGATCTCGACCGACGCTCGAGCGAATCGACGAACAGATCCGGGCTTTTTGAGCGATTCAGGTGGACACCAGTTGGTCGCTCCATCTGGCGCGTTCCCCGCCCCCACACTCGTCGTGACCGCTCGGCGGCCCACTGGGCCAGCTTCCTGCTTCACATCTACCCGGTCAAGGTCCGACGCTCCCAGATCGGCTTCAAGTTCTCCTGGTACCTCGGGGTGATCTCGGCGGTCCTCTTCGGATCGTTGACCGTGTCCGGGATCTACTTGATGTTCTTCTATGTCCCCTTGCCGGCGGCGGCCTACACGGACATTCAGACCATTCAAACCGAGGTTGCCTTCGGTCAGTACATGCGCAACGTGCATCGCTGGTCGGCCCACTTGATGGTGCTTGGAGTGGCTGCCCATATGGCTCGGGTCTTCTATCGGGGGGCCTACAAGTCGCCTCGCGAGTTCAACTGGGTCATCGGGGTGGTCCTGCTGATGCTGACCCTGCTGATGTCGTTCACTGGCTACCTCCTGCCGTGGGACCAGCTGGCCTTCTGGGCTGTAACCGTCGGCACGGAGATGGCGGCCTACGTTCCCATCGTCGGGGAGCAAACCAGGAGTCTCCTCCTTGGTGGAGCCATTGTTGGCTCTTCGACCCTGCTCCGCTTCTATGTGCTCCACATCGCCGTCTTGCCGTCGATAACAGTCCTTGCGTTGATGATTCATCTGTGGCGCTGGAGGAAAGACTCCATGCTCGAGCTCGATCGTGAGGAACCCGATGTCTGAGGAACTCAAGTCGGATGACATCCGGCCACCGACCGAGGTCGGGCTGACGGCCAGGCCGCCGAAATCGGCCGACGGTCGCCGGATCCTCGGCATCGTCCCCGGCAAGCCGGTGGCCGGTGACCGCAAGGAAGTGGCCAAGGACGACATGGTCTACGTGTGGCCCCACCTCCTGGTCCGCCATGCCGTCGCCGGCATGTGGGTGCTCCTCCTCGTGCTGGTCATCTCCATCTTCTTCGATGCCCCCCTGCGCGATGTTGCCAACCCGGCCCTGACCCCCAACCCTGAAAAGGCGCCCTGGTACTTCGCCGCCCTCCAGGAGTTGTTGTCTCACTTCCACCCACTGGTGGCCGGGGTGCTGGTGCCGGGGGCTATCGTGCTCGGACTGGTTGCCCTGCCCTACATCGACCGGAGTCCCTATTTGGCGACCAAGCACCGTCGGGTTGCAGTCGCTACCTTCACCACCTTCCTCGTCATCTGGGTGATCTTGACCCTTGTCGGCTTCGCCTTTCGAGGACCCAACTGGGGGTGGGTCTGGCCCTGGCAGGAATGGCACGGGGAACTCTGATGACACACAGACCACCCCACGACGAGCCGAGGCCGAGCGCCGCTGACGGGCAATACCCCACGGGAGCAAGACATGAGTAATATCCTTGGACGACGCCAGTTCGTAGCCAGAGTCTGGAAGGCGGGTGGGGTCTTGGTGGCAGCCGCCGGCAGCCTGACCATGTGGGACCTCCTCCAACCCCTGCCTACGACTGGCTTTGGGGGGAAGGTTCGGTCCCTCCTTCCCGACTCCATAACCGAGAGCGCCATCGTCGAGGTGCCAGCGGCCCGTTCCTATTTGACCCGAGTCGACGATGAGATCGTCGCCCTCTCGAGGAAGTGCACCCACCTTGGTTGTGTGGTCCCCTACTGCGAGTCCTCTGGCCGCTTCGAGTGCCCGTGCCATGGTTCGGTCTTCAACCGGGCCGGTGACTTCTTGAGCGGACCGTCGCCCCGGGGCATGGACCGTTTCGAGACCGAGGTCGGCGACGATGGCCTCGTCTACATCGATACCAGCGAGCGGATCGATGGCCCGCCTCCTGGCACCGTGACCGTCGACGAACCAGCCCTTGGGCCGAAGTGCACTAGTGAAGGTGGGCACGGCTGATGGCCTCGTACCACAGCAGCGAGGATGTCGAGCTCGAGAAGTCGACGACCAACGTGATGATCATTGGTGCGGTGTTGCTCTTCGGGATGGCCCTCGTCTTCCCCTTCTACCGGTTGACCGAACCGGTCAACCGCGAGAATGCGTATGAGGAACAGCTTAAGTCGCTGGCGAGCTCGGGTGAGAGCCTGTGGTCCTTCAACTGTGCGTCATGCCATGGAGAGTCGGGTGAGGGCGGTATCGGCCCATCGCTCAACGCCAAGCAGTTCCTTCAGTCGGCGTCCGACTCCCAGATCGAGCTACTGGTCGCAGTTGGGGTTCCTGGCTCGCAGATGGGTGCCTACTCCCAGGACTTCGGTGGTCCCCTTACCTCAGAACAGATCAAGGCCTTGGCTGTCTACATCCGCTCGTGGGAAGAGGATGCTCCCGACAATCCAAACTGGCGCGACGGATAGACAGAGGGCTCCCGTCCAATACCCTCCTCCAACTTGACATCCGCCCCGGGTGAGGCAGGCTTGGGGGAGGCGATGAAGGAGTGAGCTGGTTATGGAGTTGCAGTTCGGGCTGACGTTGCCCCAAAGGGGCCTGGATTTGGGCGTGTTCGAGACCGCGGCTGAGATGGTCGACCTGGCTCGGGCGGCTGAGGGTGAACCCCGCTTCGATTCGGTATGGGTTGGCGACTCGCTGACGGCCAAGCCTCGGCTGGAGTCTCTGAGCTTGCTGGGTGCCCTGGCCGGTGCTACCAGCCGGCTCCGTCTTGGTGTGGGCTGTATGGCCAGCTTCCCCGTTCGTGATGTACTGACATTCGCCTACCAGTGGGCGTCGCTCGATGTGATCTCGGGCGGGCGGATGGATCTGGCGGCCTGCACCGGGCTGGTACCGGCCAACAAGGCCAGCGCCCGAGAGGGGGCGCACTGGGGTGTACTCGACAAGGAGCGGGCGCCTCGGCTGGAAGACAACATCCGGGCCTGTCGGCTGTTGTGGTCTGGCGACGAGGTCAGCTTCGAGGGGACCCACACCTCGTTCGACGACTTCCGTCTCGCCACGGTCCCTCTTCAAGACCCGTGCCCGGTGTGGATCGCGGCCAACCCCTTCCCCGGACCCTTCTATGAGCGAGCCTTGAGGCGGGTGGCGACCCTGGCCGACGGATGGCAGACGGTGGGGCTGTTTCCCGACATGATGGGGAGCTCCTGGTCGGCACTCAAGGGCTACCTCGACGAGGCTGGTCGTGATATCGATGCCTTCCCCCGGATGGCGTATCACAACGTGAACCTCAACCCCGACCGTTCGGCCGCCCTGGACGAGAGTGTTCGTTTCATCGAGGCCTACTACGGGAAGGGGTCCTTCACCCCGGCGATGGTCGAATCATGGACGGCGGCCGGGTCCGTCGAACAGGCGGCGGCAGATCTTCGGGCCGTGGCGGCCTCAGGGGCGACTGCTGTTACCTTGCGCATGACGAGTTGGGATCAGCAGGGCCAATATGAGCGGTTGGTGTCCGAGTTGCTGCCGGCGTTGGCTGGCTTGGAAGTGGCCTGACGCTTCGTCGAAGCATCACACCACCAATCTCAGATGAGGTTCCAGGGGCGGGCCGAGCCCGGCGTCGACGGGGCTTGGCGGGCGAGCATCGTCTGGAGTGACTCGATGGGCATGGGTCGGGCCAGCAGGTATCCCTGGGCGAGATCGCAGCCCAGTCGGGTCAGCAGCTCAGCTTGTTCGGATTCCTCGATCCCTTTGGCCGTCACCCTCAAACCGATAGCCTGCCCAAGCTCGATGATGGCACCCAGCACTTGCCGGTCAGGTTTGGAGTCGACGGCCCGGTCGATGAGAGGCTTGGCCAGCTTCATCATGTCGATGTCGAAACGGCGAAGGTAGCTGAGCGAGGAGTAGCCGGTGCCGAAATCGTCGAAGGCGACCCGTATGCCGCGCCGCCGCATAGCGGAGATAACGGAGTCCTCCTGGTCGGCGTCGGCAATGAGTGCGGTCTCCGAGACCTCGACGACAAGCCGGCCACCGAAGCCACCGCTCGGTTCGAGGGAGTCAACGAACGCCGGCAAGTCCTTGGCCGCGAGGTGTCGGGCCGACAGGTTCACGGCAACGAAGAATGGCTCCTCAGCGCCAAACCGACCGGCTTCGGCCCCCGTGCTCCTTTCAGAAACGAGGCGCGCCTGGTCGTCCAATGCTCGGCGCAGAACCCAACGGTCAATAGGGATGACCGAGCCGTCGCGCTCGGCTTGGGTGATGAACTCACTTGGTAGGACGAGACCCCGGTCGGGTGAGCGCCAACGGACCAGAGCCTCGACTCCGGCCACCCGCTGGTTGTCGATATCAATGACAGGCTGGTAGTGGACGACAAGGTCGCTCTCAGGAATCGCGGCTTGGTCATCATTGGATCGACGGTACCGAGGCGAGGTGTCACCGGGGAAGTGCTCGACGACAGAACCCTTGCCTGCTTCCTTGGCTGCGTACATGGCCTGGTCAGCGTCGCGAAGTAGTTGGTTGGTCCCCATCTCATCGGTGCCCTTGGCCAGGCCGACGCTGCATCCGACGACGACGGAGTATCCGTCGAGATGGATCTCTTCCGTGAGCCGCTTCACGACCCGATCGGCGATCCGTCGCGGGTCGGATGAGCTACGGACCAGCATGGCGAACTCGTCGCCCCCCAACCGAGCCACCGTATCGATTGGTCGAACCAAGCTCGAGAGTCGCTGCGCCACCTCATTCAACACCAGATCTCCGGCCGCGTGACCATGGGTGTCGTTGACGATTTTGAAGTCGTCGAGGTCTATGAACAACACGGTGAACGACTCGTGGCTGGCGGCTGCGTCGTCGAGCCTGGAGTCGAACAGTGAGCGGTTCGGTAGGCCAGTCAGGGAATCGTGGGTGGCCTGATGGGCCAGCTTTCGTTCCAGCTTCTGGAGCTCGAGCAGTGCTTGCTCGAGCTGATCGCTGTGCAACAGGACAGCCGACTGGCGGGCCAGAGCTCCTAGCACCTGGAGGTCATCGGTACTGAACGAGCTGATGTCACCGATTGGGTTGGCGATGATGAGTACGCCCTGGACCTGATCGTCGGTCGCCAACTTGGCCACCATCGCGTCCCTACCCCCGACTTCGGCGACGGCCGGTTCGAGGGGGGAGTCTGAGCCAGCCTCAATCATGAGGGGCTCGTCGATGGTAGTGATGAGGTCGGCCACGGTGTCGGGATCAAGGCCCGATGGCCATACCTCGCTCTGGCCTCCTGCGTCGGAGTAGCGGACGAGGCGTGCCGGCGAGTCGTCATCGCCCAGGAGCAGGACAGCTCCGACCTCGGCTCGGAACATCTCTCGGGCTTCATTGAGCAGGGCTTGCAGGCCGTCGTCAGAGTCGGCGAAATCGAGATTGCGACTCGACCGGTATAGGAACTGGACACGTTCCCGCTGGGCTCGTTCCGAGGCGAAGATACTGATCGTGCCGAGCACGAGGGCGCCGGGGGCAATGAGCAGTGCCACGCTCAGACCGTCGATCGGTAGCAGGAGGGCGGCGGCCAGCCCGACGGCGGTGTTGGCTCCACTCATGATTGTGCCGGCCAGGATCAGCTCAGAAGCCTTGTGACGATCCACGGCCCCTTCGGTCAGACCGATTGCAATCATGATGATGAGGAGAGTGGCTACACCCCCGGCTGTCGTGGCGAGGAAGACCGCAGCCCACGTTGCACGGTCGAGATAGGCGTCGGTGGCTGTCGCCCGTAGGAGTAGCGAGGCCACCAGGGCGAACAGGGCCACATTGGCCACATTGAAGGCGACCTTGATCCAGGGTTGGTGCCGGCCCAGTCTCAACCCAATCATCATCCCCAGGACGGCGGCGCCCACGACGAGGCGGGGAGGTACATAGAGCAGACCGACAACGAGGGGGATTTCGAGGAGAGAGAAGCTACTGGCTTCAGCCCGGAATTGGACATGGATGACTCGCCACTCGACGAGAGCAAAGAGGGGAACGAGAACGATGGCCGGAAGGGCCACATCGTCGAAGGTTGGCCCCTGGTCCCAGGCGTTGGCCAGGAGGGCGATGTCGAGCGCGACCAACAACACGATCAGGCCGAGTACCCGCTGGGTTGGATGCACCCTCTCCCAGGTTGCGTGCATCGCCAGCCGCATCTAGGTCATATCGGCAGATGAGAAGCTGATATGAAGCCAACCTGACCTGATGACCAACCGACAGTGCGATTGGCTCCAGGTGATCTCTGGTCGTCGTCAGTTGTTGATGGCGGCCACCAGCTCGTTCACATCAGGGCGGTCGTCGGGCCCTTCGCCCCAGAAGCCCCAGGCCAGGGTCCTGTTGGGAGCGATGATGAAGTCGCCTCCCAACTGGAGGGTGTCTTCTCTCGGGTAGCGGAGCCCGGAGAGCCCATTGGTTCGTAGGATCTCCCAGTACCGGCGGGCGGCCCGCCACCCGTAGATTCTCGCCGCCGAGCCCCGTCCGAGTCCGAATGCTTGGTAGGCCCGACGACTGGGATCGACCAGAATGGGGAAGGGGACATCGTTGGTTGAGCGGTAGTAGACGAGGTTGGCCGGATCAGTGAAGGTGACGAGGACGACGTCGGTGTCCTGGCCGAGCTCTGAGAGCCGGTCGCTCACGGCGATGGCGTGGGCTGCACAGGGCAGTCAATGGATATGACGGTGGAAGATGAGGATGGTGTAGCGGCCCCCATGGTCGCTGAGACGCCAGGACTGGCCATCCTCATGGGTCAGGGTGATGTTGGGTGCCGGGTCGCCGATCCGGGGACGAGGCGGGGCTTGCATCTCCTCAGGGTAGGGCGTGGTTGACTACAGATACAAATGTCCGTATATTCGGCTATATGAGGTCTGCGGCTAGATTGCTCCCGGTCTTGTCGTGGGGGCCGAGCTACGACCGCTCGAACCTGCGGCCAGACCTGGCCGCAGGGGTAACCGTCGGCGCCATGCTGGTGCCCCAGGCCATGGCCTATGCCCTGCTGGCCGGTCTTCCACCCGCCATAGGGCTCTACGCCGCCACCGTCCCTGTCATCGTCTACGCCCTGTTCGGTACGTCCCGCCAGCTGGCCGTGGGGCCGGTGGCCATCGTCTCGCTGATGACAGCATCGGCCCTAGCTCCCTTGGTCACCGAGGGGTCGGCGGGCTACGTCAGTGCTGCGGCCCTGCTCGCTCTGATGGTCGGTGCAGTCCATCTGGTGCTGGGGGTTGGTCGGCTCGGATACTTGGTGAACTTGCTGTCGCACTCGGTGTTGGTGGGTTTCACCGCCGCCGCCGCCATCATCATTGGTTTCTCTCAGGCCAGACACTTGCTCGGTATCTCAATCGAGCGCAAGGACCACTTCTACCAGACGGTGCTGGCAGTGTGGAAAGGCGTAGGTGAAACCAATGGGTTCACCCTGACCGTCGGCCTTGTCTCCCTGGCTACCCTGTTCGGGCTCAAGTCCCTCCGGCCCCGGGTGCCGGGAGCACTGGTGGTGGTGATCGGGTCGATCTTGGTTGTCGAGCTGTTTGGCCTCGAGGCCCGGGGGGTGAACGTCGTTGGTGACATCCCCGACTCGCTTCCCGCCTTCGGGCTACCCGATTTCGACGGGTCACTGATGGGTTCGCTGGCGATGGCGGCGTTCGTCATCACCCTTGTCGGGTTCATGCAATCGGTCGCCGTGGCCAAGGTCTATGCCCGTCGCAATCACTATGAGGTGGAGCCGAACCGGGAGCTGATCGGTCTGGGTGCGGCCAATGTGGCCTCTGGTCTCTTCGGTGGCTACCCGGTCACTGGTGGCTTGTCCCGTACCGCTGTCAACGTCACCGCCGGAGCCAAAACCCCGTTGGCCTCGATCGTGACTGCCCTCATCGTCATAGTGACGATCGCCTTCTTCACCCCCTTGCTGTCCTCGCTACCCAGTGCGGCGCTGGGGGCCATCATCGTCATGGCTGTGGTAGGGCTGGTCGATGTGGCCGAGATGCGCCATATCGCCAGGGTGAAGAAGTCTGATCTGGTGGGATTGGGTGTGGCCTTCGTTGCCACTCTGGCCTTGGGGATCGAGATCGGCATCATTGTGGCTGTGGTTGCTTCCGTACTGGTTGTGTTCGCCCGGATGTCGATGCCCCACTCAGCCGTGCTCGGACACGTCAAGGGCACGACGAGCTTCCGCAATGTCGACCGCTTCCCCGAGGTGACCACGCTCAGAGGGATGACGGTGGTGAGGGTCGACGCTGCTGTGTCGTTTGTCAACGCAGCCAACGTGAAGAAGCTGCTGCTGGCCCATGCCGACGAGGTGGCCACTACCGAACCCCGAGTGCTCATCCTCGATGCCTCGGGGATCAACGACATCGACGCCACCGGGGCCGAGATGCTCCGTGAGCTATTGGGTGAGCTCGAAGAGCGCTCGGTCGCTCTCCACTTGAGTGATGTGAAGGGCCCGGTTCGCGATGTGTTGCACCGGGCCGGCCTGTGGGACCTGATCAGGACCCGCGTCCACACCAGTACCAATGATGCCGTCGAGGCGATCACGGGCCGCCGGTCGGCCCCCATCGATCATCGCCGCCATGGCATCGATGAACGTGCAGATGCTGGTCCTCCACTGGCCGTCGAACTTGATCCGCACCTGGACCTTGGTCAGGATACGTGTGGCGCTGGGCGGGCCGTTAGGGAGGTACCGCCGGGAGATGGCGGTTCGAGCTGACCGAGACAGTCGCGTCGAGAAGGGCGTCGTCGTCATGTTCAAGGCCGTCGGACCCAAGTTCTCCCACACACTCACCGGCCTGGTGATAGCAGCGGTGATCACCGTTGGACTCTCGCTCGGGCTTTCTCGCCATCTACTGGGGCACCGTGGTACTGCAGGTTGTCGCCCTGGTCTGGTACTTCTTCATCCGCTAGCCCGCTTCGGTCGTACCTGGCACGGATCCATCATGGTGGGCAGTTGGGCGAAGAAGAATAATGGTTGCCTATGGCGATTCGAGTACTGAACGAGGGTCGGCTGCCGGTAGGGGACGGGCACGAGCTTGCCTGGGAGGCAGTGGGCGACGTGCTCGGCATGCCCGTGGTGTATCTGCACGGGGGTCCGGGTTCGGGCTACACGCCTAGCCAGCGGACCTTGGTTGGGGACCACTTCGGTGTGTTGTTCGATCAGCGGGGTTCGGGACGGAGCACCCCCGGGACTGAGACGGTCGATGACCTGTCCGGCAACACCACCCAGCACCTCATCGCCGACATCGAGAAGCTCCGGATCCATCTCGGTATCGAGCGCTGGGCTGTCCTGGGGTTGTCGTGGGGGACCACTCTGGGGTTGGCCTATGCCCAGGCCCATCCGGACCGTGTCATCGGAATGGTGTTGGGGCTGGTGACAACGACGACCCGTCGAGAGGTTGATTGGATCACCGTGGAGATGGGTCGGATATTCCCTGAAGCATGGGAGGCTTTCATCGGTCTCATCCCGGCGCATCTGTCACACCTGAGACCGGTCACGGCCTACGCCCAGATGCTGTTCGACCCCGATCTGGCCGTTGAGGCGGCGGCGGCTTGGTGTCAGTGGGAGGACACCCACATGTCATTGTCGCCGGGGGCTGAGCCCCGGCTCTCTGCCGCCGATCCCCAATTCCAGCTTCGCTTCGCCCGCCTCGTCACCCACTACTGGAGCAATGC
>JAAETV010000294.1 GCA_024227975.1 Actinomycetes bacterium
CCTGGCCCCTAGGAAGGTCGGGATGCCGACCGCGGCTAGGATGCCGATGATCATGATCGCCACCATCACTTCGGTGAGGGTGAAGCCTTCATCCCCGTCCGGTCGACCACCCGCTCGCCTGCGAGCTTTCATCATGTTGACCATTGCTTCCTCCTCATAGTGTGGCTGCGCCGCGGCCAGTGCTTCTAATAGCGGTATCGTCGGCCGGCGGCTCGACCTGAACGTAATTGGGCGTCGTTGGTCCGAAGGCCTGGACCATTAGTCCGAGGGACTGGGCCGTCCGACCTACTGTCGACGTGTCGGTCCCGGGGTCATTGGATGTATTCGATCAGCCTGAACATCGGCAGGTAGAGGGTCAGGACGATCGTGCCGACGGTGATGCCGAGGATCGTCATCAGCGCCGGCTCCATGATCGACGAGAGCGAGTCAACGGTGTGGTCGAGCTCGTCTTCGTAGTAGTTGCCCATGAGGTCGAGCATGGTGTCGAGCTCGCCGGTCTGCTCGCCAACCGAGACGAGCTGGCCCACCAGTTCGGGAAACAGGGGTTCGTCGGCCAGGGGTTCGGCCAGGGTCGATCCCCTGGTGACCTGTACGCCGATCCGGCCAATAGCCTCGGCGTAGGCTCGGTTCCCCACCACCTGTGCCCCCATGGCCAGTGCGTCGAGGATCGGCACGCCGGCCCGGGTCAGGACGGCCAGGGTGCGAGCGAAGCGGGCCATGGCCGCTCGGCGGACCATGCCGGCTACGAGGGGTAGCCGCAGGACTAGCTCGTCGAGGGCCCGGGCCCCTCCCTCGGTCCGCTTCCAGCGACGAAACCCGACAGGCAGCCCGATGACGACAACCGCGAAGATCACCGGGTTGCCTCGGAGGATGTCGGAGATGCCCACCATGAGTTGGGTAGCCAGGGGCAGCTGGCCATCGAGGTCGTCGTACATCGAGACGAAGACCGGAACGACGAAGAGCAGCATCCCCACCACGATCAACCCGGTCAGGGTCAGCACCGCGATCGGGTACCCGAGGGCCGAGCGGATCTTCGACCTGATGGCCACCCGTCGTTCGAGGGCGAATGACAATCGGCTCAGCACATCACCCAGCGAGCCCGAGGCCTCACCGGCCCCGACCATGGCGGCGAAGACCGGGTCGAAGACTTCCGGATGGCGGGACAACGCCATCGACAGCGAGTCGCCCGAACGCAGGGCGTGCTTGACATCGCCAATCGCCTCGGCCAGGACCTGATTCGAGGTCTGCCCGTGCAGCACGTCGAGGGCCGAGACTACGGGGATACCGGCGTCGAGCATGGACGCCAGCTGGCGAGAGAAGACGGCGAGATCGCGGGGCTTGACCTTTGGGGTCGACCCAGGGAGGCTCAGCTCCCGAGACAACAGCGGCGGCCGCTCGATCGTCACCGTCAACGGCCGGAGGCCAAGCGCCCGGATCTGGCCGACAGCATCCTGGTGATCGATGGCAGCAACCTGACCTCGGTGGATTCCGTGATCGGAATCGAACGCCTCGTAGCGGTAGGTGCTGGGCGCCACCCGCGACGCCTTCCTCGATCGATCGCCTTGGTCGGCTTGGCCGACACCGGTCCGATCAAGTCGCTCCCGGAGCGTGGTGGTCATGGTCGCCGTCCGGTCCGGCGGTTGCCGCCAACGGTACGGCCAAAGGCCTCCTCCGGCGAGATCAGCCCCTGGTCGACCAGCCTCTCCAGGCTGGCGGCCAGGGTGTGCATGCCCTCGGCTCCTCCGGCCTCCATCACCGATGGCAGCTGGTGGGCCTTCGACTCCCGGATCAGGCTCCGGGCCGCAGTGGTGGCGATCAGGACCTCGGTGGCCGGATGGCGGACCGTGCCGTCGATGCCAGGCACCAACTGTTGGCACACCACCCCCTGGAGCACGCCCGCCAACTGGACCCGGACCTGTGACTGCTGCTCGGAGGGGAAGACGTCGATGACACGATGGACGGTCGACGGGGCGTTGGAGCTGTGGAGGGTGCTCAGGACCAGGTGTCCGGTCTCGGCCGCGGTGATGGCGATCTGGATGGTCTCCAGGTCGCGGAGCTCACCGAGCATGATCACGTCGGGATCCTGGCGGAGGGCGGCGTTGAGGGCGGCGGCGAAGGTCCTGGTGTCGCGACCGACCTGGCGCTGGGCCACCAACGAAAGCTGGTTGTGGTGCTGGTACTCGATCGGATCTTCAATGGTGATGATGTGGGTCGACCGGGTGCGGTTGATGTGATCGATCATGGCGGCGAGGGTGGTCGACTTGCCCGAACCGGTCGGACCGGTCACGAGCACGAGCCCCGATGTTTCGTCGGCCAGGTTCTGCACCGCCTCAGGCAAGCCGAGCTGGCCGAGGGCGGGCACTGTGGCCGGGATGGCCCGGATAGCCACGGCCACCCGTCCCTGGCTGCGGAAGATGCTGACCCTGAACCGCCCGAGCGGACCCTGGTCGACCATCGTCTCGCACTCGCCGTGGCGGTCCAGTACCTCTCGTTGGGTCGAGCCGAGGAACTCGTCGAGGGACGCGCCCAGCATCTCGCTGGCGATCGGGCCACTCCCGACCGGGGCCAGCCGTCCACTGCGGCGCATGTATGGGGGTTCCCCGGCCTGGAGGTGGAGGTCGGAGGCGCCCGAAGCCACCATTTCCTTGATCGCCAACCCGACGATCGATCCATTGACGTCGGCCGGCGACTGGCTCGCTGCGGCCTCAGCCGTGCCGGTCGGACCAGCGGGTTCTGCGGCCACCTGGCGGCGAAGCCAGGCCAGGCTCTCGTCGTCGATCTCGGTATTCCCATCCGGGCTCGCCGGGTCGTACAGCGCCATGGATTCTCTAGTCGGCTGGTCGGCGCCCGGCGGGATGGGCCGTCCGACCCAGGACATAGCGATCAACCCGGGCCGACCGGGGCCGATGGAGTGTACGTGGCCGCCACTGAGACAAAACGGGTCAGGCGAAGGCTGGGCGAGATACTGGTCGACGCCGGCGTACTGACCGATGACCAGGTCCAGTCGGCCGTGGCCGAGCAGCAGAGCTCCGGTCGCAAGCTTGGTGAGGTCCTGCTGGAGAGTCGGTTGGTAACG
>JAAETV010000295.1 GCA_024227975.1 Actinomycetes bacterium
AGGTTCCGTGAGACCCGCGCTCGATCCACACTCGGTTGCAACCGTGCTGTGGGAGATCGGCTGGGCCATCGTCAGATCTGGATTGGAGAAGGCCGACACGACCCAACTCGCGGCCTCGCTGGAGATCCTCAACGACATCGTGGGACTCGGCATCACCCCCCGCTCCTGACACCGAAACGACCGGACAGTCACCCTCCAAGAGGGGTCATCCACTCGTTTCGCGGTCGATGTATTGGTCCCGCAGCTCGAACTTCTGGATCTTGCCTGATGCGGTCATCGGCATCTCATCGACGAACACCCAGTCACGCGGGCACTTGTGGGGGGCCAGCTTCTCCCGCATGAGTTGACGGAGTTCCTCCTCGCTCACGTCGCGGTCCGGCGCCAGCCGCACAAATGCGGCGACTCGCTCCCCCCACTTGGGGTCGGGGACCCCGACGACTGCGACCTCCCCCACGGCGGGATGACCGAAGATCACGTCCTCGATCTCACGTGGATAGATGTTCTCGCCCCCGCTGATGATCATGTCTTTCAGCCGGCCGAGAATCTGGCAGTAGCCGCGCTCGTCCATCGATCCGAGGTCGCCGGTGTGGAGCCACCCGCCACCATCGATGGCGGCATCAGTTGCTTCCGGGTTGTCGTGGTAGCGGAGCATGACCCCATAGCCGCGAGCGCAGATCTCACCGGGTGATCCCGGTTCACATACCAGCCCCGTGTCGGGGTCGACGATCATCGCCTCGGTCTGGGGCAATGGAAGCCCGATTGTCTCCGCTTTGTCTTCGGGTGAGTCGCCCGGTTGCGTGCCGAGGATGGTGCACGATGCTTCGGTTTGACCGAACAGCACGATGAACTCGATGCCCAGTGCCGCCTCGATGCTGCGCACCAGCTCGGTTGGCACGGTTGAACCCCCGATACCGACGGTGCGCAACGACGACAGGTCGCGACGCTCGAAGTCGGGGTGCTCCATCAGGGCGATGAGCATCGTGGGGACACCCCCCATCGCCACGATCCCTTCCGACTCGAACAGCTCGAGGATCAGACCCGGGTGGAACAACTCGGGTTGTACAAGGGTGGCCTGACACGACAGGGAGCCGAGGACTCCGACCACGCAGCCAGCGACATGAAACAGGGGGGCGGGGTTCAGAAATCCTTCACCAGGACCGACACCCAGCCGTTCGACCACGAATCGCCCATTGTTGGTGAGGCCTCGATGGTGGAGGACTGCTCCCTTGGGGGCGCCTGTGGTACCCGAGGTGTATTGGATCTGAACCGGGTCGTCGGGAGAAACGGCGGGGAGGGTTTGCTGGGGTGATCCCGATCGGGAGAGCTCCCCGAGATCCGCCCAGGGAATCGTTGTATGGAGTCCGGGGAGCTCGCCGCTCGCCGCCGCCACCCATTCGGTGGTCGGGTTTCCGTTGAGCTCGGGGACGAAGAAGATGCCTGCTGCGTTGGACTGGCGGAGGGCGTAGGTGAGCTCGATCTGCCGGTAGGTCGGGTTGAGCGGTACCAGCACCAGACCGGCCATCCCCATCGCAAACTGCAAGAGGTTCCACTCGGGCAAGTTTGGAGCCGAGATCGCGACACGGTCTCCTGGGTCGAACCTGTCGAGCAAGGCTCGGGCCAACTGCTCTGAGTCCTGGCAGAGCTGGGAAAAGGTCCACTCTCGCCGTGAATCGGGATCGAGCCCTCTCGAGACGAGACCGATCTGATCCGGCGCTTTCTC
>JAAETV010000296.1 GCA_024227975.1 Actinomycetes bacterium
ATTCCCGCTTGCCGGAGAAGGTCGTCGTCGGCGCCCAGATTTCGTCCGTCGCTCTGACCGATGACGGGTGAGAGTGTTGGCACTCGCCAACTCCGATTCTCGTCGGCCGTCTGTAGCAATCATCATCCGCGATTGACCCCCCGATGTTGGCCAAACGTATGCAATCACCCCCGGACCGCTTCGACGCCTTCATCTCGTACAGCCAGAAGGCTGATCATGAGCTGGCCGCGGCCCTCCAGGATGGGCTGGAGAAGTTGGCGAAGCAATGGAACGAGCGGCGCGCCCTTCGGGTCTTCCGTGACACCTCCGTGATGGGCGTCTCCCCGTCGCTCTGGCTGAACTTGACCCAGGCGCTCGACCGATCGGCGTGGCTCATCATCCTCGCGTCCCCGCCGGCCCGTGAGTCGAAATGGGTCAACGAGGAGATCCGCTACTGGCTCGACACGAAAGGTCCAGGCGCTTCGAGTCGGATCCTCCTGGTCCAGACCTCCGGTGAGCTCGTGTGGAACGACGCCAAGGGGGAGTTCGATGCCGAGCTGAGCACAGCCTTGCCCACAGCGATCACGCCGGGCTGCCTCGAAGAGCAGCCGAGAACTCTCGATATGCGGTGGTACGGCGAGATCGAGGCTTCGGCACACGCCGAGGAGCTCGATCTCATCCATGGACGCTTCAGGTCCTGCGTCGCCGAGATCGCAGCACCGATCCATGGGAAGGCCAAGGACGAACTGGACAGCGAGGCGGTGCGACTGGAGCGACGAGCGCGCCGCACCCGCAACGCGGCCCTGGTCGTTCTGTCACTCCTGGCCACTGCGGCCCTCATCTCGGCCACTGTCGCCGTCGTGAACGCCAACCGGACGACGCGGGCGCTGCGGGAAGCCGAGGCTCGCCAGTTCCTCCTCCTTGCCGAGGCGGCCCCGACCGAGGTCGAGGCCGTGACGCTGGCTCAGGCCGCTCTCGATCGCGCCGTGGAGGCCGAAGTCGAGCGAGGGCCGTTCGCCAGTGGCCTGTTCCGCTCGGTGTCCCGGGGAGACCTGCCGCTCACGACCTACGCCGGATTGGCCCAACCGGACTCGTCGAGCGGCGGGCGCCGGGGTCTGGCCTTCAGCGACGATGGCACGACCTTCGGCTTCATCGGTACCGAGGGCGCCATACACGTGATCCGCTCCTGGGACCTGGCCGAGACGCACACCATCCCCTTGGCGGACATCGGCACGGAGGGCCTCGCCGCAGGTCCGTTCACCCAGCTCGCCTTCGCCGACAGGGGCCGCCAATTGGCCGTAGTGAGTTCTGAGCGGATGGCGCTGCTCACGCTCGAAGAGGGTTGGACGCTAGCGGCTGAGGGCGAGGTGGACTTCGGCCGGCTACGGGCCGCCGACACCCTCGGCGCCGAGTTGCCCGGTGCGCCCCTGGCCGCCGTTCTCTCCCCCGACCTCAGCACCTTGGGCATCCTCGACGACCGGATGGTGCTCAACGTGGTCAATGTCGACTCCGGGGAGGTCACCCAACAACTCGGTGACGCCCACATGGTCGCCGATGCCGACCTCGTCCGTCTGACCATCTCGGCTGACCAAAACCGGCTGTGCGCTTCGGGTGGGGGCCGTGTCCGGTATGCCCAGGTCTCGCCACCCGAGCTGATCGCCGACATCGCGATGGCATCGAGTGGGCTCGAGTCCTGCTGGGCCGAAGGCTGCGCTGGGCGACTCGACAACCTACTGGCCCGCACCACCGAATCGCAATCCGCTGCCGGTGCTCGCCTGGTCTGCGTCGACCGGAGTGGGGCGCCGGTCGCGGACTATCGGGACGGGGCCGACTTGGCGATCACCCACCTGCCACCACCGGACCTCAGTGGCATCGACCTCGCAAGCGGTCGCAGGTTGCCGACCATCGGTTCCGATGTCACGTTCACCGAGACCGTCCTGTCGATCCCTGAGAGCTCGATGTCGATGGCGGCCCAGGTGCTCCCGCATGCGACCGGTCCCATTCTCGTCGACCACGACAGCGACGGTGTCGTGAGCGTGCGCCGGTTGGACCGGGGGACGCTACCTCCAATCGACGCATTGGAGGACAACCCATCGCTCGAGGAGGGATCACCGGTTCTGTCGCCCGACCCCCAAGCACCGGCCCCGATCGCATTCGTCGACGAGTATGCCGAGGGTGACACGGTCCGCATCGCTTCGGCCACCGACGTCTCGGCCGATGCGGTTCGTCTCCCGAAACTGGGCGACGTCGTACTGGTCGACGCCATCTCTGCCACCGAGGTTGTCGTCGTTTTCGCCAACGGATCGACACACATCGTCGACCTGGCTACCTCGACGGCGACGGAGGTCGAAGGCATCGACGGATCCGTTGCGGTCCACTCCGTTGCCGTGCGAGGGAATCGCCTCATTCGCGGGGTCGGTGGTCGGTTCGAGGTCTTCGATATCAACGGAGCCGGGCCGGCCGATCTCCTGTTCCGGCTGGACTCGACAGCCGACAACACCTGTCTCGCCAACCTATCGGCCGATGGCCGCACGGCCGTCGTCGTCACCTGCAACCCGGCCGGGGCGGGGCAGGTCTCGGTCTACGACGTTGGAAGCGGCAACGCGGTCCAACCCTGGATCGACCTGCCTTTCGACTCGCCTCATCACGCATCGGTCACGGCGGATGGCTCGACCTACGCGGTGGCGTCCCGGTCCGGTGAGGTCGCCGTCGGCCAGGATGGTTCGTGGATGCAGCCCCCATCGCTTCTCCAGAGCAGTGCCGACCACAACAGTTTCCGACTCGGATGGGTCGAACTCGACCCATCCGGCCGATTCATGGTGACTCGCCGGGACGCTCAGGGGCTGGCGCTCTGGCCGCTGCCATTCGACGGCGATCGGCCGCTCGGGCTCCTGACGGAGCGCTACCTGGAATTCCATCCCACCCGGACCGTCTTCGGGGCGAACCAACTGACGCTCGCGTGGGCGCCCAAAGGCCGCCTCGAGTTCCTTCGCATGTCGTGGCCACTCGGAGTCGACGCCCTGAACCGCGTCGTCTGCTCCCGGCTCCCGGCAACGCCCACTGCGGCCGACGCGGGCTGCGAAAGGACCTTGCCGCCGCCCTCGGCCGAGACACTGGCTGGACCGAAGGTCGCGCTCAATTCAGTGTCTCAGTTGGAGGACGTCACCCGGCTCCCCGTGCCCGACGGCCTGTCACTCCGCCACCTCGACATCGCGCCGTCGGGAACGATCTGGGCTGCCGGCAACGGCGGGATCGTGAGAATGGAGCCATCTGGGGCGCTCGGCCACTTTCCGGCCAACGAGCTGTCGCCCAAAGGCATTGTTGCGCTCCCCGACGGCGGTGCTCTCGTTGCCGAATGGTTCGACCTCTCGCTCTTCGATTCCGGTGGCAAGGTCGGCTCGTGGGAGGTCCCCGGCTTTCCGCACGTGGTGGCGCGCGGCGAGGGCCGGACGTTCTTCCTCGTGAACGGTGGCGGTCTCGACGCCGCGGGAACGAGCATGTACTACATCGACGATCAAGCGTCCCGGGAGCTGATCGCGTTGCCCGAGTGGTCTGGCGAGGTGGTCGACGACATGATCTACTCCGGCCAGCGAGATGCCCTCGTTGTGGCAACGCGCGATGAGGACGATACGGGTCGGATCCTCGTTCACCCGGTCGATGGAGACGGCTTCGGTGAACCGTTCGAGCTCGCAGGTGCTGTGAATGTGTGGAGCCTCGCCGAAGATACGTCGGGCTCGCTCTGGTATCTCGCCCAGAGCCGCTCCCAACTCGGGCGGATCGACGGTGATGGTGCCATGACGGTCTTCGATCTCCCCCCGTCGTTCAATGCGATCGCCCTCACCGCCCGCTTGTCTCGCGACGGAGTCTTGGTCGCCGGGACCACTGGTCTGCTCGCCGTTGGCGACGAAGTCGGCCCGGTGTGGAACGTCCCCGGTGCAATCGCAATCAGGGACCTCGTGGTCTCGCTGGATGGCACGGTCTGGGCCGCCGACACCACCGCGAACGCCGTTTTCAAGATCGAGCTTCGGGATGCCCCCTGACCTCCGATGAACCGCTCCCCGAGTCGAGCCATGTCGCGGAGCCCGACGGAATGGTGCTGACCAGTTTGGGGCTCGGGCCGTTGCTCATCGGCATGGACGTCGACGGAATGCTGGCGACCGGACTGGTAGGGGAGCTCAGCGAGGTCTGCTCGATCGATTCACTCCGTCACCGAAGTCACCACCGGATAGACGACACCCCGACCACCAACAACGACACCACGACCACCCCCACATCACCAAACAACGTGACGCCGTCATCCCCATCCAACGTATCGGGCAACGGCCGCCTCGCCGATGAGTTCACCGCCAGGGCGGTCTCACGAAACCCTGAGACCGCTCACCTGCAGGGCAGCCACACACAACTCGTCGGGCACCATGCCGTCGCTGCCGGGGTTCGACTCTGGTGAACACATGACAATCGTGTGCTCACCGACGAGGGATCCACACGATCCGGCCCGGCCGGTGCCGTAGCCATGGGCTCCCGAGGTCGAGGCACACGACCAGCCCTCGAAGGTGGCCGATGCCGACGAGCCTTGGTAGTCGAGGCTGGTGTCGTTGAGGTAGCGGTGGATGACAGCGATCGCCTCGGTGCAGTCGATGCCGCCTCGGGGTCGGACCACCAACACCTCGGTGTCGAACGCCGAGGTGACCAGGCCACAGACCACTGCCTCATAGCCCTCGACCACCACCTCATCGGCTGAGGTCTGGGCTACTGGGAGAGCGTCCGGATCCACACACAGGGAGTCGAGGAACACCTGCAGGTCGTCGGGGGTGAAACGATCCAGGTCCTCGATGTAGGTGTAGGTCACGGCCTCGATCGTGACCTCGCCCGCCTCGATGAGCTCCACTACAGCTAACCCGTCTCCGGTATCACTGGCCGGAGCGTCATAGCGCACAGCACGGGTAGCGCCAGGCACCTCCACCTCGACAGACTCGACTCCGTCCCGCCGGAGGATGTCATCGATCAGATGGCCCTGGCGGATCTGGAACTGGACACTGGAGATCCCGATCGGGGCGCCAACAAAGAACACTCCCGGCTCGTCTCGGCCTGATTCAACCGGCTGCCACTCCCCCACCGCCGGGAGCTGGTAGCTGACCCCATGGGCCGACGACGCCCCGCAGCGGACCGTGGGCTGGCGGGAGAAGGTGGCCCTGACCCGCTCGACAAGTCGCCCGGCGGTGGCCGCATGCCCATCGGCGTTGATATGGAAGCTGGACCGGGGGCGGAGGTTGATCCCTTCGCCCCGGTCAACGGCCAAGCCGTTAATCCAGTCGTCGTTGGTGCCGCACAACTCGGCCTTGTTCTCCCGGAAGTGGTTGAGCTGGTCGACGAACACCACCCGGGACTCCCCGAGGGCCTGGTTGGCCCGGTCGACGGCCTCCCGGAGCTTGGTATCAAGGTGGTCCGCCAGGCGGCCCAGTTTCTCGGAGTCGCCACGCAGGATCTCCTGACAGTCGACCTTCACCCACCCCGGCCACTCCGACACCGGGGCCACCAGACGCGGGTAGCCGACCACATACAGCCGGCCGTGCGGGGTAAGACGATCGGTGACGATGTCATAGTAGGCGTCGATCAGGGACCCACGGCGAGTGCCGAGATCGAGATCGCACCCGTAGCCTGCGGTGCCAGTGGCCCGACTTCCGGTGCAGGCCTCGGGTGGGTCGAGCAGGGCGTCGACCCGCAGGCGAGCCTCCTCTTCGGACAGGTCACACCCGGTGCGGATATCGCCGACCTGCAGGAAGTCATCCCACCCTCCGAAAACGGGAATGTCGAGACAATCCTTGAGCATGCCGCCGAAACCGATGTCGTTGCCACCGAACGACAGGGCGATAATGTCGACCCGGGCGGGGCCGCCCTGGCCCTCCAGTTCCTCGACTCGGACACTCCAGTCCCACAGGGAACCCTTGTCGCCCCGGGCGATGAAGAAGTCCTCGGTGACATGACCGGTGCAGGCGGTGAAGGTGATGGAGTCGAACGCCCACTCCTGGGCCAGGGCCGATGCCGCCCGGGGGCCATAGGCCTGGTCGGATTGGGCGCATTCACCAACATTGCCGAACACCCCCTCGCCAGAGGAGTAGCTGTCGCCCGATGACTGCCAGTTGATGGGCTGGTAGTCATCGTCAGCGGTCTGGGCCGACACTGGAGCGGCAAGGACAGCGGCCAAGGTCAGGGCAAACACAACAGCAATGTGGGGAATCCGCCGACCCATGTCATGCACCCCCGGAAGCGTCGATGACCCTGGTTGCCAGAGCCCACTGCCAGGCCAGCTCGGTCCGGCGGGTCTCGAACTCCTCGCCGCCCGTGTCGCGGCCGCAGGCCAGCAAGGCGCGAGCCACGGTCCGATAGAGGCCGCCAAACACATCGGCCGCCACCGGGTCGGGGGCCGACAGGGCCACCGCTTCGATCTCGGCCGGCTCACCGATTTGGGCCAGCGAGTTGACCACCTGGCCACAGGCCTCGTCACCTTCGGACCACAAGGGAACCACAGACTCGGTGAAGGGGACCATCTGCTGGCCGTCGGCGCCGAGCCAGCGGGCGACGCCATCGTCGATGGCGGGCAGCTCGACCGTGACCGGATCGCCCAGGCCGGCCGAATCGGCGATGTCGAGGGCGGCCGCCAGGTCGACAGTGTCCAGCCCGCCACCACCGTCGTCGACCACCTGGTCGCCCGACCCACCGTCGACCTCGACGGTCGGCTCAGTTCCTGATCTGGCCAGGAGGAGATAGCCGGCAAGGGCGCCCAGCAACACCAGCAGCCCCCCGATCCCGGCCAGGACCAGGAGAGATTTTGGGCCGGGGCGAACGGTCTCGGGGCCAGGATGAGCCATGGGTTCCTCAGTCATGAGACCGGCCATGATATTGGACTCCTGCAACCGGCGGTACTCGGTGCGCCTTACATCCGTGCTGCATGACGATCACATGAGCGTCCCTCTCACCGCCGAAGTGGTCACCTGCACGGACCACCCAAGATACTCACGACGCGAGTGCCCCCAAATGTCGAGCCCACCTGGGCAAACCTGCCGAACTACTTGAGCAACGGCCCACTAGTCAGTGGGATCAGCAAACGAACCGAGCCAGATGAGGCTCCCGTGCCTGATCTGTGCGAGCGGAATGGAATCCGATGGAAGTTCTGTAGTGAGATCGACATTCGGCGCGGGCGTAGATCCTTCCACCGAGACCCTCGCATACAAGGAGCTCACTGCCGAGTTCGGAGCGGCAATGATCGGTCAGGCCTTTGGCTTCACCCCATCGCCTCGCCATCCGGCGCACTCGGGTCCCGGCGTTGTGAGCGGGCCTTGTGCTCAGAAGTCTTCATGCACGCCGCGGCACGATCGCCTCCCACGAGCGACAGAGCGGCATCTGCAAGCAGGTTGTCGCATGACGGAGCGCAGCTGCTGTTCCTCACACAGAGTGATGGTCATGGCCACGTCCGGGAAGCCGTTGTAGGCCAGCAGCGGGCAGATTCTGGTGGCCGCCCACAGCACAGACGCTGGCACCCCAGAGTGCCAACTCGAGTCCCACCTGACCAAAGAGATCGACGTCGATCTCGGCGTGCTCACAACCCCCGCAGACCACCTCTTCTTGGACTGAAAGCCTGAACATGTCAGGCACAGGACGACGTGGATTCGGCCCCCGGAAGCCCGGCGACATTCACGACGCGCTCACTCGGCATCACCACTCGATAGCCTCACGGCTTGGTGATTCTCGCCTGTGACGTGTGCACAGGACGGTCGCTCCTGACAGGCGGCCCTACGAGGGAGCGCCGGCCGCCCCCGGGCCTTTGGGGGCGAGGATCTGGATGACCTGAAACGGGTATCGGGCAAGCTCCTGGTCGTCGACGGAAAACACGAACGCGTACCTGCCCGGGCGCTCAAACTTGAGGCCGTGGAGCGGAACGGCAAAAGGGAGGACGCCAGGGTCGCCGTACTTGGCGTCAGGGCCGAGCGTCGCACGAAACTGTCCTTGGACCTGCACCGCGGGGAGATTGTTGCCGTCCGAGTCCTGCATCCTCATCGCGAACGTATGGTCTGCGAGATACGCATGGAATGGCTGCTGAAGCACTGCGACAAGCGTCATCCCCGAAAGGACGGCAGGGAACTCGCGAAACCGAAGGACCGTCCAGTAGGCGCCATTCGCATAGACTTTTCCGCCCTCTGCAGCAGCATGATCGGCGGGGAAGAAGCCGAGCGCCTTGAAGGAGTCGATGCCGACGGCAGTGTCGGGCGCCTCCTCGATCTCGTCTGTCATACGAACAAGACTATCCATGTAGACGTACCTTGAGAGTTGCCCCTCACCGGCATCCCCCGGTCAAGATCGAGCCCTC
>JAAETV010000297.1 GCA_024227975.1 Actinomycetes bacterium
TAGCTAGTGAGCGTTGATCTAGTCTGAGCGGGTGAGGAGTGATGGCGGCGACCCGGTACCGACTTTGGCGATCACGCGGATATCACCACCGCGCCTTCGTCAGAAGCTGGTTGAACGTAGGCGATTGACAGATCAGCTCCTTGACCCAGTGGGGCTCACAGTCATCATCTCTGGCCCTGCCGGCTCGGGGAAGTCCACCCTGATGGCACAGGCGTATCGTTCTGGCACGAACCCCGTCTGGCTCTCGATTCACTCGACCGACAACGATCCGGCGGTCCTTTGGTCGGCGGTAACCGATGCCATCGCTCCGGTCATCGACGGCTTCGGCTCGTCGTATCGCCATCTGCTCCGAGGGCCACAACCCAACGTCGTCAAGGGAATCGTACCGGCCGCCATCAATGAGCTCGCCCAAGCCGAGCAACCGCTCACTATCTTCATCGATGACGTCCAACTCCTCGAGAACCAGGAATGTCTGGCCTCCCTCGAGACGTTCGTTCAACAGCGACCAGAGTCGATCACTATCGTGATTGCCGGCCGTGAATCGCCGCCGCTTCGTCTCCAGAGAGAGCGGCTGCGAGGTCACCTGGTCGAGATCAGGCAAGGACA
>JAAETV010000298.1 GCA_024227975.1 Actinomycetes bacterium
AGGTCTCAGGGTGGCTGACCCGATTCAGCTTGGCGCCCTCACCCGGGATCCACCGGTGGAGCGCCCAGCGGTATGGGTAGCCGCTGCCGGGTTCACCAATCGCTATTGGCTCGGGGATGGGTACCGGAAGCGATAGAGCCAGCCTTGGCAGCCAGGTGGCGTCCCGGTCGATCTGCCCTGTGGCCCAATGGATACGGGGGAGGCGAACCACAAGGTCGTCGCCTAGGCGCCAGATGGCGTTGTCGGTGCCCCATGGCTCGACCTTGGTGAGCGGTTGGTCAGCGAGGTTGGGCATCTGTGCAACGAGAAGGGTGCGTACTAGCGCCTCGTTGACATTGACTTCCTCATCGTGCATTCGTATCGTCACGCCGAGGATTCTCCTGGCCTACAGAACGCGACGCCAACGATTATCGCTCACCCCGCACCCTGGACCCCGCGTTCAAACGAGCGGCCAAGCATCGGCGGAATGGATTGCCGTTCGGGTGCCCACCTTCGAATCTCAAGTCGTGCCAAACCGTCGGTGTCAGCGGTAGACCATGACGGTTCCGCCCCGCGGCCCTGTACCGGAGACTCTCGGTTACTGTTCGTCGGTGGGCCTATCCACATTTCGGATCGTCGGGCGGTCGGCGGTGATCATCATGCTGTCGCTGGCAGGGTCAGCCTGTGTCTCGGGTCGAGGCGACTCCGCCACCACCGACGACACCACCGCCGAGATGGCGCCAATGCTGGAGATCGTTGGCGGGTCGCCTGAGATCTATTGCGACAATACCGAGCGGTTGGCAGGCGAAATCCACGGTGCCGAACCCGGCGAGAACATCGTGCTTTCCTCCCCACAGCCGATCCAACTGTCAGCCGAGCAATTGAACGCCACCGCCGATGCGGACGGTGTCTATCGGCTGACCTGGCGATGCGGTCCTACCGAGGTAGGCCAGCCCTGGGAGCTGAGAGTCCAAGGCCAGGACAGCGGCCGCCGAGCCACCGTGTTCGTCACCGGAACCATCATCGATCCCGACATCGTCGACACCCTGGTGATCACCTTGGTCGAGGACACTTTCGTCTGCGACGGAAGCTCAAGAGACCTCGGCGAGCTATCCAACGCCACTGCGTGGGAGGCGGTGGCCTTCACCGCCGAGCGGGCCGATGACCTGGTCGATGGCAACACCAGCGCCGAGGGCCATCTGACGCTCACGTGGCAGTGCTCACCTGACGAGGCAACAACGTGGCAGGTCACGGCTCGTGGTCTCCAGTCAGACCGGATCGGCGAGTTCACCATCGTCGGTGTGGCTCCGTCGCCCGAGGAGCTATTGACCCCGACCGTCCAAGTCAACGAGGACCCGTTCCTCTGTGACGACGGGAGCAGGGTCTTCGCCACACTGTCGGGCTTCCTGCCCGACGAAACCGTCGACTTCGTCTCACCCCAAGCCTCCGGCCTGAGGGAGGGACACGCCAACCATTCCGGCGACCTGCCCCTCCGGTGGACCTGCGGAGCGGCCGACGCCGGCACCGTCTGGGAACTGACCGCCACCGGCGCTCAGTCTCGGCGCAGCGTCACCTTTGCCTTGGCAGGAGCAGCGGCACCGCCAGCCCCCGACCCGATCGTGACCATCACCGAAGACCCGTTCCAATGCGACGACACCACCCGGTTCTTCGCCACCATCAGCGGCTTCACATCACGCGAGTTCGTCGACTTCACCTCACCCCAGGCCGAACACCTCCGCCAGGGCCAGGCCGACGAGACCGGCGTCCTCCAGGTTCGATGGACCTGCGGTGCCGACGGCATCGACCAGATATGGGACATCACCGCCACCGGCGCCACCTCGCAGCGCGAGGTCTCGTTCAAGATCACTGGAACCGCCCCCCAAGAATGACCGGCCCTCGGCCCTCACTGTCGCCGGCGGTTGCTTGCTGGTCCGCCGACGGACCGTCTAGCGCCCCGCTCTCACCCCCGACCTGGCTGGGGTCTAGACCCGTGTCCAGGACTAGCGTTGTCCGATGGACAATGGTGGATCGGCGCTGCTCGAACGATTCCCGGCGATGTCATCGTGGGATTTCCGCCGGATCTTCGTCAATGGCTTCTTCACCACCGGTTCACGCTGGGCTCAGGTCTTGGCCCGAGGGTGGCTGGTCCACGAACTGAGCGGGGGCTCGACGGGGGCCGTCGGCATCGTGACGTTCGCCAGCTTCATCCCCTTCGTCGTTGTCGGCCCCTTCGCCGGAGCCATTGCCGACCGCTTCAATCGGCGCCGGCTCTTGATCTGGGCCACCGTGTTCGGCGTGGCCGGCGCCACCGTGCTGGCCACCATCACCATCGCCGACATCGTCGAGGTGTGGCATGTGGTAGTGCTGGCCTTCGCAACCGGGTCGGCTCAAGCCGCCACCGTCCCTACCCGTCAGGCTCTCATCGCCAACGTGGTCCCGACCGAGCACCTGCTCAACGCCATTGCCCTCGGTGGTATCTCCCAACATGGTTCACGAGTGATCGGGCCCCTCTTCGGAGCCGCCTTCCTGAACACCTTGGGTGCCGGCTCGGTCTTCCTGGTATCGGCCGTGCTACTCGTCTTCGGGCTGATCGAGGCGATACGCATTCGCTACCGCCCAGCCCGCGACAGCGCCACCGACATCGCCGACAGCACCCAAGGCAACGATGAGCTCCTCAGCACCGTGGCCCGCCGACTGGTTGGTGATCTTGCGTCAGCCGGCCGTTATGTCAGGGCCGACCGGCGCCTCCTCACCGCGATTGGTCTCGTTGGCGCCCATTGCAGTCTCACCATGGCCTTCGACTCGATGATGCCGGCCCTGTCGGAGAAGGTCGGGGGATCGGCCACCCTCTACAGCGCCATCCTGATTGGGCTGGGTGCCGGTGCCATCGCCGGCACCATCACCGTGTCCCAGCTGCGACGGGATCGCACCAGGGGAGCAATCTTCGCCGGCGTCGGTTTCGGGTCCGGCTTGGCCATGGCGATCATGGGAGCCGCCGTCACCCCGATTGGCGTCGTCATCGGGGCGATACTGGCCGGCCTGACCCAGGCCAGCTACATGACGATGTCGGCCTCCCTGGTTCAGAGCATCGTGTCCGATGAGTACCGGGGGCGAGTCATGTCGTTCTACATCATGATCGCGGCCGGCCACATGGCCATTCTCAATCTCGGCTACGGACGGCTGGCCGAGATCATCGACGTTCGGATACTGCTGGTCGTTCCTGGCCTGGCCTGGATTCTGGTCCTGGGAGTCGCCCTCGGCTCGATGGGTGAGGTCAGGTCCTTGGTCCGACGAGGCCGTTTCACCTCGATGGCAGAGGCCCTACCGCTGAGAGCCAGCTAGTTCCCGCCTATTCCAGGCGCCTGAACTGCTTCGTTGGGGGGTCGAAAGTGGTCAGGCTCTGACACCCCCGCAACCTCAATCCCATGCCGGAATCATCGATCTCCAACACGGCCGGGCCTTGCCCGCTGGCGGCGACATCACGCAGCGAGGCGCCCCGGAAAGCGACGACCCTCTCCCAGAGACACCCGTCGGGAACCTGCCAGGTGCCGGGGGCAAGGTCACCGGCCCCGTAGTCACCGTTGGTGATGGGTGCTGTCGGATCGGCCCTGGGTGTCCAGCGTTGCCATTGGCCACAGCCGATGCCGGCTGTGAACCAGTCCGGCTCGATCCCATCGATTGTCACCAGAAGGCGGCCTCCGGAGATGTACTCCTCGCCGATCACCTGACCTTGGCGGGTCCTCTTCATCACCCGCCACAGCTGATAGTCACACTCATCGACCTCACCGACTGTGGAGTACAACCCAGGCTCTAGTTGGCCTTGGATAGTCCTCATGTAGGCAGGGACAGAAAGCGACTCGAGTCGCTCGTCCTCTTCGAACAGGGGCTGACGGGGAGCGATGTCTCGGTCCCGAGCCGCGACCCGGGGGTCGGGGTCGTCGCCAATCGAGTAGGTCCCCGAGATCCAGCGGGTGGCGGTCGACGAAGCAGCGGACGAGTCCTCAGCAAAGCCAAGCTCGGTTGGAAGGGCAGACGCTTCCTCGTTGGCGTCGATCAACTCCTCGAGGATGGCGGCTGCTTGGGCTGCACTGGCGGCCTCAGCTTCCGCGAATGAGCTCTCGACGGTCGTTACGGGGGAGGCTTCCACAGGCTTTTCTGTTGGTTGGGGGGCGAGGCCCCAGGCGTAGCTCATCGTGGCGTACATCGACCATAGGAACACCCCGACACCAATCAGTCTCGCCATAGATTCGTGATCGGACTCCAAGGCCGCTTTGTGAGCGAGAAACCGATGGTTGGGCCGAATTGCATGGAACCGGAGACCGAGGGGCTACGGTCACTGCTCGATGAGCTCCGAAACCGCTGACAATCACCTCCCGGCCAGCGCCAAGCGAGTGGTGGAGGCGGCGGCCGATCATGGGGTCGAGATCGATGTCGTCGAGTTCCCGGCCGGGACCCGGACAGCGATCGATGCCGCCAGCGCCGTCGGCTGCGCCGTTGACCAGATCGTCAAGTCGATGATCTTCGACGCCAACGGTGAGGTGGTGTTGGCCCTCACCAGCGGCATCAACCAGGTCGACCCCGATGCCCTGGCCACCATGGCTAAGGCCCCTCGCTGTGGACGGGCCGACCCCGAACAGGTGCGAGCGGCGACGGGCTACGCCATCGGCGGGGTACCCCCCTTTGGTCACGATCACCCGGTACGGACCTGGATCGATCCCCACCTGTTGGACTTCGATGAACTGTGGGCGGCCGCTGGAACCCCTCGCCATGTCTTCGCCATCACCCCTCAGGCCTTGATGGACCTGACCGGAGCCGACCCCCAGCCATTCACGGTCACCGGCGGCTGAACCCATGGCGGGACGGGACGAGGTCGAGCCCGTCGATGAGGTCGGCCTGGGTCCCCACCCCGGCCCTTGGCCCGACGATCCCCGGCTCGATCCCGACCTACTGGCTGAGGGAGATCGGCGAAATGTCGTCGATCGCTATCGCTACTGGACCGTCGAGGCCATCCGGGCCGATCTCGATCAGTACCGCCACCCCTTCCATGTCGTCATCGAGAACTGGCAGCATGACCTCAATATCGGGACTGTGGTCCGCACGGCGAACGCCTTCCTGGCGGCCGAGGTACACATCGTCGGCCGGCGACGCTGGAATCGGCGCGGCGCCATGGTCACCGACCGCTACCAGCACATCCGCCATCACCCTGGCCCCGAAGAGCTCGTCCAGTGGGCGGTCGAGCACGATCTGGTCCTGATCGGGATCGACAATCTCCCCGGTTCGGTCCCACTGGAATCCGAGCCCTTGCCTCGGCACTGTGCCCTCGTCTTCGGTCAGGAAGGCCCTGGATTGTCAGAGGCCATGAGGGCGGTGTTGACCCAGTGTTGTTCTATCGCCCAGTACGGGTCGACCCGGTCGATCAATGCTGGCGTGGCAGCCGGGATCGCCATGCATACCTGGATCGTCCAACACGGCGATCCCCCACCCCGAGAATCTTGAGGTGCCCGAACGGGCTCCTCACCCCAGGAGGCGGCGGCGTAGATCGGCCACGCTGAACCGCGACCGGTTCCGCTGAGGGGAGCCTCGACCCCTGACCACCCTCTTCAGGATCTGCTCGAGAGCCACGGCCCCGGCCAGGGCGATCGCCAGCAATACGACAATGCTCAGCAGCTGGTTCACGATGGGAGGCAGCTCCCGGGAGGGCTCGGCCAGGAGCTCATCGCTGAAGGTTTCGACCGCATCGACCGATGACGCTTTGGATCGAGCAGCAGCCAGGGCTCGCAGGTGGGCAGCATCGAACTCGTCGATGACGTGAGCTTCGAACCCGCCCTCGACCGGGAAGACAATGGCGGCGTCAGCGTCGCTCGCCTCCTGGACCCGGCGGGCAAAAGCAACCGGATCGGGCTGGGGGTCGAGGGGAGCGACGACAACCAATCGAAGGCCCCGGGCCCGCGCCTGCTGGACAATGGTGGCTATCGATTCCTCATCGATGTCGTTTCGACCTCGAGCGACGAAGACTCCGTCGAGGGCCGCTTCCTCGGCCACCAAGGTAGGAGATTCAGCGGCGGCGGGGGGCACAACCGTGGTGCTTGGCAGCGCCAGCAACGTCCCAACGAGCAGGGCGGCGAGCACGCTCCGCTTCACCCGATGACCAGTGGGGGTCAACGGGACGAGGTCAGCCGAGCAGGAACTTCCTCGTCTTGGCATGGATCTCATCGTAGGCGGTATAGAACTCATCGAAGGCCACGGCTTCATCGGCGTCGTCGCGGTAGACGTAGATATTGCCTTGCTCATGGACACGAAGATCGCGATCGAAGTCCTCGTCGTCCATTGTCTCCAGTTGATTCTGGAGATGGTGGAGTCGGTCGAGCTCCTGGCGCAAGACGGCGATCTCCCGCCTCAGTGCTTCCATCTCATCGGGCTCGCCGTCGGCGCAGATCAGTTCGTCGGATCGGACTACGAGGTGCTCCACCCGAATCAATCGGCACCACCCCCTACCCCTTGAGGGGTCGGAGGCAGCTGGCCCAACGGCAAGCGGTAGCTGATCAGTGGCCGAACATCATCATCCACTGTTCGATCGATTTGGGGCGGAACACGACATTGAGGTCGCGGGTCTCCCCCATCGACTGTGAGGGCTTGGGTGAGTAGAGGTGACCGGGGAACAGGGTCGCCTCATCGGGCACCCTGGCCAACCGGTCAGTCAGCGATCGGTATAGCTCCTCAGGATCGCCGCCGGGTAGGTCGGTGCGCCCGCAGCCGTCGAGGAAAAGGGTGTCACCAGCAACAAGGTGATCCCTGACCAGGAAGCACTGACTGCCTGGGGTGTGGCCCGGGGTGTGAATGAGCTCGATCGAGATCTCGCCAACAGTGACGATATCTCCCGAATCATGGCCGGAGAGCACATCGGGGCCGAGGCCCGTCGTCTTGGTCACGAATTCGACCTCGGGCCGCTGCAAATGGACCGGTACTTCGACTTGCTCCAGCAAGTCGACCACCCCATTGACCATGTGGCCCATCATGTTCCCTCCGATGTGGTCGGCGTGGTAATGGGTGCCCAGCACACCGACCAGACGCATCTCGTCGGCGGCCACGATGTCGAGCAGGCTGGCCACGTCATAGGCGGGATCGACGACGACAGCTTCGCCCGTCTCCCGATCTCCGATCAGGTAGCTGAAGTTCACCATCTGCTGGGCGATCATGTCGCTGGTTGCGAAGTCACGACCGCTGAGGAGCTGACGAAAATAGAGGCGTCCATCCATAGCCAGGAACTCTAGGTGTGCCCTTGGGGTCGTGACGATACTCGGGCGACGAAACGTCGGTCCCGAACCTAGGCTCGATCCAATGACTGCGACTCGCCGTATTGCCTATCTTGGACCAACCGGTACATTCACCGAGCAGGCGCTACTGTCCCAGCCCGACCTGGCCCAAGAAGAGCTGGTCCCCCTGCCGAAGTTCTTCGACGTGTTGGCGGCAACCTCGGAGGGTGAGGTCGATCTGGGGTTCGTGGCCATCGAGAATGCCATCGAGGGCACGGTCAACATCACCCTCGACGCTCTTGCGTTCGATCACACCCTGCTGATCCAGCGAGAGGTAGTGCTCGACATCCACCTGAATCTGATGGCCCGGCCCGGCACCACCTTGGGCGAGGTGACCACTGTCGGATCCCATCCGGTGGCCAATGCCCAGTGTCGCAAGTTCCTACACAAGGAACTGCCAAACGTCGACGTCACCCCGGCCAACTCAACGGCCGATGCAGCCAGGCTGGCCGCCGATGTACCGGGGTCAGCCGCCATCGGGCCCGCTCTGGCGGCAGAGCAGTATGGGCTCGAGCTCCTGGCCCGCGATATCGCCGACCATGCCGGCAACCAGACCCGTTTCGTGTTGGTCGGTCCCGCGGGCGTACCGACCCCGTCGGGTCATGACAAGACGACCGTGGTGTTGACCCAGCGGGAGGACAAGCCCGGTTCGCTGGTTGCCATCCTCCAAGAGTTCTCGGCTCGCAACATCAACCTGTCGAAGTTGTCATCGCGCCCGGTCAAGAACGCCCTCGGTCAGTACTGCTTCATCATCGACCTCGACGGCCACATCGCCGACGACGTGGCAGCTGAGGCCTTGCGCAACGTGAAGGCCAAGTACGCCGACGTGAAGTTCCTCGGGAGCTACGCCGCGGCTGGCCGCGGTTCGACGGATCGGCGAGAAGAGGCCAATCTGGCCTTTGCTGACGCCGCCAGTTGGATGGACGGGCTCCGGGCCCAGATCACCGACTAGGTCAGGGCGCCGGCCCAGGGACGGGAACCGGAAGGGCAACAATGACGGCGACGACAGGCAACACAGCTGACAGCGAGATCCTCGACAATCTCCCCTGGCACGCCCTCCGCGGCCGCCAGGCTCCGTTTGCCCAAGGTTCTGGGGCCGCCCTCCGCTATCGCCGGCCGGTCGGTGTCTTCTGCGCTACTGAGAATATCGACGACGGGGGCTGGGATGCCTTGGTCGACCTGGTCGGCCCCGGACGCGCCATCGTGCTGCTCCAGGCTGAGGTCAGCCCGATACCGGCCGGGGTGAACGACCTCGGCCGTCACGCCACCCTGCAGATGGTGGCGGGCGACGAACCGAACGACCAGGAGCAAGCGGCAGCCGAAGCGGCGGCCGAGATCGGCTTGATCACACTGGGAGCCGACGACGTCGATGAGATGTTGGCCCTCACCGGATTGACCGAACCCGGGCCCTTCTTCAACGAGACCCACCAGCTTGGAACCTATCTCGGGGTTCGAGACGATGGCCGGCTGATAGCAATGGCCGGTGAGAGGTTGCAGACCGAGAACTTCTCCGAGATCAGCGCCGTCTGCACCCACCCTGATGTCAGACAACGAGGCCTCGGAGCGGCATTGACGGCCGCCATGATGGGCGAGATCAGGGGTCGAGGCCAGCACCCCCTTCTCCATGTTGCCAAGACGAACACTCCGGCAATCTCGGTGTACGAGCAGCTCGGTTTCTACCATCGTCGCGATGTGCAAACAGTGGTAGCTCGGGTGGCGGCGGAGAAGGCCTGAGTCAGGCCGAGGACTCGGCTGGGTCCGGCTCGAGGATGGGGCCCGATCCTGTCCCGAGCTTGATTTCGAGGTCGTGATCAACGACGAGCACGCTCTCGTCGTCGATCAGATCGATCAGGATGTCATCGAGATCAGTCTCCGAGCCGGGGCTCAGATAGCCGGCGGCGAACCCGACCAGGGCTGCAATCAAGACCAGGGGAATCCAGACCTCGCTCGTCAAGGGCCAGATACGGAGGGTAGAGCAAGCCGCAGCCACCGTCAGGCCGACACCGGCTCCGGAGTGGATGAAGCGGAGGCCACGGGCGAAGCGGTTGACGGGTAGGCGACGCTGGGACAATCGGAGCAAATTCCAGCCAACGCTAGCTCCCGTCAGTCCGGCCAGGACGAGGTTGAAGATGGCCATCGTCGCTAGCGGGCTACCTCGCCCATCAATGATCAGATCCTGGTGGCCCAGGGCTTGGCGATCGGGGTCGAACAGGGTGATCTGGGAGCGGAGCAGGCCGTGGGCCTGGCCCTCCAGATCGAAGAAGTCGAGGGGGAATGTGATACGACGCTGCTCACCCGGTTGGAGGGTCTCGTGGATGCCGGTGTCGTAGGTCAAGAAGATCAGATCGAGCAACTGACCCTCCAACCGGACATGGGCGATAGTCACCGGCTCGCTGGAGGTATTGACTGCATCGACGCTCAAGACCGTCACCTGACCATGGTGGAGCTGGATGGGCTCCATGGCCGTCGATGAGCTCACCGGACGCCCGCCAAGCTCGGCCTCGAAACTGAGACTGTCTCCCGAACTACTCGAGCATCCAAGCAACCCAATTGCCAAGACAAGCAGGGCCATATAGAACCATATATGTCCAGAGGCCATGGATCTCATTGGATGTTTTACGATCACCTGTTCTCCCCCTATTGTGTAGTTCGAAGGCTGATCGTAGATCGTCTTTCGGGCGACTTCCAAGCAAACTTCTCACCTATGCCGGTGGAGGGGAACCGTTGCCAAACAACCAGACGATGCTGATCCTGGCGGCAAGCCTGCTTCTAGCGCTGGTCGCGGTGCCAACCATCAGAGGGGCTGATGCTACCGACCGGCCCCCGTTCGCCTATGGCTACGCCGAGTCGATCGACCCCAATACGTATGGCGATGTCGGGCCACCCAGAACCAACCCAGTTCCGACAACGATCTCGACCACAACCTCCACCAGCTCCACCGCGACGACGCCAACCCCTTCAACTACGACCATCCCCCCCACGACAGCAACATCCACAACAACACCGTCCACAACAACACCGTCCACGTCTGTGGCCCCGGGCCCGCCAACGACATCGGCGGCAAGAGAGACGACGACAACCACCACTCGCCCCAGCACAACCACCACGACCACCCGACCGACTACCACCACAACCACGGTTGCTACCACCACGACCACCAAACCAACGACGACAACCACCAAGCCGACGACCACGACTCGTCGAACGACATCGACGACCGCGCGCACCAACACAACAGCCAGCACGACCATTTCGAGCACAACCTCGATCACC
>JAAETV010000299.1 GCA_024227975.1 Actinomycetes bacterium
GGAAGTGTTCCACGCCCACATCATCGACTGGAACTACCCGTCGCACAGTCATGACACATGGGCCGTGCTGATCGTCGACCACGGTGCAATCGACTACTCCCTGGACAAGAAGCGCTGATCGGCCCCGCCGTAGACAGAGCGGCAATTGCCAACCCCGCACTACGGACAGCAGTCTCCGAACTTCATGACTCACTGACGGCAGATGAGGAGCTCCTCGATGGCGAGGCCAGGCTTGGCATTGGTCTGCGACCGGCTCTGTCGGCACCTTGGGCCCAACACCAGGACGCCTCGGACCGAGACCGGAATAGCGCATCAGCTTCGCCGACTCCTCGATGAACATACCACCATCCCCATGACCCTCGCCGATGCGGCCGCCATGCTCGATCGCACCGTGCCCCACCTCGTTCGGACCTTCACCGCCTCGTATGGCATGAGCCCATACGCATACCTCATCGGTCGGCGAATCGACGCCGCCCGGCCCATGCTGTTGCGAGGAATCCCACCGGCTGAGGTGGCTGGTGCGGTCGGGTTCTACGACCAGGCTCACCTCACCCGGCACTTCAAACGACACGTCTCGACAACGCCAGCCCGGTACGCCCGGAGCCACGCTTGGCTTCGGGTAGAGGCTTCGCCTCACTGCCTCCTGGTGCTGGTTGGTCAGAAGGCATCGGCACGGAGCCTTCCCGCACTGGCCAGTGGCACTGTCCTGGTCGCGGCTGGCCGGCAGAATAGACAGACGTCAGAGGGGGAGACAGTTTCCATGGTCGAACGGGAGACCGAAACCGGCCGTGACCTCGGAAAAGAGGCGGGAGCGGTTGGGAAGAAGCCGTGGAGATCGGATGCTCCCCGTGTGATCTCTATTCCATCATTTCGTTGACACGTTGGACGGCATCGATGAAGTCGTCGACCATCTCCAACACGACCCGGTCGGCATGCTTGGATTCATTCATGGAACCAACGACCTGCCCAACGAAATAGTTGGATAGCTTCACCGCCCCCTCGTTGTCGAGGTTCGTGGCGGCCCGATCTATGCGTTGGCTGGCTTCGGCGATCAGCATCGGCTGAAGAGGCATCCCCAGTGGGCCCGGCGACTCGGGGCCCTCCCACTCATCGGTCCAGGCTGAGCGGAGCTGACGGGCGGGCTTGCCCGTGCGCGACCGTGACCGCAGTGTGTCCGACGAGGTTGCGGCCAGGAACTTGTCCTTGACCGTCGGATGGGTCTCGGCTTCCATTGTCGTCAGCCAGACCGAGCCACACCACACCCCGTCGGCTCCCAGGGCGAGGGAGGCCGCCATCTGACGGCCGCCTCCAATACCGCCTGCTGCCAGCACGGGTACCGGATCGACGGCGTCGACGATCTCAGGTACCAGCACCATGGTGCCGATCTCGCCCGTGTGACCACCGGCCTCGTGGCCTTGGGCGATGATGATGTCGACCCCGGCGGCAACATGGCGGACGGCGTGAGCCTTCTTGCCCGCCAGGGCACCGACAAGTACTCCCTGGTTGTGAGCTCGTTCGATCATGTCGGGAGGAGGAGGGCCGAGGGCGTTGACGATCAGCGAGATCGGGTGGGAAAAAGCGACGTCCATCAGGGGTACGGCCTGGGCATAGGACATGGGGGCCGACACATCATCGCCCCATCGAGGACGGTCATCGTCGGCGGGTAGTGGGGGGATGTCGTAGCGGTCGAGCAAGTCATCGAGGAAGTCCTGATGGGCAGACGGAATCATGTCCCTGAGGGTGGAAAGAGCCAGCTCACCCTCGTCCTTGCCCTCGTATTTGGCTGGGACGATGATGTCGACCCCGAACGGTCGGTCTCCGACCTCATCGGCGATCCACTTGAGATCGATGTCGAGCTGCTCGGGGGAATGAGCGGCTGCGCCGAGGACCCCATAGCCGCCGGCTCTGGTTACCGCAGCCACTACATCTCGGCAGTGGGTGAAGGCCAGAATGGGAAACTCGACACCGAGCACGTCGCAGATCTTCGTTTTCATGGGGCACACGCTAGGCCACTGACGGCTGAAGTCATAGTCCAGCCTGGACAGAAACCGCCCGGTGGTCGGCTACGGCGGGGGAGTCCGGGAAGAAGGAGTGTCCCACCGGGCTTCAAGCTGGTCCAAGTCGTGTTCAAGCGCTCGCTGGCGACCGCGGCGGCCGTAGCCCGTGCGAGGGGGGCCGGACTGGTTGGTGCCGGGGGCCATCCGGTCGAGCTCATCGAGAAGGGGACGGAGCTTGACCCTGGCGATTGCCTCACTCGACAGCGACTCGGCCACGATCGAGTGGAGGTGCTCCAGCTCGGCCGGCCGCACCACGAAGGTGTTCTGCCGGGTGGTATTGATAACGGGCCCCGGGTTGCGGTTGTCCACGGGGAAGCGCTGGATCTGGGTGGCGCTGACCTGAATCCCGACCATGATCAGGATGGCGGCAACAACGATGAGAACGACGAGGAGGGGGCTCACTGGCTCGATACCTCGGCTCGTAGTCGTTCCACCGCATCGAGGGCCTGGTGGCGCATGGCCTCGTCGATCGGCTCGGGGCTGAAGCGAGCATGTTCGAACAGGTTGGTGAGCTCGACCATCGGGGTGCTGTCGGTCAATACCGGTAGGACTCGAAGCAGGAACTCCTGTTCTGTCTCGGCCTCACCCCGTTCTACACCGAGATGGTGGAGCCGTCGCTCGATCGTGGCGTAGCCGAAGCGGACCGCCCGGCCTGGATCAGGTTCGGCCGAGAGGTCAAGTACCAGTTCATCAAGCAACTCAGCCATCTGGCGGTCATCGACCAGGCCCTGGTGATCGTCGAGATCAGCTTGGCCGGGCCGGGCCAAGCCGACGGTTCGGCTGTCGACATCGATCAGAAGATCATCGAGCTCGTAGGGCTCCTCCGGACGACGGAAGGCGGCGTAGACCAGGCCAGCAATGATGATGGCGGCGACCAGGAGCCCGATGGTCACCACCTGGCCGGTGACACTCGGTGGGGCGGTCTCCAATGGCTCCGGATTCTCCTGGCCCGATTGGTCTTCGTCCGATTGATCTAGATCACTCGAGGGCTGAGCGAGGGGTGGGGTGCGATCGTTGATGATGGCAGAACGCGCTTGGGCCCCGAGGACGACCGCACCCAGGGTGACCACCACTGCCAGCACGCCGATGGTGAGACGAATCAGGGCCGACGAGCGCTGGCTCTTGGGCAGCCCCTGAACCCAGCGGCGGGTGAACAGGGGGAGGGCGGCCAGGGCCAGCCCAACCGGTAGAAGGATCGGGGGAAGCGACCAGTCGCTGACGACCCTAGTTGCGACGGCAACCGCCCCTACGGCCGCCCCCACCGCCACTGCGTTCAGGACGTAGCGACGCACCACGCCCGGTCCGAATCGGTTGGGGAGGCGGGCATCTAGTGAGAAGCGCCCGATCTCGTGGACGAGAAGGATCCAGAGAGCCACCAGCACCAGCTGGGTCAGCGAACGTGAGCCGGCCTCTGAGCCAGCCAGAGGATCGGTCGTATCGGCCGCCGGCATCAGGCTGGCGATCACGATCATGACCAGGCCCAGGTAGTGGCCAACGATAACTCCGGCCATCAAACCCACCAGGATCAAGCCCGCTCCGAGCCAGACCAGCACCCGAGCCGCGTCGCTCTGGTTGACCCCAGCGATCCCGGCTCCCACGATGGTCACAACCACGGTGAGCAGACCTGTGATGGTCGGCAACAGGGCGATCTGCTTCGACAGCTCGGTCGAGCTGGTGAGCGGTGCTCCGGTGATCGATGTCATCGCCGCACTCCGGCTCGGCGATCCCGGCCTCTACGGGCTACTGCTGCCACCGGCAGCTCCAGGGGCTGGTTGGCCGACCAGGTCACGACCGTTACCCCTTGGGAGCGGAGCTCGTCTCGGCGTGCGGTCCGCTGGAGGTGCCACAAACGGGCTGTCAGCCCATCGGCGGTACTGCTGATTGGGGGGAGATGA
>JAAETV010000300.1 GCA_024227975.1 Actinomycetes bacterium
GTGAGTGGAGAAAGCGAGACAACCGATGACGATCGCTGAGTTCGCGGCCGTGATCGTCGCCATTGCTGTTGTTGTGGCATGCGTCTTCCTGATCACCGCCGTCAACAATCTCAACAACTCCTTGGCCCGGTTGGAAGACACTGCTCAGCAGCTCCGAACCGAAGGTCTGGCTGCCTTCCGGGAACTGCGCCAGCTCATCGCTGACGCCGATGCCGAGCTCGACAAGGTCGACCTCGTGCTCGATCGGGCCGATCAGGCCACAACCGCTATCAGCGAGACCTCCCGCCGAACCCATGAGGCCGTCCAGGACCCGATGATCAGGACCCTGGCCGTCGCTTCGGGCACCTCCAAGGTGGCCAGGATGTGGCTCTTCGGTCGTGGCCGACGGCGCCGCAAGCAGTTGACGGCTTGATGGGCCACTCCTGATGGGAGCCATTCGCTTTGCCATTCGCATGCTGAGCCGCCTTGGCCTGCGCTGGCTCATCATCGGTGGAGCCGCCCGGATGGTGGCCCGCAGATTGGGGCGTAGTACCGTCCAGCGGGCCACTGAGGAGCTGGAGGCCAAGGCCGAGAACCTGCCGGCCCCCGTGGCCCGGGCGGTTCGTGCCCTTCCGGCTGAGGCCCGCCAAGTTGGAGGCTCCGCCGTCGTAGCCGGACGGGCCGCTCGCTCAGCTTTGGGCACCACCCGCCGGGCCAGCCAGCTGGCTCGCACCACGTCCAAACGAGCAGCTTCGAGCGCTGGCGCAGCTCGGGTCGCCGTCGACAGCGTGAAGGCAGAGACTGAAGCCAGCGGGCGCCGGCTCCGGGCCCGCTACCTGGCCGCCACCGTGGGTCCCAATGCCGCCACCGACTCCTTGCTCGATGTTCGAACGAGCCCCTTCGAGTCCGATTCACCCTCCCGAGACCTGGATCTCGACTCCCAATCTCCGCAGTCCCAATATGAGCCCCACGATCGGGTTCCAGGCCCGGTTGGACGGGGGCGTCTTCGCAGCCGACGCCGGGCGGCCCCCGTCGTGGGGCGTATGGGTCGGACCTACCGGCCGTCCCCCAAGCCCTGGGACTAGGTGAGAGCGCCAGAGGCGCTCTCCTCGAGTTTCGGCCGGTGGCTGGAAACCCTTCGGGCGTTGGTGCGAACGCCGGTAGTGTGGATCCACCTATGAAAGCCAATGAACTGCGTCGCGCCTTCACCGAGTACTTCGTGGAACGGGATCACTTGGAGATCCCGTCGGCCAGCCTGATCCCTCACGACGACTCCCTGTTGTTCGTGAACTCAGGCATGGTGCCGTTCAAGCCATTCTTCATCGGCGAAGAGAAACCACCTCACCAGAGGGCAGTCACCGTCCAGAAATGCGTCAGGGCCGGCGGCAAGCACAACGACCTCGATGAGGTCGGGCGAACGACTCGTCACTTCACCTTCTTCGAGATGATGGGCAACTTCAGCTTCGGCGACTATTTCAAGGAACGGGCCATCCCCATGGCGTGGGAGTTCGTGACCGAGGTACTGAGACTCGATCCGGAGCGACTCTGGGTTACCGTCCACCTCAGCGATGACGAGGCTGCCGCTATCTGGCGCGATGAGATAGGTATCCCCGCCGAGCGGATCCAACGCCTCGATGAGGACAACTGGTGGCGGATGGCCGATACGGGCCCCAATGGCCCGTGCTCAGAGATCTTCTGGGACAAGGGCTCCGCCTACGGCGCCGACGGAGGCCCGGCCCATGGGGGGGAGGAACGCTTCGTCGAGATCTGGAACCTCGTCTTCATGCAGTTCGAGACTGACGAGGCTGGAGACAGCCGACCTCTTCCGAAGCCCTCGATCGACACCGGAGCTGGCCTGGAGAGGGTTCTGGCCGTGCTCCAAGGCAAGGACTCCATCTTCGAGATCGACGAGATGGCTCGCCTCATCGAGGTGGCTGAACAGGTCACCGGCTACCAGCTGGGCCACGACGACAACTCCGATCTCGCCCTGCGGGTGCTGGCCGAGCATGCCCGGACCATGACCTTCCTGATCAGCGATGGTGTCTTTCCATCGAACGAGGACCGGGGCTATGTCCTGCGTCGCATCATGCGGCGGGCTGTCCGCTTCGCCTACCTCCTCGGGGTCGAAGATCTGGTCACTCCCCGCCTGGTCGATTCGGTGATCGAGATCATGGCCGACGACTACCCCGAGCTGAGAGCCAGCCATGAACTGATCCTCTCGGTGGTGGAGCGGGAAGAGGCCCAGTTCCGTCGGACCCTGGTCACCGGGTCGAACATCCTCGACGATCAGCTCGCAAAGCTGGAGCCTGGTGGCGAGCTGGCTGGCTCGGTTGCCTTCCTGTTGCACGACACCTACGGTTTCCCGGTTGAGGTGACGGCGGAGGTCGTTGTCGAGCGAGGCTTCACTGTCGACCAGGCCGGTTTCGACACCGAGATGGAGGCCCAGCGGACGAGGGCCAAACAAGCCCGCAAGGGCTCCGCTCAAGATGCGGACTTCGAACAGGTCCAAGCCATGGTCGAAGGCTCTGGTCAGACCGACTTCGTAGGCCGGACCGAGCTGACCGATATCGAGGCCATGGTGTTGCTCGTCACCGACAATCTCGACGGCACTCGGTCGGTCTTTCTCGACCGGTCGCCGTTCTACGCCGAATCGGGCGGCCAGATCGGCGACACCGGAACCATCACCACCAAGACCGGTACAGCTCAGGTGATCGAGACGGTCTACGCCGTTCCCGGTGTCAACCGTCATGTCGTCGAGGTGGCCGAAGGTGTCATCGAAGCAGGCCAATTCGCGACAGCCTCGATCGACACCGAGCGCCGTGACGCCATTCGTCGCAACCACACCGGTACCCACCTCCTCCACTGGGCCCTGCGTCAGGTTCTAGGTGACCATGTGAAGCAGCAGGGCTCGATGGTCGGCCCCGACCGTCTCCGTTTCGACTTCAGCCACTTCGACCCCCTGACAGCCGACGAGATAGCCACTATCGAAGACTTGGTCAACGCCGAAGTCATCGGCAACGCCAAGGCCGAACACCCCGAGGTGACCAAGGCCGAAGCTGAGGAGATGGGGGCAGTTGCCTTCTTCGGCGACAAGTACGGTGATCTGGTCCGGGTCTTGCGGGCGGGCCCATCGCTCGAGTTCTGTGGCGGCACCCATGTCAGTGCCTTGGGTGATATTGGGCTAGTGAAGGTCGTCTCCGAAGGCTCGATCGGGGCCAACTTGCGACGGGTCGAGGCCGTGACTGGCATGTCCGCTGTGGCCTTGCTGCGCGAAGAACAAGCCGTCGTCGATGCCGTCGCCGAGCTGTTGAACGTGCCCCGTGGCGATGTGGTCGACGGGGTCACCAAACGGGTATCGGAGATCAAATCCCTGAGGGACGAGATCAAAGGGCTGCAGGCCAACCTGGCCGTCGGCCAGGCATCGACGCTGGCCGGAGAGGCTGTCGACGGGGTCGTGGTTGCCAGGGTCGATGGGCTCAGCCGCGATCAGATGAAGGATCTTGCAGTCGCTGTCCGTGATCAGAACGGGATCCGTGCCGTTGTGCTTGGCGGGGCCCCCGACGGGGGAGGGGCAGCTCTGGTCTCTGCCGTCAGCGCCGACAGCGATCTGAAGGCAGGAGCCCTCATCGCCGACGGGGCCAAGGCCATCAAGGGTGGCGGCGGCAAAGGCGATGATATGGCCATGGCCGGAGGCAAGGACCCTGCTGGGCTTGACGATGCCTTGGCCCTGGCCTCGACCGCGGCCGGAATCAGCAGCTGAAGGCGACTATGGAAGTTTCGTCGGGTCGAGCCCTCGGCATCGACTTGGGGGACAAGCGGATCGGGATTGCCATCTGTGACGCAGATCGCCTAGTCGCCACACCGCTGGAGACAATCAACCGGGTCGGGAACCGCCCTCTCGAACACGACCGGATCGCCGAACTGGTCGCTGACCACGAGGTGACCGTGGTGGTCGTCGGGCTTCCTTTGTCGCTCAGCGGTGAGGTCGGCCCGGCTGCTCGCAAGGTTCTGTCCGAGGTCAAAGGGCTACGCAAGCGGCTGGCGGCGGAGATTGTCACCCATGATGAGCGGCTCTCGACTGTCGATGCCCAGGGATCATTACGGCGGCAAGGGCTGAAAGGTCAGAAGGGGCGAGCCGTCATCGACCAGGTTGCAGCATCGGTCATCCTCCAATCGTGGATCGATTCTGGGACGCGCTCCCACAAGTGATGACTCAGCAATCGACCGGCGGCCCACTAACATGCCAGAGGTGAGCATGGTCGACGACACCGGCAGCGACATCGGCAGTGAAGAGGCCGACTACCTCGATTGGGACGAGGATGACTTCGTTACCGTCCGCCCCGGCGGCTATCGCATCCTGCGGGCCCTGATTGCTCTGGTCGTACTGGTCGCCATCGGTTGGTTCCTCTACAGCAGTGTTCGTGGCTGGTTCGAGTCACAGCTCGATCCTGAAGGGGATCCAGGCGAGGCGGTGACCTTGATCGTCCCCAACGGAGCGACCACCGGTGACATAGCCGAGCTGCTCGAAGCCAACGAAATCGTGCCCAACAGCACTTTCTTCCGGTACTTCGCCGAGTGGAAAGGACACGGCAACTTTCAGGCCGGCGAGTATCAGCTCAATGCCAACAGCTCGGCTGAAGAAGCGATTGCGATCCTCAACCTGGGTCCGATCCCTCCCGTCTACGCCCGATTCGGTGTGCCCGAAGGACTATGGGTTTCCGAGATGCTGCCCCGCATCGCCGATGATCTGCCTTCAATCACCGCTGCTGAGCTCCAGGCCGTCCTCGATTCGGGTCAGATAGAGCCCCGCTACCGGCCCTCGGGCCAGACGAGCTGGGAGGGCTTGCTGTTTCCTGCCTTCTACGAGATCGAGGACGACGCCGAGCCGATCGAGGTCCTGGCCAAGATGAGCAACGAATTCGCCCGGGTTACGGGCGAGCTCGGCTATGGGGCGGCTGAGACCAAGCTCAATATGTCGGCCTATGAGGTCATCATCGTGGCCTCCATGGTCGAAGCGGAAGCCAAGACCGAAGGTGATCGCCCCAAGATCGCCCGTGTCATCTACAACCGTTTGAGGGAGCAGATGTCACTCGACATCGATGCCACCTGCATCTATGGCACCGGAATCCGTGGCTTCGAGCTGACCCGCGAGATCCTGGATGACAGCGAGCTTCCCTATGCCTGCCGCAAGCACCCCTCCCTCCCACCGACCCCGATTGCCGCTCCGGGGCGAGCATCACTGGAGGCCGCGATCGACCCGGCAGAGGGAGATTGGCTGTTCTATGTCCTGAAAGACATCGAGGGCAATCACTTCTTCACTGACGACATCGACGAGTTCAACGAGCAGAAGGCCAAGTCCATAGAAGAGGGCCTGTTCTGAGACCACCGACCGGCTCGACCCGACTGGCTGCCGTTATCGGTGATCCGGTCCGGCACTCCCTGTCGCCCCGGATCCACAACGCCGCCTTCGCCGCCCTCCACCTCGACTGGGTCTATGTTGCCCTGCCGGTTGCTGCCGACGCTGGCCACCAGGCCGTCGAGGCCATGGCCACCCTCGGCATCGACGGCCTGTCGGTGACGATGCCCCACAAGGCAGCAGTCGCGGCTGCCGTCGATCAGCTCACTCCGGTGGCCAAACAGCTTGGTGTGTGCAACTGCGTCTTTCGTCGTGACGGTCGCCTTGTTGGCCACAGTACCGACGGAGACGGGTTCGTTCAGTCGCTGGCCATGGACCATGGAGTCTCGTTGCAGACAAAGAGCGTGGCCGTCATCGGTACCGGGGGCGCAGCCTGCTCCATCATCGAAGCCGTTGGTCGTCAGGAACCGGCCGAGATCCTGATACTCAGTCGGACGCCCAGCCGGGCGGCTGAGGCAGCACGCCTTGCCCCTGCCGCTCGGCCTGGCTCGATCGATGAGGTGGCGTCGGTCGATATCGTCGTCAACGCCACTCCGATTGGTATGGCCGGTGGGCCACGAGCAGAGGGCTTGCCGGTACCGGGCGAGGTCCTGGCGTCAAGCCAGATCGTCGTCGACATCGTCTATCAGCCCCTGCTGACGCCCTTGCTCGAGGCGGCAGCTGAAGTCGGGGCCACCGCCATAGACGGGCTCGGTATGCTTGTCCATCAGGCCGCTCTCGCCTTCGAGCTGTGGACAGGCCAGACCGCACCCCTCGATGTGATGAGTCGTGCCGTTTCGGAGGCTATCTCTCCCTGAATTCACTCAACTGCTGGTGTGGTCGTCCGACGAGAACAGGGTCCACCAACACCAGTAAAGAGGATGACCGATGCTCCAAGGTTCGCTCGATGACTTCGCGTTGGACGAGGTTCTAGGCCTGCTCTCCTCGACGGCCAAGACTGGAAAGCTAGATCTCAAAGGAAACCGTGGCAACGGGATCCTGCACCTCGACGAGGGGCAACTGGTCCGGGCTACGGCAAGCAACGTGGTTGCCGGGACTGAGCCCGAGGATGTCCTGTTCGAGCTGTTGCGCTACAACGATGGCAGCTTCAGCTTCGTCGCTAGCGACTCTGAAAAGGGCACCTATTCCCAGGACGTTGGTGTGGCCCTGGCCTCGGCCGAGGCCAGGTTGGCCGAGTGGCGAACCATCGAGGCCATCGTGCCATCGCTGCGTCATGTCGTGATGCCCAGTGCCGAGCTCCCGAGTGACGAGATCACCATCAATCGCAATGAATGGGCCTCCCTGATCGTCATCGGCGACGGATGCCCAGTATCGACTCTCTGTGAGAAACTGGCTCTCGGCGAGGTCGACGGCAGCCGCCAGATCAAGAGTCTGGTCGAACGGGGCTTGATCCGCGTGGTTCCGCCCCGCTCGGGCTCGACGTCGATTCGCCGACCCCCGGTCGAAACGGTGGCCGCCACCACTGCTGCCAGCCCCAGCACTGTCGACAGCAAGGATGCCGTCACGGCCGGAACCGGACACGCTGACAACACTGAGCGTGCCGCGACCTTCACCGCTGCTCCTTCTGCTGCTCCTGCCCCTTCTGCTCCTGCTCCTTTGGCTGCCCCTGCTCCTTTAGCTGCTCCTGCTCCTTCAGCTGCTCCTGCTCCTGCAGCCGCGGCTGGACCTTCTACGGGATGGGCCGAAAAGGTTGCGACTCCCGCCACGACGTTCACCCCGCCCCCGCGGCCCAGGGTGTCAGCTGCCGCTCCCGAGGCCACCAGCGTCGAGGCTTCCGCCAGCCCGGCCGCATCGGTCATCAGGACCGAGACCATCGGATCCGATGGGGGTGCCGAGAGCGACGACAAGGGAACAGGCCTGCTGATGCGCTACCTGAAGAGCGAGAACTGAACGCTTCAAGAGGGACGTGAAGGGTGATCGATCGGCTTGTGTTCGTCGTCGGGCTGGCTGGTCTCGGCCTGCTCATCGGCCCCTTCCTTGGGGTGATCGTCGACCGCGCCGTCGAACGGCTCCCACTCGCACCCGAGCAGCGTTGCACTCACTGCAAGGCTGGGCTCGGGATACGGTCACTCCGCATCGCTCGCTGGTGCCAATACTGCTGGAGCTGCCACCGTCACAAGGGGTCGCGCTACCTGTGGGTCGATCTGGCCACCGGCATCGGATTCGCAACCCTCGGCCTGCGGTTCGGCACTGACTGGAGGCTCGTTCCCTATCTCGGCCTGGTGGCTGTCCTGGTCGTGTTGTCGGTCATCGATATCGAGACCCACCTGCTCCCCAACGTCGTGGTATGGCCCAGTATCTGGATCAGCCTATTCTTGGTCTTGGTGCTGACCGGCGAGCTGGAGTCCGGTCACGGCATCTACGCCGCCCTGGCCGGAGGAGCTACCTTCGGTGGGTTCATCGGCGTCGCCCACCTCGTCAGCGAGCGCGGTATGGGACGGGGCGATGTGAAGTTGAGCCTCCTGCTCGGCCTCTTCGTTGGTTGGCTTCAACCCGACACCCTGATCGCGGTTCGGCTCGTCCTCTACACCATCCTCATCGCCCTCCTCGGGGGTGGTCTCAGCGGGCTGGCCTACAACACCATCCGCCGTCGGGGTCGAGCTGAGATCCCGTTCGGACCGGCGCTGGCATCGGCCGCTGTGGTCATCATCCTGGTCTCCCCCCAGCTCGTCCTGACCTCCTAGGTCATTGGCCAACGGCCCCACCGAATGGGGTTGGCCCGGCCCTCAGGGCGCTGCCCGGTAATATCGGATGGTGTCCAGTTTGCCCTGTGTCCTGATCGGCCTCCCCGGAGTCGGCAAGTCGAGCGTCGGCCGGGCTGTAGCCAACGAGCTGGGCCGACCCTTCGTCGATCTCGACACCTCGATCGAGAAGGCCGCCGGCTGCCCCATCCCCCAGATCTTCTCGGGGCAGGGTGAGCCGGCCTTCCGCAAGTTGGAAACGGAGTCCCTGATCGAGGCCCTCGGCCAACGGCCCGTCCCAGTGATCGCCGGTGGTGGTGGCTTGGTGGTGACTGAAGCGAACCGAAACCTGCTGAGCCAGGCTGACGTCGTCTGGCTTGATGCCCCCAACGAGGTGTTGACGAGGCGGATACCAGCCAACGGGGCGAGACCCTTGCTGGCCGGCGATCAGAACGCCCGGCTCCGCCGGCTTCGCCATGAGCGCCTGCCCCACTACCTGGCTTGTGCCGATCATGTGATCGTCGATGACGGATCATTGACGATCAGGGAGTTGGTCGCCCGAGTCGTGGCCAGGAGTAGAGCCGAGCTTGGAACCGACGACATCATGGTCGAAACCGTGCATATCGGTGAAGGCCGGTCGTACCCGGTCCTGGTCGGACCCGGAGCGATTGGGTGTCTCGATTCTGTACTACCGGTTGGGGTCCATCGGGTGGCTGTCATCACCCAGGACGGGATCGGAATCGAGGTCGACACTGGTGTCGAGCACCAAGTCTTCACCGTTGAGGATGGGGAAGGGGCCAAACGGTTGGAAGTCGTCGGTGACCTTGCCTCTCGTTTCGCCCGCTGGGGCCTCACTCGGGCCGACGCTGTGGTCTCGGTTGGTGGGGGAGTGGTGTCCGATCTGGCTGGCTATGTCGCTTCCAGCTATCACCGAGGTATCCCCGTTGTCCACGTTTCTACCACCCTCTTGGGCCAGATCGATGCGGCCATCGGGGGCAAATGCGGGGTGAACCTGCCCGAAGGCAAGAACCTGCTCGGGGCGTTCAAGCAACCAGCTGCCGTGATCTGCGATACCAATACCCTGAGCACTCTGCCGGTGGCCGAGTTCCGCAGCGGGATGGGTGAACTGGCCAAGTACCACTTCATTGGTGATGGCTTCATTAGTGATGGCTGCATTGGTGATGGCCGCCTTGATCTGCTCCCGTTGGCCGAGCGGGTTGCGGCCTGTGTGCGGATCAAGGCCGATGTCGTGGCCGACGATGAGCACGAAACAGGTCGTCGAGCGATCCTGAACTACGGTCACACCCTGGCCCACGCCCTGGAAGCGGCGACCGGGTACCGGATCCGCCACGGGGAAGCGGTGGCCGTCGGTCTTCTCTATGCGGCAGAAGTGGGATTGCGGCTCGGTCGTATCGATGAGGCGCGGGTGGCCGAACACCGGCGCGTCATCGATGCCTACGGCCTCGACCCCACCATGGAGGACAGCATCGACGGGCATGAGATCGTCGATCTCTTCGGCCGTGACAAGAAGGCCATCGACGGGGTGACCTTCGTTCTCGACGGTCCCGATGGTCTGGAAGCGGTCCTGGTCGAAGACGAAAGCCTGCTCCGTTCGGCCCTCGAAACAGTTCAGAACGCCACTCGAGCCCAGCCGTGATGACAGCCCGATGAGTGCTGGCGCGGGGACCGAGCTCGAGGGCCGCGACTGGCCTGAGCTGGCGGCCATGGACGTGGCCAGCCGCGTGGACCAGGTCCGCCAGACCATGGCCGAGGACTCGATCGAGATCATGATCGTGACCAAGAGCGAGAATGTCCGCTGGCTGACAGGGTTCACGGGCTCCAACGGCCGGCTCGTCGTGACCCACGATGCCTTCATCGCAATAACCGATGGGCGCTATCGGGAGCAGATCACAAACCAGCTCGATCAGGCCGGGGTGGCGGCAACAATCGAGATCACCACCACCGAGGTAGGAGATATCCTGGCCGCAGCCATTGCTCCGCAAGCCAGGGTCGGGCTCGAGGCAAACCATGTGACGTGGAAAGACAAGGACCAGATGGTGTCCTGGCTGCCCGAGCGAGAGCTCATCCCCCTCGACGCCATGATCGAAGAGCTGCGCAAATCGAAGGACCCAGGGGAGCTGGCTCGGCTGGCCCAAGCGGCGGCCATAGCCGATCTGGCGCTAGCCGAGGTCGAACCATTGCTAGCCCTAGGGCCAACTGAGCGGGCCGTCGCCCAATATCTGGACAACCTCATGGCCGATCTTGGAGCGGACGAGCCCAGCTTCGAGACCATCGTGGCATCCGGCCCCAACAGCGCCATGCCTCACGCCAGCCCTCGGGGACGGGTGATCGAGCCAAGAGATCTGGTCATCATCGATATCGGGGCTCGCGTCGATGGCTACGGCAGTGATATGACCCGGACCTTTGTCGCCGGGGGTACATTCTCGGCCGAGCAGGCAAGATGGTACAACGCCGTCGCTGAGGCCCAAGCGGCTGGAATCGATGTGGTATCTGACGGGGTCGAGATTCGCTCGGTCGACGCAGCCTGTCGAGAAGTGTTGGCCGAACACGGTCTGGCCGACGCTTTCGTGCACAGTACCGGCCACGGGATCGGCCTCGAGATTCACGAGGACCCCATCCTGTCGGCCCGGACCGACGGTATCCTCCGAGCTGGCTACGTCGTGACGGTCGAGCCCGGCGTCTATCTCCCGCCTGTTGGCGGCGTCAGAATCGAAGATTCGGTGGTCGTGGAAGACACCGGCTGCCAACCCATCACCTTGAGCCCCAAGACGGCCCCCTGAGTCAGGAGCTCACCAGCTCCTCGCCTCGCTAGCACCAACGGAGACGGCCCGATGCCAAGCATCAGCACCAATGATTTCAAGAACGGTATGAGCATCGAGCTGGCCGACGGCTTGTTCCAGATTCAAGAGTTCCAACACGTGAAGCCAGGCAAGGGTGGGGCCTTCGTCCGCTCTACCTTGAGGAATATGCGGAGCGGGGCCGTAGTCGACCGGACGTTCCGGGCTGGCGAAAAGATGGAGAGTGCCTTCATCGAGAAGCGGGAGCAGCAATTCCTATACCGCGACGGCGTCGATTTCGTCGTCATGGACAACGAGACCTTCGAACAGCTGACGGTCCCCGAGGCGGTCATGGGTGAAGCCGGGAGATTCCTGACTGAGGGATCTTCCATCGTGTTGATGATGTACGGCTCGGAGATCGTGGGTACCGACCTGCCAGCCTCGGTTGAGCTCGAAGTAGTCGATACCGAGCCAGGCTTCCAGGGCGATCGAGTGTCGGGAGCGCGAAAGCCGGCCACCCTCGAGACCGGCCTGGTGATCCAGGTCCCCCTATTCGTCGAAGTCGGAGGCCGGGTCAAGGTTGACACCCGCTCCGGTGAATACCTCACCCGAGCGTGACCAATGACGCCCCGGCCCATCGGGGCCGGCGCGAGGCCCGCGAGCGCGCCATCGAGTTGGCCTATGAGGCCGATACACGTCAGGTGACGACCGACGAACTGTTGGTCGACCAGGTCATTCCCCCGCCTCCCTTCGCGGTTGCGCTGCTGAGGGCGGCTGAGATGCACAGAAGCGAGGCCGAGGAGATGATTGGGGCCAAGGCATCTGGCTGGTCTGTGGAGCGGATGCCGGCCATAGATCGTCTGGTCATGGTCCTGGCCGTTGCCGAGCTCTTGACCATGGACACCCCACCTGGGGTCGTGCTGGCTGAGGCCGTCGACCTCGTCTCTCGGTACTCGACCGACGAGTCGAGCCGCTTCGTGAATGGGGTATTGGCCGCCATCGCTAGGGATTTGCCGTCAACTTGATGATCGGGGCGCCGATGGAGATCGGTGCAACGCCTGTTTCGCCGACTGCTGGCGACCCTACCCATGGTCGTACTCGCCGTTCTCGTGATCGCTGTCGGCTCTCGGGAGCCGACGGCGGCTGGGACCGAGCCCCCAGGGGAGCTGGGATTCCGAACCGAGCTGTTCCTGCGGACCGGGAACGATGGATGGTTCGACACCAGTGATCGGGCGGCGGTTGTTGCCGCCTACCAGCGCGAGTTCGGCGGGCTGAACCCAGTCCTCGAGTGGACCGGCGACCACCACAGCTGCGAGCCAGGAACGAGCTCACGTCGTTCTCGCCTGGCCTCGATTCGCCGGGTCAACTACTACCGAGCCATGGCTGGGGTGCCGGCCATCGTCACCGAGGATCCCGAGCTGACGGCGAAGGCTCAGAGCGCCGCCATCATGATGAGCGTCGAGGGAACCCTCACCCACAGTCCTTCGCCCGACTTTGCTTGCTTCACCCCGACCGGGCAGCTGGCCGCGGCCAACAGCAACCTATATCTGGGACGAACCGGCACGGAGGCCATCGATGGCTACATCGAGGATCCGGGAGCCGGCAATATCGACGTTGGCCATCGCAACACCATCCTTCATCCCCCAACCCAGAAGATGGGGATAGGCAATGTCGATGGCTCGTCGACCGGGCATGCCGCAAACGCCCTCTGGGTCTTCGATGATCATGTCTTCGACGAGACCTCCGTTCAGCGACCTCGCGTCCGAGAGGCCGATCGCTTCGTGGCCTGGCCGCCTCGTGGTCACGTTCCTAGCGAGCTCATCCACCCCCGCTGGTCATTCATGCTGGCTGGAGCCGACTTCTCATCTGCTGAGGTCTCCCTCTACCGGATGCGCTCTCGCTCGGCCCGAACAGTGCCCGTTGAGGTGGTAGCCCGCGTCGGGACATCGGGCCACGTACCCCTGCCGACCATCGTGTGGGAACCCGATCTGGACTCGGACTTCGTTGTCGACGAGACCTACCTCGTCGTCATCTCCGGGGTCGGAGCGTGGGTCGGGCCCCTCAGTGCGGAGAACGGGGCTTTTGATCTTGTCTCTCTGGGGAGCCCCGGCCCCAGCATCGCCTCGAGCTACTCGTACTACGTCCGAGTCATCGGTGATGACCAACTACGAACGATCCTCCCGGCCAGGTCAGTCAACTCAGGGGCCCGGCTGTCCTGAGGCGTCTGCTTGGACGAGTCATCCGCTAGCCTCGGACGAGGTCATCACCGCCCTGGGTGAGTGTGACCCCCGGCCCCACTCAGGGGTCAGGTCCGTGAAGCAGGTCCAGTGAGGCCAGCACGGAGGGAGAATCGTCTTGGCCGAACGTGAGCGCAACCGCACGCCCCCGTACGGGGGCGTTTTTGTTGCCCGCAACACTGTTCTCGATGCGCCGGCCGTAGATCGGGCCGTCCGACGCATGGCCCATGAGGTGATAGAGCGCAACTCTGGCCTCACCGATATCGTCATCATCGGTCTCCAGACGGGAGGAATCCCATTCGCAGGTGCCCTGGCAACCGCCTTGCTCAACATCGAAGGGGTCGAGGTTCCAGTTGGCAAGCTCGACGTGGCCTTCTACCGGGACGACATCAACCTGCGACCGGTGCTGCCAGAGGCCGTCACTGACGTCTCATTCGACATCAACCGCAAGACAATCGTGCTGGTCGATGACGTGCTATTCACCGGGCGAACAATCCGGGCCGCTCTCGATGCCATCATCGACCAGGGCCGGCCCCGGGCCATCCAACTGGCGGTCATGGTCGACCGGGGTCACCGCGAGCTGCCCATCCGGCCTGACTATGTCGGTAAGAACCTGCCGACCCGTCGTGACGAGGCGGTGAACGCCACCCTCGAGGGCGTCGAGCTAGGTGAGGTGGAGAGGCAACCCAGTGGTGGGCCGCCCCTGCCGGAAGGTCAGGCATGAAGCATCTGCTGTCGGTGGCTGATCTGGGAGCCGATGAGCTGGTTGACTTGCTTGATCTGGCCGACAACTTCGCCGAGGTTCAAGCCCGTGACATCAAGAAGGTTCCCGCCCTGCGAGGCAAGACCATCGTATTGGCCTTCTTCGAGGACTCGACCCGAACCAGAACCAGCTTTGATCTGGCGGCCAGGCGTCTCTCGGCCGACGTGGTCAACTTCAGCGTCAGCTCCTCAGCGGTCAAGAAGGGGGAGTCGCTGCGGGACACGGTCGAGACCATCTCAGCCATGCAGATCGACGCCATCGTGGTCCGCCATGCCAGCTCCGGAGTGCCCCGCCAGCTCACGGCCTGGACCGACGCCTCGATCGTCAATGCCGGTGACGGCTGGAACCAGCATCCGACCCAGGCCTTGCTCGACTGCTACACCATTCGTGGCTCCCTGGGAACCCTCGAAGGCAAGCGAATCGCCATATGTGGTGACATCAACCACTCACGGGTGGCCCGCTCCAACGTTGAGGCCTTCACAATGCTGGGGGCCGAAGTCGTCCTCATCGGGCCCCGGACCTTGCTACCCCCGAGCCTCGACGACTGGCCAGTCAAAGTAGAGGCCGACATCGACTCGGTACTGGGCGACCTCGACGTGATCTACCTCCTACGGATCCAGTCCGAGCGGCTCCAATCGGCCCTGCTACCGAGCCTTGCTGAGTACCGGGCCCGCTACGGGCTCACTGCCGACCGGCTCCGCCATGTCCGCCCCGATGCCCTCATCATGCATCCTGGGCCCATGAACCGGGGTGTCGAGATCGACCCCGAAGCGGCCGACGACCACCGGGCCGTTGTTCTCCAACAGGTAGCAAGTGGGGTCCCGGTGAGGATGGCGGTCCTGTACAAGGCGGTCGGGGCCGGCCAATTCGGAGATGATCAGACAACATGACCGTCACTGTCGTCGCCAATGGTGAGATCGTCGACCAGGGAGGCCGTCGCCGTCTCGATGTGGCCGTCGATGATGACACCGGGGTCGTCATTGACCTTGGTCCAGCTCCACGCCGTGACCGCACTCTCGATGCTGAAGGCTGCGTCGTTGTCCCCGGTCTCGTCGATCTCAACACCCACCTTCGCCAGCCCGGCTTCGAAGCGGCGGGAACCGTCGAGTCCGGATCCAGAGGGGCCGCCCTCGGCGGCTACACGGCAGTCATCGCCATGCCAGACACCGAGCCGTGCACCGACAATGCCGCCGTGGTCAGCGAGATCCTGGCTCTGGCCAAGGGGGCCCCGTGCCAGGTGGTCCCGGCGGCCGCCCTCACAGTAGAAACCAGGGGCGCCCTACTCGCTCCCCTGGGTGAGCTGGCAGCACTCGGGGTCACCGTATTCGGCGACGCCAACCGTGGCCTCCAGGACCCTGCCGTCTTCCGCCGAGCGCTCGAGTACTTGGGCAGTGTCGGCACTGGTGACGCGACCAAACTTCTGGCCGTCCAACGGGTTCACGAGATGGGCCTTGCTGGTGACGGGGTGATGCATGAGGGTGCGTGGTCAGCCCGACTCGGCCTACCGGGGATGCCGGCCCTGGCCGAGGAGCTGATGGTGAACCAGAGCATTGGCTTGGCTCACCTGACCGGGGTACCCGTCCATCTCCAGCAAATCTCAACCGCGGCCTCCGCCGAACTGGTCCGTCAGGCCAAGGCTCGGGGCTACCCGGTGTCGGCCGAGGTCTCGCCTCACCATCTCGTTCTCGACCACGAAGCCGTCGCCGGCTACGACCCGAACCTCAAGATGCTGCCCCCGCTGAGGGAACCCGCCGACGTTGCCGCCATGGTGGCAGCCGTGGCTGACGGGACGATCGACGTCATCGCCAGCGACCACTTCCCCCACACCATGGACGCCAAGGAGCGACCCTTCGACCAGGCTCCATTCGGGGTCATCGGATTGGAAACGGCCATTGCCGTGTTGTTGAGCGAGACCGAGCTCGATCTGGAACAGCTCCTAGCTGCTATGAGCTGGCAGCCGGCCGCCCTGGCCGGGCTGTCCGAACAAGGTGGCCCGATCGAGGTCGGCAAACCAGCCAATCTCGCCATCATCGATCCCACGGCCAC
>JAAETV010000301.1 GCA_024227975.1 Actinomycetes bacterium
CAGCTGAAGTCGTCCTCTGAGGAGTTGGCCGGCGCGGCCGACGGGTTGACCGCCGTCTCGTCTTCGATGACCTCTTCGGCCGAAATGACCTCCTCACGTGCAGCGTCGGCCTCGACTGCCGGTGACGAGGTTTCCTCCTCCGTCGCCCTGGTGGCAACGTCCATCGAGGAGCTGAACGCAACCATCCAAGAGGTCGCCGCTAGTGCCAACGAAGCTGCATCGATGGCCGGAGGCGCAGTTGAGGCGGCACAGAACACGTCAGTGACAATCTCCAAGCTCGGTGAGTCCTCTCAGGAGATTGGCGACGTGGTCAAGGTGATCAACTCGATTGCCGAGCAGACGAACCTGCTGGCTCTGAACGCCACCATCGAGGCGGCCAGAGCTGGTGAGGCGGGCAAGGGATTCGCGGTGGTCGCCAACGAGGTGAAGGAGCTGGCCAACCAGACCAGCAAGGCCACCGGAGAGATCGGCCAACGTATTCAGGCGATCCAGGACGACACGTCGGGTGCAGTAGCGGCCAACGAACGGATCGGGGAGTTCATCGATCAGATCAGTGAGATCTCCATCGCTATCGCTGCTGCCGTTGAAGAGCAGTCGGTCACTACTGCCGAGATCACCACCAATGTCGAGGAAGCTTCTTCGGGAACCAAGCAGATAGCCCACTCCGTTGCCGAAGTCGCTGAAGCTGCGGAATCAACCCGCCAATCGACCGATGAGACTGCCACATCGGCAGCGTCGATGTCGGCGATGTCAACCGAGCTCAGCGACCTCGTGGCCCAGTATCAGCGCTGATCGGTCGCGAGGTAGGAGTCGCAACCCAGACTCGTTGCCCTCACCGTCATCATCCTCGACTAGAAGGTGATGACGGTGCGGGCGCCCTCACTGTTCTTCATCATCTGGTAGCCGTCATTGACCTCGTCGAGGCCGATTGTGGCTGTCACCATCTCGTCGAGCAGTAGACGACCATCGAGATACATGTCGATCATGCGCGGGATGTCGGTCCGGAACTGGTTCGATCCCATCATCGACCCTTGAAGCTTCTTCTCCGACAGGAAATCAATGCCCCTCAGTTGGACGATGTCCTTCGAAGGGACCATGCCGATTATGGTTGCCGTACCTCCTATCGCCAACATATCGAAGGCCTGGCGGACGGTGTCGGCCCGGCCGATGGCCTCGAAGGAGTAGTCGACCCCGCCCCTGGTCAGATCCTTGACCTCGGCCACGACATCTTCGCATTCTGAGGCGTTGATGAAGTGGGTTCCCCCTACCTGGCCCGCCGTTTCCAGCTTCGATGGGGAGATATCGACCACGATCACCTTGTTGGCGCCCGCAATCCTGGCCCCTTGGATAGCGGCCAGCCCGATCCCGCCGGCCCCGATTACACACACTGTCGAGCCGACCTCGACCTTGGCCGTGCGCACTGCGGCCCCGAATCCGGTGGTGATACCGCACCCGATGAGACAGGCCTTGTCCAGGGGCATGTCCTCGATCACCTTCACCAACCCGTTCTGGTGGACCAGCATCTCCTCGGCGAAGCCACCGAGACGAGCCATCTGATCGACTGGGGTACCGTCGGCCCGGCTGAGGCGGGGGGGCTCACCCCTGCCTCTGGATGTGGCCTTGGGGTTGGTGCAACGGTTCGGGTGGCCGCTGAGGCACTGGGGACATTGACCACAGAAGATCGACAGGCAGGCAACCACATGATCGCCAGCTTTCACATAGTCGACACCGTCACCAACGGCCTGGACGATACCGGCCGACTCATGGCCCAAGACGATGGGGAGCCGGGTGCGAAACACACCTTCTATGAAGTGGAGGTCGCTATGACACAGCCCAGCGCCGACCACCTGGATCAGGACCTCACCGGGACCTGGGCGGTCGATCGACAAGTCCTCGATGATCAGCTCACCTGGCTGCTCGTTCAGTACCGCTGCTCTCATCGGCCTCCCCTTCCACGACCGGTCCCTTTCGGAGACCGAAGCTGGCGACTCACCCGACCCTAGTCTTCGCCGGCTGATGGTGAGCCATTGGTGGGGCCCAGCGCTTGAATCGGCCCGGCGCGCTGGCTACCTTGCCGCCATGGCCCCTGACTCCAACGACAGTGCTGACTCCAACAGCAGTGCTGACTCCAACAACAGTGCTGACTCCAACAACAGTGCACCGACGGTCACCGCCGTCGAGACTCTCCACTGCGATGCCGGTTGGCGCAACTACCACTTCTGCAAGATCACGACCGACGAGGGGATTGTTGGCTGGAGCGAGTTCGACGAGGGCTTCGGGTCACCAGGGGTCAGTGCCGTGATCGAAGCCCTCACCCGCCGGGTGGTCGGCACCTCGGTCAACAACCATGAGCGAACCTACAACGAGCTGTTCACAGCTACTCGCCCGGGAGCAGGCTCGGTCGTAGGGCAGGGAATCGGGGCCATCGAAAACGCCCTGCTCGATGCCAAGTCCAAGAGCCTCGGCATCCCCGTCTATGATCTCCTAGGCGGCAAGGTGCGCGACAAGATTGAGGTCTACTGGTCCCACTGTGGTACGTGGCGGATCGCCCAACACCGCTTCTACGGCAACCAGATCACCGATCTGGCCGGCATCGAAGCCCTGGGCCAGGAGGTCCGCCAAGCTGGATTCTCGGCTCTCAAGACCAACATCTTCACCCAGTGGGACGGAGCCCTGCGCTCATGGGCCCCCGGCTTTGGTCGGCCCTGGAGCCCGGGCCTCAACGCCGAGCCCCTCGTCCTCCAAGGCATCCACGATGTGCTGGCCGCTTTCCGGACCGGGGCCGGGCCTGACGTCGGCATCCTGTTGGATCTCAACTTCAACCTGAGGACCCCCGGCGTGTTGGAGGTACTGCGGGTGCTCGATGACTTCGACCTGTTCTGGCTGGAGTATGACAACGACTCTCCCCAGGCCCTGCGCTATATCCGAGACCATGCAAACACCCAGATCGCCTCGCTGGAGACCCTCATCGGGTTGCCCCGCTTCCTGCCATACTTGGCCAACGAGGCCGTTGACGTTGCCATTATCGACACCGTCTGGAACGGGACCTGGCAGTCCATGAAGATTGCGGCCGCCGTCAATGCTCATGAGGTCCAGGTCGCCCCTCACAACTTCTACGGTCACCTCAGCACCATGATGAGCGCCCACTTCGCGGCGGCCGTTCCGAACCTGCGGATCATGGAGACCGACATCGACCGTCTCCCGTGGGATGCGGACCTGTTCACCGAAGTACCCCACTATGAAGACGGACATCTGATCCTGAGCGACCGACCAGGGTGGGGGACGGAGCCAAACGAGGAAGCTCTGGCTGCCCATCCCCCCAAGGCGGGCCCCGGGTTCCTGGTCAGCGGTATCGGTCCCGATTGAGGGTCGCCCAATCCTCCCTCACCGATGCTGTCGTCGGCTGGCCGGTGATCATGGCTTCGCTGTCGTTGGTGGCGTTGGCTGTCGTTCTGGCCTGGTGGCTGGGGGTCGGCATTGGTAGAGACCTGATCACGGCCTCGGTTCGAGCTGCGGTCCAATTGCTGGGCGTCGGGTTCGTGTTCGCAACTGCCTTTGGTTCGGCCCATGCCATGGTGTGGGCTTGGATGTGGGTGGTAGGGATGGTGGGGGTGGCCACCACCGTCGTGGCCCGAAGGACAGGTCACCCTATTCGGGGGCTGGTGGTTGTGGCCGGGTCCGTGGTCGGTCTGGCCGCCCTCATCAGTATCGGGGTGACGTTCGGGCTGGGCGTGATCGACTACGAGGCTGTTTCCCTCGTTGTCATCACCGGGATCACGATCGGCAACGCTGTTCCCTCTGCCGTGCTTGGTGTCAACCAGTCGGTGGCTCGTTGTCGAGACGGGGTCGGCGAGATCGAGGGCTTGTTGTCGTTGGGAATGGACCGCCGTCAGGTTGTGCGATTCCTGGCCCCCCGGGCCGCCACCGCCTCCCTCATCCCCCAGATCGAGCGGACGAAGGTGGTCGGCTTGATCGCTCTGCCCGGAGCCATGACGGGGCTGTTGTTGGCCGGCGTCGACCCGGTCCAAGCCGTCGCCGTCCAACTTCTGGTCATGTATCTCATTCTCGGGACGACGGCAGTCTGCGTGGTCTCGGTAGTTGCCGTCATCCACCGGGCGGCGTTGACCGACGACCTGCGGGTGGCGACCTGGGTCCGTCTCGAAGATCTTGAGCGGAGGGTTTCTGGGACTACCAGGTGACTGTGCCCCCAACCATCGCTACGTTCATCATGTATGGCTGCTGATTCGAGGGACAAGCAACGGATCCAGGCGGCGTTACCGGCTTACGAGATCGGCCAGGAGCTCGGACGGGGTGCCTTCGGGATTGTGTACCAGGCTCGCCACACCAGCCTCGGGCGTCAGGTGGCGGTAAAGCAGCTCGGTCAGGCCTTCGCCACCGACGAAATGGTCCGTCAGCGGTTCGTGGCCGAAGCCCAGATGGTGGCCTCACTCGACCATCCCCACATCGTTCCGGTTTACGACTTCATCGATCAGGCCGACGGGCTGTGCCTCATCATCATGGAGCGATGTGCCGGTGCGGTCAGCGATCGCTTCATGTCAGACGGGCTCGCCACCGACAACGCTTGCGCTTCAGTGCTGGCCTGCCTGGCCGCCCTCGACTTCGCCCATCGGGCTGGAGTTCTCCACCGCGACATCAAGCCCGAGAACCTCCTCTTCGACGCCAAGGGAGTGATCAAGCTCGGCGACTTCGGTATCGCCCGAGCCATCGACACCAACGCCAGGCGCACCGCAACCGGTACCGTCATCGGGACGCCGGCCTATATGAGTCCCGAACAGGTGCGGGGTGAGGAGCTGACTCCGGCGTCCGATCTCTACAGCGTAGGGATCATGGCCTATGAGCTGTTGACGGGTCGGTTCCCGTTCAGCGAATCACAATCAGCCACCGGCTTGCTGGCTCACCATCTCGTCACCCCGCCAACTCCACTGACCGAGACCAGGCCTGAGCTCCCGGCCGAGCTCGGCGCGGTGATCGATCGGACGCTGGTCAAGGAGGCGTCGGACCGGTACCAATCGGCTCTCGAGCTGGCTGCCGATCTGACCCGGGCCGGTGTGGCGGCCTTCGGCACCGGCTGGCTACGTCAAGGTGACCACATCCTCCACTGGCCTGAGGTGATTGCCGAGAGCGAACGATCCGCCGGGTCCGCACCTCGCAACGCCACCATCATGGTCAGGGCTGACGAGTCCCGGACCTTGTTGGCTGGGGCTCGCGGTGGTCCCGGTGCGCCCAGCACAGGGCCCAACCCACCCGCAGGGGTCCCGAGTGGACCGACCCCGCTGGGAACCCCACCCCACGGGGCCCCGGCCCCTGGCATCGCGCCCGGTAGCCCTCCCCCCGGCGCCTTTCCGGGCGGCCCGCCTCCGCAAAGCCAACCGGCCGGTACCCCGTCGGCCAGCTATGTGCCGCCAACCCGTCAGGCGCCACCGGCTCAGCATCCACCACCGGGCCAGGTCCCGACCTCAGCAGCCCCGCAAGCTCAGGCCCCCCAAGCTCGGGCGACGCAAGGCAGCGGCGGCCTGTCCTCTCCGCCAGGACCGGCCCCCCAGCAGGGGAGTGGGTTCACCGGCCAAGGGGCGCCAACATCCTCTGGGCCCGCTCCGTTTCATGGGGCCGCTGCTTCCGGCCAGCACCCCGGCTTCTACAACCCTGGCGGTCCTGGTTCTGGTGGCTACAACACTGGTGGTCTTGGTTCCGGCGGGTACGGGGTCGCGGGCTCCGCTCCCGGCACCGACAAGGGCCGCTCGCCGGTGCTACTCGTGGCCCTCGGACTGGGGGGAGTCCTGGTCGCCGCTCTGATCGTGCTGGCTGTGATTGGAGCCCTGGCTGGCGACGACAATGGTGATGATGCGGCCGGTGATGATGTGATCGCCGGCGGCTCGACCAGCACCGACGAGACCGGGGCCGATGACGTCGCCACCGAGGAAACAACGGCAAACACCGCGTTCCAGATCCCGATCACGCCGGTACCGGACATTGCGCCGGTGGTAGTGGCCGATACGGCGTGGACCCCGACCCCTTGCCCCGTTGATCAGGAGCGCATCGCCTGTCTCACCGGGGTTGCCATTGACAGCGATTCAGGGGAGATGGTGGCTGCATATCAGGTCTACGGCTTCATCCCCGAGCTCGACCCCATCGACTATCACCTCCACTTCTACCTCGACACCGTGGTCGGTGGCGACGAACGCAAGGCCGGGTCTGAGGTGTCCGGCGGCGACTGGCGCTCCTGGGATGGGATCCTGCCTTTCACCAGTGTTGACGCTGAGAGCGGTCGAACGGGGTTCCGGCAGGCTGATGTCGAAGCAACAGGGGCCCGCAACCTGTGCGTGCTGGTTGCCGATCCGGACCTGCGAGCCGTACCTGGCAGCGGAAACTGCGCCCCCATTCCCTACACCTTCGACGACACCGTCGCCCTCGAACAGGTGGGCCGACTCCAGGGCACGTATGCCGGCAGTTGTGGTATCGGGGTCACCATGATCATCCCCGAGGATTGGCGCTGGGTCGATCTGGTCGCCAACGACGCAGCCGATGCCGCCCGCATCCTGCGGCCCGGCGACGTCGAGCTGGCAACGACCTACCTGTCGGACTTCATCGCCAGCGGCGGAATCCTGTGGGTCGACGGTCCCCTCGATGGAGATTTCATCGTCAACCTCAGCGTTCAGCGGATCGAGGGCAACTACACAACGGCCAGCACCCCCGATGAAGTAACGGCTGAGTTGGAACGGTCGGGGCTGTACTTTGAAGGCAAGGTGACCGAGAAGACGTTCAACGGCCGCACCATCAACACCCAGATCGTGGCCGGTGACGGCTTCGAACTGAACCAGTACGTGATCCCCGATTTCGGCTACACCATGGTCGTCAGCTTGACCGCACCCCAGGTGGCGGACTGGTTCGAGACCTCCGACGCCATGGCCGCCACCGTGATGGGCTGCTGAACCCCGAGGCCGGTGCCGTCGATGACCGAACCTGAGCCGTGGCCGGGCCGCTTCGCTACCCTCGACTAGGTGCTGGCTTGGGCAATCGATCTCGACGGAGTGGTTTGGCGAGGAGCTGAGACGGTGCCGGGAGCCCCAGAAGCGGTGGCCCGGCTGCGTCGGGCCGACTGCCCTATCGCCTTCGTCACCAACTCCGCTCTCCGCACCCCTGACCAGGTCGGGGTGAAGCTGGCCGACCATGGCATCCCCGATGCCACCGACCTCGTCATCACCTCGGCCATGGCTGCCGCCTCCCTGATCGAGGAGGATGAGAAGGTGGTCATGATCGGCTCCGACGGGCTTCGAGGTGCCATCGAGGACCGCAAGGCGACTGTGGTCGAGGAAGGGCCAGCCGATGCTGTCATCGTTGGCTTGAGCTACAGCTTCGACTACGCCGACATGACCAGGGCCATGGAAGCCATCCGGGGTGGGGCCCGTTTCATTGCAACCAACGATGATTCGACCTTCCCCGATGCCGATCGCCTCCTCCCCGGCAATGGTGCCATCGTGGCCGCCGTCGCCACCGCCGCCGGGGTTGCTCCCGTCATCGCGGGCAAGCCTCATGAGACCATCTCCGCCATGGTCCGGGCTCGCCTCGGCACAAACGGGATCATGGTCGGTGATCGTCCCGAAACCGACGGCAGCTTCGCCCGCACCATCGGCTACCAGTTCGGGCTCGTTCTCACCGGGGTGACTTCGATTGCCGACCTGCCAGTGTCACCGAGTCCTGACATCGTCGAGCCCGACCTCGCCACGCTGGTCGACGTTATTCTCGGTCCTGGCCTGGGCTGAAGGTCGTCAAGGCGAGGCCGACGACAGCGAGAACGACCACGATCAGAAACGATGCCCGCCATCCGGCCGAGAAGGCATCAGCGGCTTCGTTCGAGTCGCCGATCTCGCTCAGGGGAATGTCGAAGCCTCGCCCGATCATGACCCCGACCACAACCGCCGAGGCCATTGCTTGGCCGGTCACGCTGCCCATATTGCGGGTCAGGTTGGTGAACGCGCCGACTACCCCATGACGATCTGGGGTGACAGAGCCCATGATGGTGCTGTTGTTCGGCACGTTCCACAGCCCGAATGACAGCCCGTTGGCCAACATGATCGACATGACCAGGGCCATCGGAGTCGATCGGGTCATGGTCGAGAAGACGAGGGCGGTCCCGATCAGGCCGACGAAGCCGATGGTGGAGAACCGGCGCGCCCCATAGCGATCAGTCAGCCGGCCCGAGACCTGGGCTGATACCCCCATCCCCAGGGAGTTCAAGAACAGCACACCGCCGGCCAGAGCAGCCGACATGCCTCGCAGGCTGATCAGGTAGATGGGAGCCAGGAAGTAGGTGACGGTTGAGCCCATGAAGCCGGCCAGCCTGGCTCCGACTGCGGCCGAGAATACCCGGTCGGAGAAGAGCCGAAGGTCGAGCATGGGATCGTTGGCTTGGAGCTCCCGCCGGATGAAGGCGACCAGGAGTACCACTACCAGTGCTACTCCTCCCATGATCAGGGGCGATGTCCATGGCACAGCCAATGGATTGCTGATGGTGAGGACGAGCACGACCACCATCACCCCCGACAGCACGGCCCCTGACCAATCGAACGAGGGGCGGGGTCCACCCGAGCTTGGCGTCACCATGTCTTCGTCGAGGATCATGTATCCAGCCACGAAGGCGATGGAGATGGGGATCACCAGGAGGAGGAACATGGCGTTCCACGGCAGGACCTGGAGGATGAGCCCGCCGACGATTGGGCCCGAGGCGGCCCCTACGGCCACCGCCGTTGTCTGGCTGCCGATGGCCTTGCCTCGCTCGCTCGGAGGGAAGACGGCGACAGCCATGGCGGTGCCGACGGATTGCCCCATGGCGTTGCCGATCGACATCACACCCCGAGCGACAATCAGGAGGCCGAAACTGGGAGCGAAGGCGACACCTATCGAGCTCAGCCCGAACAGAGCAAGACCAGCGAGATGCATCCGCCGTCGGCCCACCATGTCTGCTACCCGACCCATGGGGAGCATGAGCGAGCTGACGATCAATGACTGGGTGATGACCACCCAGGCCACCGAGCGGAGGGTCACCCCGAAGTCGTCGGCGATGGAGGGAAGGGCAACGAAGACCATCGTCATGGCGAAGACGTTGGTCACGAAGGCGATCCCGATGGCGGTGAAGGCGCGCCACTTGCCCTCATAGCCAGTTGCGGTGGCCTCGGTCGTCATCTGCGGATCATGTCCGCGACCTCTGGCTCGGCAATGGGTCGAGGGGCCATGAGATGTGTGCTCCTTCGCAGTATTGCTGCCAGCGGTCGTCGGCCCGACCCTACCCAGTTCCCATGGTCGGCACCTGATCCCGCTCTTCGACACGACACACCGTTATTGGGTGGTGTTGGGGCAGTGAGTGATCCCCTGGCCCTCTCTCGGACCCGTGGGCTAGAACGGAGTCATGGCAACTTCGGAGTCCGTACTCGCCACGGTCGGAGTCCACCTCGTCGTCGGTGGATTTCCTCCCGGATCTGGTGCCGCCCACGACATGGACTACGTCCGTCTCCGCCTGTTGGAGATGCTAGGGGACCGGCCCGCAGCGAGAACTTCGGTGGCCAACGACTTCGGCGACCTCGATACCTGGCTGGCCACAAGCCGATTCCTCATCACCTACACCGCTGGGCCCTATCCCGATGCTGACCAGAACCAGTCCATGCGGGCTTGGCTGGAGGGGGGAGGACGATGGTTGGGCCTCCATGGCACCAGCGGCGGGCGGGCAGCCAGGATCGAGGGGAGTAGGGGTCGGCGCATGGTTCGCACCCCACACCACGACACCCTCGGGGCCTTCTTCTTGAATCATCCGCCGCTCCGCCGCTTCCAGGTCGAAGTCCAGGTTGGCGACCATGAGCTGACCCGCGGCGTCGAGAACTTCGAGACAGCCGACGAGCTGTACTTCATCGAGCTGACCAACCCCGACGACACCGAAGTGTTGTTGACAACCGAGCTATCAGCCGATCCCGCTCCCGGCTTCGGCTTCAGCTACGACGAGGACACATCTTTGCTGGCCGACGGCCGGTCCCGAGCCCTCGGTATCACCCGCTCCGTTGGGGACGGGGCCGTCACCTATCTCGCTCTCGGACACTGCCACAACCCAGCGACCAACGGCCAGCCCTGGGTCGACGAGTCAGTAGCCGACGGTGGGGTCACGCCCACTACCTTCCGGGGGTCATGGGAAACCGATGGCTTCACCCGCCTCTTGGCCAACGCCATCGACTGGGGTATCAGTGAGCGCCCCTCAGCCGCTCCCTAGTTGGCGTAGCTCGTCGGGGGTCAGGCATGTGAGCAGGATCTCAGTGATCTCCGCCTCCGGGACTTCACCCCCGGCAAAGGCAAGATCGGCGAAGCCCTGTTGGAGGAACTCGTCGTCGAAGCAGGTGATCGACGCCTCCGAGATCGTGACTCCTTCCGCGGCGGCTTCAGTTGCGACGACCTGGCCGAAGCTGACACAGTCGAACAACGGGCCGAAGAGTCCGGCCGTTGTTTGGGAAGGGAGCTGGCCGATTTCGGTTCCAGGGTTGTCGATCAGTGACTCCCACAGGGGCCGGGCCAGTATCCCATCGGCATAGGCCCCGGTCACACAGATCTGATCGACTGCTTCGGCCAGCTGCTGGTTGCTAGCTAGGCCAACGGTGATGCTCTCGGCCAGGTAGGAACCCGGCACGCAATCGGTCAGGAGGTCGATCACCAGGTTCCTGGCCGCGAGCGGAGGTCGTCGTTCAGCACCGACGGCGAGGAACCCGGCCATGATCAGTGCTCCATCGCCGCCCGACATGGCTGTGACGAAGCACTCCGTCATCTCCGGTGGTGGTGCGGCCCCTGATCCTTCAGCGAAACCGTCGGTGAAGTACTGGCCCAAGAGCTCAGGATTCCCGCACTCGACCGCCGATTCGAAGACGGCCAACTGGTCGTTGAGTGGGAGGTCGACCAGATCGGTGGTGGAGCCATTGTCGGTCAAGGCACCGAGGAGGGCCGGGTCGGTCGATACCCGCTTGATCACACACTCCTCGACATCGGTGGGTAACTCATCGTTGAGGATGGCGGCCAAAGCGATGAGATCGTCATTGCTCACTTCCGATCGTTGCTCGGAGTCATCGAGCTCCGAGGATCCGGCGGAGTCGTTCGAGGTGGCTTCCTCGGCTGTGGTGCTCAGCGAGGAGTCATCGGTCGACCCGCTGCCGAGCTGGCCACAACCACTGACGAGGACAACGCCGACAACCAGGGCAGACAAGATGGCTTTGGGGCTGTACATCGGGTTGCCTCCTCTCGCGCCCTCCGGGTGCCGGGGTCTCGACAGTACAGGACCTGGTTGCCAGAACGGCTTCGTCCATGATCGGTGTTTGTCGCCGCAGAGGTCACTCGGAGGCTGAGTTGCGATTTGAGCTGGTGTGCCGCTAGACCGAGTCGCCGTGACCAGTTCGTACTTCGTGACCGGACCCGACGGCCTCACCCCAGAGGCAACCGCCGTTGGGCCCTGGTCGCCCGACATGCTCCATGGCCGCTTCCTGGGCGGTCTGGCGGCCAGAGCACTAGAGGCCGATGTTGGAGATCCCGGCTGGCGTGCGGCCCGGATGAATGTTGACTTGTTCCGCCCTGCTGCCATGGCTCCGGTCCAGGTCGAGACGACGGTCCTTCGTTCCGGCCGGCGGATCCGGGTGGCCGACGCGCTCCTGGTCTGTGCCGGTCACGAGGTGGGCCGCGCAACAATCGTGATGCTCCGGGCCAGCGAGGATCCCCCGGGCAAGATCTGGCGGCCGACCACCGACCCGTGGCCCGAACCCGAGACCCTGCCCCCGAATCCGGAGGGCGATGGGCCGAGCAGTGAGACATGGCTGATCCACACTGTTGAAGGAGGTTTCGGAAGCGGCTCCCGCAGCCGGCTGTGGACCAATGACAGCGGCTGTCTGGTCGATGACGAGCCGCTCAGCCCTTTCGTGAGAGCGGCGATCTCAGCCGATCTGGCTTGCCCGCTGGCCAATAGCAGTGACCAGGGACTCTTCTACATCAACGCCGACTACACCCTGGCCCTGGGTCGCTACCCGATCGGACCGTGGATCGGGATCGAGGTTACCCAACAGATCGCCGGTGACGGGATCTCCATGGCCACCTCGATCCTGGTCGATCGCGATGGCCCCTTTGCCACCTCGACCGGGGTCTCCCTGGCCACACCACCCCTAGTCAGAGAGAGCTGAGGACGAGCTGGCTGATTGGAGTTGTCCAGGTCAGACAGGCTGATTGTTGGCCTGTACTGGCGTGTTGTGGTCGACGAGGGCGCCCTCGGCCTTGAGGCGGCTGACCCTGTCAGAGTCCAGCCTGAGCACATCGGCAATGATCGAGTCGTTGTCGGCCCCCAGATGCTTGACTCCGCTGCGGGGTCCACAGTCGCTGTCGGTGATGCGCAGGGCCGAACGGTTGACTAGTACCGTTTCGTCACCGCTCGGGATCTCGACATAGGCGCCGCGATCCTCGGCCCAGTCAGTGTTGACGGTGTCGGCCACGCTCAAGACGCGTCCGACCGGCAGCCGGGCCCCGTCCAGGGTGTCCTCGAATACGTCGAAGCTGGTGAAGCTGGCGGCCCACGCCCGCAGATGCTCGACGCAGAGACTCATGTTGGCTGACCGAGCCGGCATCGACGAGAACCGTTCGTCATCGAGGAGGTCCTGCTGGTCGGTCAGGCGGGCATAGAGGACGAAGATGGAGGCTGGGTTGCCGGGGAGGGCAACCCAGGTCTGCTCGGCATCACCCAGTTGGACGACAGCCGCTTTGCCAGGCCGAAAGGGGGACCGCTCATAGTCGGGGCCACCATTGACCTCGACCGCGGTCCATTCGCTCTGGGCCACCATCGCCTCACACATCGAGGAGTCGACATGGGCCCCCTGACCGGTCCGTTCCCGGCGCCACAAGGCCGCCAGCACCCCCTGAGCCCCGGACATGCCAGCGGCGATGTCGGCATGGGAGACCGGTTCTGGCTTCGGTTCCAGCTCCCACTCCTTGGCCTTGTGGTGCAACAAGCCGACCTCGGCGTGGACCACGGGGGCGTAGGCCCGACGAGTTGCGGCCCGGCCGTCCTGGCCGTAGCCCGAAACTGAGCAGTAGATGATGTCGGGTCGTACCGCCCGGACCTGCTCGTAGCCAACACCGAGTCGCGCCGCTACCCCGGGCCGGAAGTTCTCGACGACCACATCGCACTGAGCGGCCAGGTCCAAGGCCAGCTCCGCACCGGCCACCTTGGTGAGATCCAGCGCCATGAATCGCTTGCCCGCGTTCTGGCCCCCGAATAGGACGGAGATATTCCCTCGACGGGGCCACCCCCGCCGCATCAGGTCGCCCTCGGGGGGTTCGATCTTGATCACCTCGGCCCCGAGATCGGCCAGGACCCTGGTCAGGCAGGGACCGGCAACCACCCGAGTGAAGTCCAGGACCCGAAGACCGTCGAGAATGCCGGGTCCGATGTCGTCGTTGGAGACCATCGCCGAACGCTAGCCCGGCCTCGTCATGACCAGCTATCTGGCCCCTTTCTGCGGGTTCATCGCTGGCCCCCCGACGGGCTCGGACAGGGTCAGTTCTCGTTGGCGGGGGTCAGCTCGACACCGGTTCGTTCGACGATGAGGCCATAGTGCTCGGGGCGTCGGTGAGCAGCCAGGTTGAACATCGTCCGTCGAAGGTCGTCGCCCAGTGAGAGGTCGCATTTGTGGACGATGACCTCATCGTCTTCGGATATGGTCTTGGCCGCGATCTCGCCGGTCGGGGCCACGATGACAGAGTTGCCGAACATGCGGAACCCATCTTCGGAACCCGCTTTGGCTGTTTCGATGAGCCAGGTGGTGTTCTGGTACGCCATTGATTGGGCCATGAGGAGATGCTGCTGGACCCGCTGGGCCGGTGGTTCGGGGTAATGGAGGTTCTCGGTTGGGGTGTTGAATCCGAGGGCCACGATCTCGGCTCCCTGGAGGCCCAGGACCCGAAACGCCTCGGGCCAGCGCCGGTCGTTGCAGATCAGCATTCCGATCAGTGAGTTCATGAACCGGTAGACGGGGAACCCAAGATTGCCGACCTCGAAGTAGCGCTTCTCCAGGTGTTGGAACGGGGCATCTGGCTTGTGGTCGGCGTGGCCGGGGAGGTGGATCTTGCGGTACCGGCCGACGATGGTGCCTCTTGGGTCGACCAGGACCGAGGTGTTGAACCGATGGGTCTGGCCATCGATCTCGATCAGCTCTCCATAGCCGACGGTGAACCCGACACCCGCTTCGGCTGCCGCGTCGAACAGGGGCTGGGTCACCGGCGACGGCATGATTGTCTCGAAGAAGCGATCGTCGACCTCGCCCTGATCGTCGAACCACCAGCGGGGAAAGAAGGTGGTGAAGGCAAGCTCGGGAAAGACAATGAGCTCTGCGCCTCGGCCGGCTGCCTCCCTCAGCAGCTCGACCAGGCGGGTCACGGCCGAAGCACGGGAGTCATCGAGGTTCACCGGGCCCAATTGGGCGGCGGCAATGGTCATGGTTCGTCTGGTCATGACTTCACCGTAGGAAAGGGGTGCCCCAGGCCGCCATCTGCTCGATCTCGGGGATGTCACGACCTAGGGGTTTGGCTGCTTCCAGGGAGGTACGAGCGAGGAACTGGCCCCGACCCCGCTCGGCTCTGAGCTCTCCGTCGGCGATGATCACCTCGCCTCGGGAAACCACTGTTTCGGGCCAGCCCCGGAGGTGGCGGCCGGCGTAGGGGGTGTAGCCGACATTGTCATGAACCATTTCGTTGGTAATGGTGAGCTCCCGATCCGGGTCCCAGACTGCCAGGTCGGCGTCGCTGCCAACGGCGATGGTTCCCTTCCTGGGATAGAGGCCGTAGATCTTGGCGTGCTGGGTGGAGGTGATGTCGACGAACTGGTTGACGGTGAGTCGCCCCGATCCGACCCCCTCGGTGTACAACACCGGCATCCGCAGCTCGAGACCGGGAACCCCGTTGGCGATCTCCTTGAACGTGGTTTGGTCGCCGTTCGGCAACTTGCCTGAATCGTCGAAGCGGAAGGGGGCATGGTCTGAGGAGTAGACCTGGAGGGTGCCGTCGAGGAGCCCGGCCCAGCACGCTTCCTGGGCCTCCCGGTCGCGGGGCGGGGGACTGCAGCAGAACATGGCCCCGTCGAGCCCTCCCCGATTGAGGTCATCGCTGGTGAGGAACAGGTATTGGGGGCAGGTCTCGCCATAGACCTTGAGGCCCTGGGCTCGAGCTTGGCGGATCTCATCGATCCCGTCGATGGTTGAGACATGAACCACCAGCACCGGGGCATCGGCCAGCTCGGCTAGGGTTATCAGCCGGTTTATGGCCTCGGCCTCGGCCCCTCGGGTGTGGCACACGGCGTGGTAGCGGGGCAGGGTGTTGCCGGCGGCCACCACCCGCTGTGACATCCAGCCGATCATGGCGTGGTTCTCGGCGTGGACCATGGTCAGGGCTCCATGGGTTCGGGCTGTGGCCAACACGTCGAGGATCTGGGCGTCGTTGACCATGAGACGGTCATACGTCATATAGAGCTTGAACGAGGCCACCCCTTGGGCGATGGCGGCCGGGAGGTGATCGCTGAGGGTCTCAGGGGTTGGGTCGGCCACGATCAGGTGGAATGCATAGTCGATTATGGCCTTGGTCGCCGCCCGCTGGTGGTAGTCGTCGACGACGTCGGGGATGCGCATCCCCCGGTGCTGGGCCGCGAACGACATCGTGGTGGTCGTACCCCCGAAGGCGGCCGAGACCGTGGCCGAGTAGAAGTCGTCGGCGTTCATGACGCCGGCCGCCGACAGCTGCTCGATGTGGGTGTGGCTGTCTACACCGCCAGGGAGGACCAGCTTGCCAGCGGCATCGATCTCCTGGGCTGCGTTCTGGCTAACCCGAGGCCCTTGGCCGGGGGGATCGAGCTCGACGATGGTCTCGTGAGCCACTCCGATATCGGCCTCGAAGGTGTCGGTGGCTGTGACCACGGTTGCGTTCCTGATGACGAGGTCGAGAGCGGTCATGGACGAGACCCTAGGCCTTGGCCTGGTTCGCAGGGTGGGTAGCACCCAGATCTCGACGAGTCATTCTCGTCGACCTATCGTGCGGCCATGCAGCCTTTGCTCGTATTGACCATCGGACAGACACCCCGGGACGACCTCGTGGCCGAGTTGGTTGATGCCATGGGCCCAGACGCTCGAGCGGCAGAGCGGATCGAGGTGCGAGGGGCGCTGGACGGTATGACGCCAGCCGAGATCGAGACCATCGGCCCGGTGGCCGACACCGATGCTCTCCACGTCCGGCTGCCGGGAGATCTCGACGTCATCATCTCCAAAAAGGCGGTGACCCAGCGGATGGCGCCCCTGGTGGCCGAAGCCAAGAACCGGCTGACCGTTGTCGCCTGCACCGGCCGGTTCCAGGGCCTACCGGAGCGCCCCAATCTGCTGTTCCCGTCGGTGGTGCTCGACGGGCTGATCGATGCCATCCTGCCCGCCGGATACCGGTTGGGGGTGCTGGTCCCGATCCCCGAGCAGATCGAGCTGTTCGCCGACCTTCGGGGCCGAGCCGACCGGCCGGCAACGGTGACGTCGGTCAAGCCGGGTACCGACCCGAGCGAAGCCGCCACCGAGCTGCGAAAGGCCGGCGTCGACCTGGTCGTGCTCGATTGCTTCGGCTACGACCGCACCCTGCTGGCCCGGGTCCGTGAGGTCACTGGGGTTCCCGTCATCTCGGCGGCACGGGCGACCGCCCTGCTTGCGGCCGAGCTGATGGGATGAGCCGGGCCCTCACCTTCGACTGAGTGATCGAGTGGGGTGAGGTCGGCCGCAAGCAACCCCCTCGGTCAGGATGTGGGCAGGGGGGCAGGGTGCGAGTGGGAGAGACGACGGGACTCCGGCCGGATCGTCTGAGCGGACCTCGACGGTTCCTGGAGCCAGATGGCAAAGACGATGCCGACGGCGAAGACGTGACCCAGGACCTCGCCCGGCCCAAGCAGGATCGTCGTCGCTACCATCGCCACCAGCACAACGAGCACGACCAGTCGAGGGGCCTGCCCGAAGGCAAGGGCCAGTCCGAGGGCGAGCTCGATGGACCCGAGGATGATGATGAAGTGGCGATCGTGTAGCCCCAGAACAGCGAGCACGTTCCAGTTGTATTGAGCGAGGAAGGCTTCCGCGGTTGCGACGTTGAGGATCTTCTCGCTCAGTGCCAAGGTGGCCAGTGTCATCCCGATGGCGAAGCGGTAGGCCAGGAGGCCGACCCGGGAAGGGCCGGAGCCCGCGTGGTCGTTCAGGCCGAGGATGTGGTCGAGGGAGTTCGTCCCCGGCCCCCGGAACCAGAGGTAGGCGGCGATTCCCACGTACTCCAGGTGGTCGACTACATCGATGATGGGGGCCTGGAGCCCGACCAGCAGGTACCCGGCGAGCAGGCAGACGATGCCGACTCGGGTGAAGAAGCCGAGGGCCAGGGAGAGCCCAGCCGACAAGAGCAACCATGTGGTGATGAAGGCCAGAGCGCCGCCGCCGGCGGTGATGTTCGGCCCTAGCAGGGCGTGGTCCAGAGCGTTGACGAAGAGGAAAGCAGTTGTTGACAGACGCACCACAAGAGGGACCATGGACTCCAGCCGACCTAGTCGTGGCCTGAGCCGGGCGATCGCCTGATGGTCATCGAGACACTCGCCAGCCCCGAGCAATAGTGCCAGCGTGGCCAATACGACTAGACCGACCAGGGTGATTTCCAGAGCCTCTAGCTGGGTCGGACCGTCACCGGCCCCTTGCCCGAACCACTTCACGTGGGCGACAACACCTAGCTGCATCACTCAGACCTCTCATCGAGCCCCAAGCGTCGATTGCCCCAAGGCGGCATGTTACGAAACCGTTGCCAGGCCGTCAAGGATTGTTGTCGAGTGCGGACAGCTTGTCTCCTTCTCGTCTGGGTTGACACTCCTCTGGCGACTACGTTCACGCCATGCACTTGAACGAGTTCGCCGAAGGGGCCGACCCGCTGGACATGGTCGACAGTGCCGAGCTGGCCAGCCTCACGACCAGTGCCGACGACCTTGGGATCTCATATGAGCCCGGAATCCGCTATCACTCGAACAATGTTGTGCTACGCCACCAGCGCTTCCACTACCTGGAATGGGGCGACCCCGACAAACAGCCGTTGCTGTTTCTACACGGGTCGAACCAGTCGGCCCATTCCTTCGACCTGGTCAGCCTCCATCTGGCCGACCGGTTCCGGGTGTTTGCCCTCGACCAGCGGGGTCACGGCGACAGCGAGTGGGCCAAGGACAGCGACTACTCCTCGGATGCCATGGGTCTCGATGCCGCCGCCTTCATCGACGCCATGGGTCTCGATCACCTCATCGTGGTCGGCCACTCGATGGGAGGCCAGAACGCCATGCGACTCGCTTTGAGCCACCCCGACCGGGTGGAGAAACTGGTCCTTGTCGACATCGGGCCCGAGGTGTCACAAGACGGGGCCAACACCATCCGCCGCTTCGTCACCGAGACCCGAGAGTTCGACGACATTGACCACTTCGTCAGCCGGGTCCAGCAATACGACCCCTACCGGTCACGGGAGCACATCGAGCGGACGGTCCGCTACAACCTCCTCCAGCGAGCCGACGGGAAGTTCATCTCCAAACACGACCATGGGCCCCGCCTTCGAGCTACAGGTGAGCACCGGCGGGCCGGTGATCGCTTCACCCTCGACGATGTCCGTGACCTGCCTATGCCCCTGCTGATCATCCGGGGCGCTGACTCGGCCATCTTCACCGCCGAAGGAGCGGAGCGTTTCGCCGACGCCGTCCCTGACTCCCGCCTCATCACCGTGTCAGACGCCGGGCACAATGTGCACGGCCAGAACACTCCGGGTTTCCTCCAAGCCCTGATCCCCTTCGTCACCCGGTAGCGGGCTGGCGCCGCCTGGTGGTCAAGGTGTCGACGTCGACGGCGGTGAGAGGCCAGCGCTACGATCGGCCCATGGCTGGCTCATTGATACCCGACGAGACCTTGGCCCTGGTTGGAGAGATCCTGGTCGAGCCGGTTTCAGTGGTGATCGACCGGCGCGAGGCCCAGCGTTACGCCTTGGCCGTCGACGACTCCAACCCCGTCTACTTCGACGAGGTGGCGGCTCAGGCCGCTGGGCACCGCACCATCATCGCTCCGCCGACCTTTGTCACCCATGCCATCGTGGCTCCCAGATCCAATGACGAGCTTCAAGAGGATGGCCTGTGGCGTGACGGGGGACGGGTACGGCTCGAAGTGAAGCGGATCATGTTCGGTGGTGAGGAGTGGGACTTCGGTGAACCGGTCTGCGTCGGAGACACCATCACGGCCGAGACCCGCCTTGGCGGTGTTGACCAGAAGGAGGGATCGAAGGGTCCCTTCGTGCGGGTGGTTCGAGAGACGACATTCACCAATCAGGACGGGGCTGTTGTCGCCCGGTCCCGGCAGATAGGGATCGCTCGATGACAACCGAATCATCGGCTGCGGCTCAGATGACCATGGCCGACGTAGCTGTCGGTCACGAGCTGCCGGTCATGACCAAGAACGCCAGCCGGGCCCAGCTGTTCCTCTACAGCGCCGCCAGCTTCAACCCCCACCGGATCCACTACGACCGCGACTACGCCGCCGTTGAAGGTCATCCCGACGTCCTGGTCCACGGGCCTCTGCAAGGATCGTGGCTGACTCAGTACCTGACCGACTGGATCGGCCCTCGGGGCCGGCTCCGCTCCGTCACATGGCAGAACCGGGTGAGCGCTTTCCCGGAGCAAGACCTCGAATTCCACGGTCGGGTGAACGCTGTCGATCCCGAGACCGGTGAGGTCGAGCTCGAGGTTTGGGAGCAGACAGCAGACGGGACCGTGCTCATGCCCGGTTCCGCCATCGTCGTTCTGCCGACGGGTCTTTAGCTGCCCTATTTGGCGCGGTCGTTGAGTTGGTGGCGAAGATGGCCCATAACACCACTCGGTTCCGGCTAGACGAGGTCAGAAGATCACTCGACGAGCGCTGATACCACTCGCAGGCCCAGACTGCTTGATCGAGTCGGTCAGCCTTCGACGACTGTGAGGGTGGTGACCATGCCACTGTCCCGGTGGCCGGTGATATCGCAGAACAGCTCATAATCGCCGGGTGCCAGGACGCCAAGCGACAATGTGGCCGTCCCACCGATGTCGAGATCGACGGTGCGCAGTCCCAGTTCGGTGGCCACCACATTGTGGGTCACGGTCCCGGCGTTTGAGATCTCCAGGGTCACATCACCGGCGGGGGCAAGAAAGTTGCCGTTGATGGCGAACTCTTCCAGGGTCACGTCGATGGTGCCGGAGCCAACTCCCGCGCTACCTGCCTCGCCGAGGCCGACCGACTTGATACCGAAGGCGATGAGACCGAAGAAAACGACGAGCAGCAAGAGGACGATGTCCTTGACGTAGGGGAAGAACGTCTCGCCCTCTACCTCTGGGCCCACACCCCAGAGTGGTGAAGGCTCAGAGGGCTCGAGGCTGTCGTGATCTTGGTCCGTCTCATCGGTCTGCGTATCGGAGTCGGTCATAGGTTGCCTCCTGGATCAGGTTCATCAAGTTTCCCTATCACGCTCGCGACCCCGCTCAAGATGAGTCCAACGGCGGGGCCGAGGACCAGGGTTGGGAATAGGGTGGCCAGCCAGTTGAAATCGCGTACGTCGACGTCGATGTTGATAGTCCCCGAAGGATGGAGCGAGCAGGCCAGGCTCCCCCCAAACGCCGGCTGCAACCCATATTCGCGGGTGGTGAGCGCGGGGACGAAGTACTGCCCGAACAAGTGGCCGACCCGGTCTTGGTTGACCAGTTCGAGGGTGTCGTCGGCTAGGAAGCTCCAGTTCACCGGGATGCTGAGGGGGTTCTCGCCCTTGGCGATCAGCTCGCTTGTTCCCTCAGGAATCACCAGGGTGTGGGTCTCGGGGTCTCGGGCGCCGTTGGTGTAGATCAGTAGCGCCAGAGAGGAGATTGCCCACATAGCCATCGACGACAACACGACAGTTCGCAAGATGCGGAAGCCGGTTCGTGGCTTGCGCTGTCGGCCAGACGGCAGGTCGGTGGGGAGGGAATTTGGCGTATCCACAGGATTTCAGAACAAGTAGAGGGTCGGGTAGATCAGGACCCACATCAGGTCGACGAAGTGCCAGTACTTGACCACTCCTTCCGGAGCCCAACTGTCCTGGGAGCCAAAATGGCCCTTCGCTCCGAGATTCAGAATCACTCCCAAGGCCAGTATCCCGGTCAAGACGTGGAAGGCGTGGAGACCGACGAGGGCGAAGAAGGCGCTGCCGTAGATCGTCCCCGGTGGGAAGTGTTCGAGCGCTTCCCTCCACTCGAACATGACCCCGACGAGGAAGACCAAGCCGAGGACGAACGTGATCCTGGTGAAGCCCATGAACGCACGGCGCCGGTCGTTGGCGATAGCAACCTCGGACAGGTAGGCGCTGATGCTCGACAACAGCAGCACAGCGGTGAGCAGCAGGGCCAGGGCCTGATTGAGCGATTCAGGCTTGTCGGTGCCGGAGGTGACAAAGCGGGCGGAGATGATGGCCGAGAACAGGAACGTCTCGGAAGCGAAGAAGATCCACAGCCCGATTCGGTTGGCGGTCGGCTGGTAGACCTTTTCGGCTCGGGAATGGGCCGCTTCTGCCGTGAGGGCCATCAGTGCTCACCTTCCTCGAACAGTGACGAGAAGTGCATGAAGTACTCCATGATCAGCGCTCCCTTGGCAATGGCGAAGGGCATCAGCCATATCAGAGGATTGTCGATGCCAACGGCGATCACGTACTCGATGATGGTCAGTACGGCCAGGCCGAGAGCCACGATCAGGCCCTTCCACACCCGGTGGTTGAAGTCGTCGTTCTCGGCTCCTTGGCCCGGCCCTTCGGTCAAGATAGTGCCTTTCGTTTCTTCCATGGTCACTCGCCCCCGTCAGTGATCAGTTCGGCATGTTGCTCATCAGGAGACCCATAGGGATAGGGCTGGCCGACGACTTCGGGAAGCAAGGGGAAGTTGTGCAATGGCGGCGGCGACGACACCATCCACTCCAGGGTCGAAGCGTTCCACGGGTTGGCTGGTGCTTTCGGCCCTCGTCGGGACGAGTACAGCAGATTACCGGCGAAGAGGAGGAACCCGCAGGCCAGGAAGAGGGCGGCGTAGCTGATGAACCGGTTCACGGCTTGCAGCTCCTCTGGATACACCGCGATCCGGCGGTTCATGCCGTTGACGCCAACCCAGAACATCGGGATGAAGATCAGGTTCAGGCCAAGGGTGACCCAGACGGCGAAGATCCTCCCCACCGTTTCGTTGTACATCCGACCCGTGATCTTCGGGAACCAGTAGAAGGTCCCGGCCAGGAGGCCGAAGATCGAGCCCCCGATGATGGTGAAGTGGAAGTGAGCGACCACGAAGTAGGTGTCGTGGAGCTGGATATCAGTGGCAACGTCGGCATGGAACAAGCCGGTGAGACCACCGATCATGAAGTTGAAAACCCACCCGGCGGCCAGGATCAGGGGGGTGGTGAACCAGATCCGGCCCCGCCACAAGGTCCCGATGGCGGCGAGGAAGACTACGCCGGTCGGGATTGAGATGGCCTCGGTGAGGGCCATGAATGGGGCGTGGAGGTAGCTGGCCATGCCACTGGTGAACATATGGTGGGCCCAGACGAGGGCGCTGAGTCCCACGATGGCAAGAAAGGCCCCAACGACCGCCTTGTAGGCAAAGAGCGGTTTTCGAGAGAAGTGGGTGATCACTTCGAGGGCCACACCGAACGCCGGCAACACCATGATGTACACCGCAGGGTGGGAGTAGAACCAGAACAGATGCTCGTAGAGGAGAGCGTCACCACCTGCCGCCGCACCGAAGAAGGTGGTTCCAGCGATGCGGTCGAGGTGGATCAACACCAGGGACGCAGCGAAGAACTGGGTGATCAGCACGCTGAGCAGGGAGGCCGAGAACACAGCCCACACGAAAATCGGGAGACGGCCCCATGTCAGGCCAGGGGCACGCATCGTGATCACCGTGGTCAAGATGTTGAGGCCGCCGAAAATCGATGACAGTCCGAAGGCGATGACGCCGAGGTTGAACAGTAGTTGTCCGTCGCCGGGAGCGAGGACGCTCAACGGGGGATAAGCCGTCCAGCCGGCCTCGAAGGAGCCGAGTAGGGGAGCAGAGAGCAGGGACACGGCCACTGGAGGGATGAGCCAGAAGCTGAGGGCATTGAGCCGGGGGAAGGCCATGTCTCTGGCCCCGATCATCAGGGGTACGAGATAGTTCCCGAACGCGCCCAGAATCCCGGCCACGGCGACGGCAACCATCAGGATGCCGTGCATGCTCATGACCTTGTTGTACGTGTCCTCGTCCATGAAACCATTTTCACCGATACCAGCGCCGGCCATCTCGAGCCGGATAATTAGGGCAAACACTCCGCCCAGGAGGAACACCGTGATGAAGGTCACCAGGTACTGGGCCCCGATCACCTTGTGATCAGTGCTGAACTGGAAGTAGCGGGTCCAGCCAGTGGTCGATGCTTCCGTGACAGGAAGGCCGAACCATTCCCGGCCCCACTGATTCCAGACACCAATACCCATCAGCCAGCCGATGAGGGCGAAGATGAAGCCGAACGTCACCGGTACGGGATCGCTCATGGAACCCCCGCCCTGGAGAATCCAGGCGCCAAAGGCCCCGAGCAGGTATCCACCTACGCCGCCCTTGATGGCTTGAATCAATGGTCGCATCGTCAATCAGCTCCCGTCTCCACTTGCGGCTTCCGTGGTAGATAGCTCTGCGAGCCAGGCATCGAATTCAGCCTGCTCGACGACCCTGACGGGCATGGCCATGTCCCCATGGCTCAGGCCACAGAGCTCAGCGCACTGCACCCTGACATTGAAGTCGTCGGCATAATCTCCGAGTCGTTCGGTGGTGACGAACATCTCGGTGGTCCGGCCCGGCACGGCGTCGATCTTCATAGCAAAGCCGGGAATCCAGAACGAGTGCAGAACATCAGTCGAGGTCACATCGAAGCGGATGCGGCTGTGGACGGGAAGGACGAGCTCATCATTGGACACAGCTCCGTTCTCGTAGGTCGCCTTCCAGGTCCAGCGCTGTCCCTCCATTTCCACGACCATGTCGGCCGAGGAGGTCCCTCGGATGTCGGCTAGGCCCACGAAACCCGGGTTGATCAGCACAGCCAGGGTCAACGCCGATGTGATGGCCAGCCAGGCTCCGATGACCCGCCGGCTCCCCGCCATTGGTGGGCCGTCTTCGGTTGGGTCGCCAGTGCCCCGGAAGCGGACGATCGAGTAGCCCATCATCGCGAGCATGAAGCCGAAAACCGGTGCCCCCATGGCTAGCAACAGGACATAGGCCTCGTTGACGATCTCGGCTTCGCGGGCGTACCCCTCGGGGAGCATCGACCAGGTGAAGATGACGTACTCCATGATTGCAGTCAGCGCCGCCCAAATGACGACCACGATTAGCCAGTCTCGTCTCAACCCAAGCTCCGTTCACTGGTCTGACTGTGGTTCGCAGATATATATAGTTGTTCACTACACTTACTGCAACTGTTTGACCAAGTCTTGCTGAGAGCGGCCGATGCTAGGAACAGGAGTCGCATGAAGATCGTGACCACACGTCGCACCGAGTACGGCATGCGGGCGGTCCTCCACCTAGCTCGCAAGGATCCAGGGCGTGTTACGGCTGCGACCATTTCGGCCGATATGGGAATCCCCCAGGGCTTCCTCCACCAGGTCCTCCAGGCCCTCCAACGAGGTGGTTTGGTAGGTTCGGTATCGGGTCGTCATGGCGGCTACAGCCTCTCCAGGCCGCCAGCGGAGATCTCCTTGCTCGAGATCGTCGAGGCCCTCGAAGGGCCACTTGATGTGGCCGGGTGTGCGCTCCGGGATGGCCCCTGCCACTGGGACGATGCCTGCGCCGTGCATGACGTATGGAGTACCGGACGAAAGGCGTTCTCTCAGAGCTTGGCTGAATCGAGCTTGGCCGATGTGAGCACAGCTGACCAACAGCGCGAGGCAGGCGACTACGAGATCGCTGCCGGCACCCACTGCTTGCGGGGTCGTCCGGGACTGAGCCTGTCCTGAGACCGGTGTGTTGCAATTCGGAAACGGAGCCTGCGCTGGTCCGTTCGGCGTCAGCTCCAACACCAGCTATATCGAGAGCTCGGCCGGAGTGGCCGAGGTAGGTCGCACTGGTCAGATCGGGAGTTGGTTGTAGACCATGGATGAACTCATTCGCCGCCTACCCAAGGCCGAGCTCCACCTCCATATCGAGGGCTCCCTCGAACCGGAGCTGATGTTCGACTTGGGCAAACGCAATGGGGTCGAGCTGCCGTATCGCAGTGCCGCTGAGGTACGAATGGCTTACGAGTTCGACGATCTTCAGTCGTTCCTCGACATCTACTACCAGGCCATGGGTGTGCTGCGCACCGAGCGCGACTTCGAGGAGCTGATGACGGCCTACCTCGATCGGGCGATCGCTGACGGGGTGCGTCACACCGAGATCTTCTTCGACCCTCAAGCTCACGCCGAGAACGGGATCGGGATGGAGACGGTGATCAATGGCCTGGTCGCCGGTGGTGAGGCCAGATCCGATCAGATCTCGTCGGGCCTGATCCTGTGCTTCCTGCGCCACCTCCCGGCGGAGGCGGCCGTCGAAACGTTGGCCTTGGCTGCCCCCTTCATCGAACACATCGATGGGGTGGGGCTCGATTCATCGGAGGTCGGGTTTCCTCCATCACTATTCGCTGAAGTCTTTGCGCAGGCCGGAGAGTGGGGGCTGCGGAGGGTGGCCCACGCCGGCGAGGAAGGTCCGGCTGACTATGTCCGCTCGGCCCTCGACGTGTTGAAGGTGGAGCGCATCGACCATGGGGTGCAGGCCATCGACGACCCCGATCTGGTGGAACGGCTGGCGGTCGAGAAGATCCCGCTGACGATGTGTCCCCTGTCGAACCAGCGCCTCCAGGTCACCCCTGATCTCAGGGACCATCCGTTGAAGGCCTTGCTCGATGCTGGGGTGATGGTGACCGTCAACTCCGATGATCCCGCCTATTTTGGAGGTTATGTCGGCGACAACTATCTGGCTGTGGCCGAGGCCCTGGACTTGGGCGAACATGACATCGTTGCCCTGGCCGCCAACTCCGTCGAGGCCAGCTTCCTCGACGAGGGGGCCAAGGCCCAGTTGAGGGATGAGATCGCGGCCGAACGCTCGGCCTAGGCCGCGGCGTCTGGCCTTGTCGTTGGCCGAGTCGCTGCCCGTCTCGTTGCCGTCCCTAGCGCACCAGGCCGTCCGGGGCCAGGGGGTAGGCGCTCATGGGTCCTGGCTGGGCGGTCGGGGTAGCGTCGGTCAGATAGGTACGGTCGAGTTGGTCCCAGGCAGTCACGCCGAGGAGGCCCAGGGTGCGGACGACCTCGTCTTCGAGCAGCTCCAGCACCCTGACCAGCCCGACTCGTCCGGCGGCGGCCAGCCCGTAGCATGCGGTCCGCCCCAGAGCGACACCGTCGGCCCCAATAGCCATGGCCTTGATGATGTCGGTGCCGCGATTGAACCCACCGTCGACATAGACCTTGGCCCTTCCATCGATAGCGTCGACGATCTCGGCCAGGACGGCGGCCGAGCCGAGGCCGTGGTCGAGCTGGCGGCCCTCATGGTTCGAGACACAAATGATGTCGATCCCATGCTCGATCGCGAGCTCGGCGTCGTCAGGGGTGGCGATGCGTACTTGGCCGTATCGACGGTTAGGCAGAAAGCGGCGTAGCCGGCATCGGTCACCTGTTTGATGCGCTCCGAGGTGAAGCCGGGCGTAGGAATCGAGGTCGGAACGCAATCGCGTCCAGGGCCATCCGGTTGCGGGCCATGGTCGTCTCGGTCTCAGCCCCACCGGTGAGGTAGCCCCAGGGGCCGTCGGCCAGGGCATAGCGGGCGCGAGCAACGATCTCGTGTAGAGCATGGAACTGTTGGTCGGCCATCACGTATCTCCTGTCTGGGTTCGGCGGCGAGCCTGGCGGAACGGTCGTCGGCTCTTGTGCTTCAGCGCAATATGACAGTGAGCGGCGACCGGCACCAGTTGGCGGTGACACTTGCTGGTAGTCGAAGGGCTCGCCAGCCCCGACGTAGCCAGCCACCACATAGCAGTGGATTGCTGAAGATTGGCTGAAGCCCGATCATGAGCGTTCAGCCTTCCTTCAGGGGCGGGTGGTGATGGTGATCATCATCAGTCAAACCCGAAGGAGATCCAGATGGATGTCAAGCAACTACTCGCCTACACAGCTGGCGCAGCCCTGATCGGGGGCTCTGCCGTTGTGGCTGCCGGGGTACTCACTGCTCCCGCATCGATCCAGGTCGAGCCGCTGCCGATCGAGCAGGGCCCGATGCCGGAAGTCGTGGACCTCGATCCTCTTCTCGACCAGCCTCGCCCGGTGATTGCCGTCCCAGTCGAAGATGACGATGACGATGACGATGTCGATGACGATGACGATGACGGTGAGTGGGATGACGAGAACGAGGCCGGGAGTCTGGAAGACGGGAGCCATGACGATGACGACGACTGAGTCCTCCTCGGCCGTGTCGTCACGGTCGAGCTCCAGGCCCACGGCCCGGCGGGCGGCAAGTTCGGGGCCGTCGCCAAGTCGGATCCTGGCCGCCGCGGCCAGCGTGTCGGTCGGACTTGGCCTTGTCGCCTTGATGGCAGTGTCAGTACCGGAGCCTGATCCTGTCGTTGGAGTCCAACCCATCCCAGTGGTGGTCGAGCCCACAACGACCCCCCAGGTGTCGCCCCCGCCGCTCACGCCCTCAGATCAAGTCCGACCGGTGGAAGCTGCCACTCCGGCCCCAGATCCGGTTGCTCCGAGCGAGCCCATCACCAGAACAGAAGGAAGTTGACCATGGAGACCATTACCGAAGCTCCTGAAGTGGTGGAGGAGATCCGGACCACGGCGATGGGTTCGACTCTTCACCTCGTCGCTACCGGAACAGACCGGAACGTCTGCCGAGGTGTTCTCGATCGAGCAATGGTCATGATCCAGGGTCTCGAAGCACGGTGGAGTCGATTCCGTCCCACCAGTGAGATCTCTTGCCTCAATGGGGCGGCTCCCGGAACCCCTGTGCCGGTTTCGGATGAGACGATCTTGCTTGTGCAGAGGGGAATCGAGGCCTGGCGAAGGACCGGAGGGATCTTCGATCCATCGATGCTCCCGGCTGTCATTGGCGCTGGCTACGATCGGCCTTTCAAAGAGCTGATATCAGCGGCAGTTCCAGAGCCAGGGCCCACAGAGCCCATCGGTCGTCGCCACCAGCCAAACCTTGGTGGACCAACCGAGCTAGCTGGATCGAGCGACCCAGACCGGCACAGACTTTCTGGCCAAATTGAGGTCGACCCAATCGCGGGCACCGTCACCCTCCCCCCGGGATGTGAGTTCGACCCTGGTGGGCTGGGCAAGGGGCTGGCCGCCGACCTCGTCGCTGGGGCCGGCTTGTCATGGGGTGCGGCTGGCATGCTCGTCAACTTGGGCGGAGATCTTCGCTGCGCCGGGCTTCCTCCCCAACGCGGTGCCTGGGCCGTGGCCGTAGGGCTTGGGTCGTCCAGCAATAGTGGCGAGCCGATGATCGCTCTGGTCGACGGCGGGGTGGCAACCTCGACCCATCTTCGTCGCCGCTGGCGGACCAGGTCGGGATCGGCCCACCACCTGATCGATCCCGCAACCGGCCGTTCGGCTCCGTCGGCTGCGACCGCCACCGTCATCGCCGCCACTGCCTGTGATGCCGAGACGCTGGCCACCACGGTTGCGGTATGCGGGGGCTTGCCGGATGAGCGAGCGATGCTCGGCGATGCTGTGGTCTTGGTCGTCGACCAGTGCGGGAACTACAGCACCCACGGCGAGATCGAGCGGTACCTCCGATGATGCTGGCCAACGAGCAGCTCTGGTGGTACGTCGCCAGGGCGGGCGGGATCGTAGCCTTGATTCTGGTCGCGGCCTCGGTCCTGTGGGGGCTGTTGCTCAGCTCCAAGTATCTGGCCGGGGGGCCGAAACCAAAGGGGCTGCTCGACCTCCACCGGTTCCTCGGGGGACTGTCAGTTGTCTTCACCGGTCTTCATCTCCTGGGCCTCTATCTCGACTCCTTCGTGCGGTTCACGGTGGCCGACCTACTCGTCCCGTTCGCCTCGTCATGGCGTCCGGGCGCAGTCGCGGCCGGAGTCGTTGCCTTCTGGGTCCTCGTCTCGGTTCAGGTGTCGTCGATGATGATGCGAAAGCTGCCCCGCCGCTGGTGGAGGTGGATCCATCTGATGAGCTACCTCTTGCTTCCCCTGGGGCTGGCCCACGGAATCACAGCTGGAACCGATGCCCGATCGCTCTGGTACCGGCTGGGGAGTGGAGCGGGCATCGGACTGCTGGTGTGGCTGACGGCTTGGCGGGCATGGAACGTCCCGAGCGTTGGCAAGATGGGGAACCACCGCCGACCGAGCCTCAGGTCCTAAGTTGGCTCCGATGCGCCTCCTTGTTGTCGAAGACGAGTTGACCATGGCTGAGTCGCTCAAACGCGGCCTCGAACAGGAGGGCTTTGCGGTCGATCTCGCTCACACCGGCGTTGACGGTCTCCATCTCGCTCGCGAGGTTTCCTACGACGCCATCGTGCTCGACCTGATGTTGCCGGGACTCAACGGGTATCGGGTGTGTCGAACCTTGCGGGAGGAAGGCAACTGGACTCCAATCCTGATGCTTACGGCCAAGCAAGGCGATCTCGACGAAGCGGAAGGCCTCGAAACGGGGGCCGATGACTATCTCACGAAGCCCTTCTCATTCGTGGTGCTGGTCGCCCGACTGCGGGCACTGCTCCGTCGGGCCGACAACAGTCAGCCCGTCCGGTTCCAGGCCGGTGACCTCAGCCTCGATGTCGATGCCAGAACCGCTCGTCGAGGCGGAACCATGATCGAGCTCACGGCACGAGAGTTCAGTGTGCTCGAGCAACTCATGCGTTCGGCTGATGCTGTTGTCTCCAAGCGTGAGATCGTCGAGCATGTCTGGGATCTCCACTTCGATGGCGACCTGAACATTGTCGAGGTGTATGTGCGCTCCCTGAGGAAGAAGATCGACGAGCCGTTCGACCGGCGCTCGATCGAGACTGTGAGAGGTGCTGGCTACCGGTTGCGGGGTGACGGCGGGTGAGGCTGAACCTGCGATCGGTCCGGCTCCGTACCACTGTTGGTGCCGCCGCCGCCCTGTGCCTACTCCTCTTGGTCGCGGGGTTGAGCGTCGATTGGCTCGTCGCTCGACAAGTCCTTCAGGGAGCCGACGCTGCCCTCCTAGAACAAGCCCAGGATCGGGCCCGGCTCCTGGCTGGCGGTGGCGACCCCCAAGGGCTGGTGACCGTGACCGGAGATGAGATCGTGGCCGTGATCGTCTCCCCCTCTGGGCAGGTCGTGGCCTACGCCGGGACCCCAAGCCCTGAGGATCTGGTCGACCTTCCCACCGGCGTCAGCCAGGTGGACATCGCTCTCTACGAACATGATGGACTCGAACGCGAGCAGATCACCACGGCGGTGGTCATCAATGCTGATGGTTCGAAGATCATCGTCGGCAACGAGGGTGAACACGCCGCCCAAACCGTCAGAGACGTCCGGTCCATCCTCTTGCTGACGGGGCCGCTGGTGGCGGCAATCGGTGCGGTCGTGGCCTGGACCGTGACCGGAAGAGCGTTGGCTCCCGTCCACCAGCTTCGTCGTGATCTCGATGGCGTCATCCGTCTCTCAGATCGCAGCCGGGTGGCCGAACCGGACACCGGCGATGAGGTTCAAGCCCTGGCCAAGACGACCAACGATCTTCTCGACCGCTTGGAGCAGCAATCGGTCGCTCGCCGACGGTTCGTGGCCGACGCATCCCATGAGCTCAAGAGTCCGATCGCCAACGCCAAGATCTTGTTGGAGACAACACCAGTCTCAGGTGGTGACCTGGTCGGCCTCCACCACCAGGTTGTCGGTGAGCTCGATCGCCTCCAGGAGCTGGTCGACGATCTGCTCTTCCTGGCCAGGACCGATGAGACCTCACCCATCCAGCCCACGACCTTCGATCTCGACGATCTGGTGTTCGACGAAGCGGAACGGGCTGCGATCCGCACCCGGCACGAGATCGACGGTCGTGGTATCCAGCCGGCCCGAGTTGTTGCGGATCGCGGGGAGATCGCCCGTGCGGTCAGGAATCTCGTTGAGAATGCGGTTCGTCACGCTCGCCAGCGGGTGACCATCGCCATCGAGCCTGGAGAAGGGGAGTGGATCGTCGTCGTCGCCGACGATGGGCCCGGTGTCCCTCCTGAGGACCGGGTTCGGATCTTCGACCGGTTCGCCCGCCTCGACAACAATCGCTCCCGCAGCGACGGAGGTACCGGCCTTGGGCTCTCCATCGTCTCCTCCATTGCTGCTCGCAACCGAGGCCGGATCACCATCGCCGACAGCCCCGGTCCCGGTGCTCGGTTCGAGTTTCGCCTTTCTTGCCCTCAGCCCGACGAGCTTTGATTGGCTGGCCAAGCCAATGCCGTGGCCAGGCCCTGGTAGCGAGGCTGATCGATGGAGACCTGGTTAACGACCGATGTGCGCAGGTATTCGGCGAGGCCCGGTTGATCGAGGACCATCGAGCCGTCGCGTAGTCGATCGACGAGCTCCCAGCGCATGTCCCAGACCGACGAGGTGGCAGATGGGGACGCTCCCTCTCCATGGAGCACCGGTGCGAGCATGGACCGTTCCAAGTCCTGCAGTCTGGGACCCGCGGCGGCTTGTCGCAGCAGGATGTCGAGCGAGTTGCCTGCCACCCTGGCCAGGAAGTTGGTACGGCCCGACGTCTCGTCCATCACGGCCCCCCGCAGGAAGTCCCGCACGCTCTCGAGTAGTTCGTCGGGGCGCGGCATGTCCGAGCGCTCATCCGGCGGATCGGGTTCGAGGAGCTCGACCGGTCCGGGTAGGAGTAGGTTCACGCAGTCAACCTGACACTCAGACGTGCGACGGCCGATGGCGGGTCGCTCGACCGACTGGTCAGGTCCGCTCCGGTAGTGCTCGGCCATGCCGATACAACCGACCGCCCACCAGTAGGAGCCGAATACCTCCCAGAACCGCACCTCGTCCGGGTCGACGGTCACGCCGGACTCGGCCTCGTAGCCGGCAAGGAGTTGGTCGCGAGTCCCGAAGCCGCCGACTGGTAAGTCGCTACCAAAGCGCCACGACGCGGTACACAACCACCCGAGATCGCGCCCGGGATCCCCGATATGGGCTGCCTCCCAGTCGAGTACGGCCACCACACCATTGGCATCGACCATCACGTTGCCGTTGCGGAAGTCATTGTGGACCAGAGTCAGGGGTCGAACCGGTGGGAGGTTGTCGAGCAGCCAGCGAGCGGCGTAGTCGACCATGGGCTGTGGGGTTGGATACTCCTTGTAGCGGTCCCACATCTGGCGAATGAACTGCTCTGTTGGCATCTCGGTGAGTTTGTCCCGCAGCCCGGTGGCGTCGAGATCGATGCGATGAATCTTGGCCAGGATCCGGCCGTACTCATCGGCCAGCTGCGGCCGGATTTCCGCTAGCTCAGGCAAGCGGACGATGCGGGCTCCAAGGGCTTCGCCGTCGAGCCACTCCATGATGAAGCCCGGGCCCAGCCCGTCTCCCGGTTCCAGCACGTGATGAACCTGGGGCTCGGGAACACCGTGAGCGGCCGCCGCCCGCATCAGCTCGGCCTCGACTTCGAGGCCTGGCCGGCCCAACAGATCCTCCGGCGGCTCGCCGCCGGGGGCACGACGCATGGCCAACGTCTCGATGCCCGCCGCGGTCTCGACGGTCACTCGGTAGGTCTCCTGACTGGCTCCCCCACTCAGCCGCTCGACCCCGTTCAGCCTGATGACGTTCGGCATCGTCCGCACCAGTACAGCTTCGAGCGCCCCCTCGAAGCCTTCCCGGGCGCCGGCCGCAACGGGCTCGGTGCTGGAGGTCACAGATTTCCGACCTCGAGATCCAGGAGGTGAGCGAACTTGGCCCGAGCCGCTTCCCGCTTTGGGGGCAGGTGTTCAGATGGCCACAGCTCGTCGCCGGGCGCATGATCCCGCAGCACCTGGCGGGCGATGGTGATCTTGTGAACCTCGCTCGGACCGTCGCCGAGGGCGAGCCAGGTGGCGTCGCTCATCATCCCCATCAGCGGCAACTCGCCGGTGACACCGAGTGAGCCGTGGAGCTGGATAGCTCGTTGGACAACGTCGTGGAGTACCTCGGCCGTCAGCACCTTGATAGCGGCAATATCCTTTCGCACCTTGAGATAGTCGTTGTGCTTGTCGATCAGCCATGCCGTGCGCAACAAGATGAGACGGAACTGCTCCATCTGCATCCAGCTGTCTGCGATCTTCTCCTGGGTCATCTGCAGTGATCCGAGCAGTTGGCCCTTCGTCGTCCGACTGAGAGCTCGCTCGCACATCATGTCGAAGGCCCGGCTGACCTGGGCCATCGTCCGCATTGCGTGGTGAATACGGCCGCCCCCCAGCCTGGTCTGAGCGATGGTAAAGGCATGCCCCTCACCACCGAGAATGTGGTCTGCCGGCACGCGAGCACCCTCGTAGCGAAGGTAGCCGTGTGAACCGGTACCCTCCCGCTCGCCCGCCATCCCGACGTTGCGGACCGTCGTGACGCCTGGTGTGTCAGCCGGGACGATGAACATCGACATGCCTTGATAGGGCGAGATCTCTGGATTGGTGACTGCCATCGTGATGAGGAAGTCGGCGTAGCGGGAATTGGAAGAGAACCACTTCTCACCCGTGATGACCCACTCGTCGCCATCTCGAACTGCCTGGGTGCGAAAGCCGGTGGGGTCGGAGCCGCCGTGGGGTTCGGTCATCGAATAGCACGAGACGATCTCGCCATCGAGTAGGGGTTGGAGCCAGCGGGCTTTCTGCTCATCCGTGCCGTAATGGGCCAGGATCTCACTGTTTCCTGAGTCGGGGGCCTGGCAACCGAATGCCCGGGGAGCGAAGCGCGATCGTCCGAGCTGCTCGTTCAATAGGGCCAGCTTCAGCTGCCCGTACCCTGGTCCGCCAAGCTCGGGGCCAAGGTGGCAACCCCACAAGCCCTTGTTCCGGACCTCCTCCTGCAGGGGACGAAGGGCGGCCATCATCGGCTCGTCTTGTGTGTCGTATGGCGACTCGAAGACTAGATCGAGGGGCGCAACCTCACTCTCGATGAATTCGGCCACCCAGTCGAGCTGGGCCTGATAGTCGGGATCGGTTTCGAACGACCAAGTCAATGTGCTTCCTCCTCGAAGACGCTCTCCTACCCGTCGACCCTAGACCTCCGACCGGCCGGGAGTCCCGCCCGATCCAGAGGTCCGTCCCAACACCACGACCTAGAACACCATCAGGCCACCAACACCGTTCACCAATGGAGGTCCAGGTGGGCTTGTTGTTCGTGTGGGTGGCGCTTGGGGCTTGCTAGTGCTTGTCGGTCACTCTGGCCGCGGCATGCAGCCAGGTCCGTTGGAACTCACTGGCCGGGATTGCTTGTCCGAAGAGGAATCCCTGCACGTAGGGGATACCGAGGCTCAGGATGAGTTCTTGCTGCTGACGTGTCTCGATCCCTTCGGCGACCATTCGGAGCTCCAGAGCCGAGCAGGTCTCGACGAGGCTACTGAGCACGATTGACTCGTCTTCGCCATCGGTCAGCCACCTGCGGTCAATCTTGACGACCTCGGGGCGTACCAGGATGAGTCGATCGAAGTTCGAGTGGCTGATTCCGGCATCGTCGATTGCAACATGGACTCCGATGTCACGAAGTCGTTGAAGAGTTGTGGGGTTGATCTCCTCTGCCGCCTCGGAGATCTCGAGGGCAAACATCTGGCTTGGCAGGTGGACGTTGTCGAGGAGATCCCGAGTCCTGGTCGCGAGGTGAGGATCGCGTAGTGATCCCGAGCCGAGGTTGGCCGATACCTGAAACCGTTCTGTGATCAGCCCCTGGTGCAGCCAGCTAGCGCTGGTAAGGGCCGCGACTCTGGCAACATAGTCGTCAAGTTCGACACCGACCTCGTGATCGATGACGGCTGGGAGGAACTCAGCCGGTGGAATGAACTCATTGTCAACGGTTCGTAGCCGGGCCAAGGCCTCGGCCCCGACAACTACCTCGTCGCCCATGGTCGAGGTCAGTACTGGCTGGAACCAGACGTCAACTCTGTTCTCTGCGAGAGCAGTGGCGACAGTTCGCTCCGTGGTCGACCAGGCTCGTCTATTGTCCCGGTCTGAAGGTTTCTGCGCGAACATGGCCGAGTCGGCCTCGAGTAGGACGTCGTCGAGTGAAGATTGGTCAGCATCGGCTGTTGCCATCCCAACGCTGCACCGCACTTGTTGCTCACCAATGCTGGTGGCTATCGGGTGGTTGAACAAGTCCCGTACTTTCCGGGCCATACCTTGGGCAGCCTTGCGGTCGGTGGCGGGGAGCACGAGTACGAACTCGTCGCCGCCCCATCGGGCCACGGTGCTGTGGTTGGGGGCAGCGTTGCTGAGTCGTTGAGCTACTGCCCGCAGAACCTCGTCACCTACGCCATGGCCGTGGCTGTCGTTGATGCTCTTGAACCCATCGAGGTCGAGGAACAGCACCGACCATGCCGCTCCTCCGTTGTCTGAGAGCAGCTGGATCTGCTGGGCGGCGAAGTGGCGGTTGTGGATCCCGGTCAGGTCGTCGTGGCTGACCTGATGCCGGAGCTTGTTCTCCACCACGGCCCGCATCTCGATATCGGCCGCGAGATCGGCCGCCAGTTGGTCAATGCTACGTGCCAGCTCGCCTACCTCGTCCCGAGATGGGTCATCAATTGACGACTGATAGCGGCCACTGGCAACCCTCTTCGCTGCCAGTGACAATCGTCGCAGGCGACGCCCCAGTGGGTTCAGGAGTACTGCTGTGCACACAATGATCAGTGCCACGGTCAAGAAGCCAGCGGCGGCAATCGCCCGACGTACCTCCCCGACCGGAGCGAACGCCTCCGTTGCATCGATCTTGACCACCAGCCCCCAACCAGTGGCTTCGATCGTCTCGACTGCCAGGATCGAATCGATCTTTCGATAGTCAGGGGACCGAAGAACCTGGCCACCCGGTGAGACCAGCGAGGTGTTGATAGGTAGCCCCTTCGATGCCGGCACCACCACGTTGAATGCAGCATCTCGTTTGAAGCGGAGCAGAGTGATGAACTCGGCATCGCCTTCTGCTGTTGGCTGAGCGATATGAGCTTCGCTGGTGTCGCCGAAGCCCTCATGCTCTACAACCAGATCAACGATTGGGCCAAGGTTGGTTTCAAGCACCAACGCACCAACCACGTCCCCGTCCCGGCTCTTGATCGCCGCCACCAAGCCAAGTCTGTCGTCGCCGGTAGGGGCACGAAAGGCGTTCCCGAAACGAGGTTGCCCGTCGTCGAGCACCCGATTGACGACTTCGGGATCGTATGGCTCCCAACTGAACCCACTCGTTGTGCCGTATACAGAACCATCAAGACCAATGAAGCGGGCCTCGACGACCTCCGAGCCAGTCGAATGTGCTTTGCTCTGCAATACCGAGACAAGCTGCGCCAATGGTCTCCTTGCACCGGGATCTATAACATCAAACCCGTCATGGCCGCCCACCACCTCACGCGGCCTGTTCCCGCTTCGGGCCGCAGTTACCGCACTAACGAAGTCGACTACGTGAGGGCCTGCCGCCAACCTGACGGCATCCTGCTCGTAGTCGGCCAACGCCTCGCTCAGGCGAGCAGCCTCCAGGCGACGAACATTGGCCAGGTCAGTCGTCACGCGGTCGGTAAGACGGTCATCGATCAGGTCTATGGTGAACCAACCCACCCCAACGAACGGCAGAATCACCGCCACCAACCACGCCAACATCCGTACCCGTACGCTCAAGGTCACACATCAGCATCGACCCACCATCGAACCTTCTTTAGGACGCTCTGCTCTGAGGGAGGTGTGGGGAGTGTTGGAGTTTGTGAAAGCGGCCGCAAGGGCGTTGAAGCCGATGTCGGGGAAGTCGAAGACGTGGCCACCCACCTGGGTTTGGGGAGCCGGTGTTCAGTGGGGGTTCCACGGAATCCCCTCACATACTGTGACGCCGCGATCATCGGTACCAACGCTGCAGTTGTCGAGAATTGCTTGGTGCAGTTGCAGTCGTGCCCGATGCACCCGGATCTTGACCGTCGACAACGGAGAGTCCAGCAGGCCAGCTATCTCGGGGTTGGAGAGGCCGTGCAGGTCATGGAGCACGATCACTGCCCGGTAG
>JAAETV010000302.1 GCA_024227975.1 Actinomycetes bacterium
ACCGTGGTGAACAGGGCCAGTGCATCGAGCAGGATCTGACGTTGATGGGCCACATCGCCGGCTCGGCCGAACGGGTTGCCCATCGGATAGTTGACGAACAAGGATCGGGGTGGCCGAACCAGGGCGGTCAGATCACGTCCTGTCGACACCACTACGGTCGGGATTCCGGACTCTTCCAGCACCCTCGCAACCAGACCCACGGTCTGGTGATCGAGAGGTCAAGCGGGTACGAGTAATGCGAGATCCACCTCGTCTCGGCGGAGCTCGTCGACCCAGGCCGGCGTGATCTCTTCCATCAGCTGGGTCCGCTTGTAGATGCGGCCCATGAACCCACTCCACAATCGGGGGGCCACCTGGCCGACGATGCCTTCGGCCGCCAACTCGTTGAGCCGGTCGACGGGGAACACACAGTTGACGTCCTCGCGGGCCGAGTCGACAAGGTAGTAGCTGTCGTGAACCTGGAAGGCAGACGTTTCGGTGTCGGCCGGGATCTCGTCGAGCCGGAAGTCGTTTCGGGCGTCAGGGTTCCAAGCCAGGTCACAGGCCCTCGAGACCCCGCCCGAAGTGAGCAGAGTCATCCGGGACTGGGAGACGGGTTTTGATGGTGGCGTCAGCGGAGCGTCGTCGTTGACAGTCCAGCGGTAGGGGGGAAACCCCTGGCTGGCGTAGCGGGTATTCAAGCGATCTACATAT
>JAAETV010000303.1 GCA_024227975.1 Actinomycetes bacterium
CCGAGTCCAAGAGTTGTTGGAGGCCCGGCGGAATCAGCGTCGAGAGAGGAGGCGGATCCCCGTCGAGGATGCGCACGAGGTAGGCGGGTTGGGAATCACCATCGGCGACATGGAAGGGGGGATGGCCGGCGATCAGGGTGTGGAGGGTCGACGCCACCGAGTACAGATCCGATCGCTCGTCTCGAACGTCACGCCCGTCGGCGAAGGTCTCTGGTGGGCAATGAGCCAGGGTGTACCCGATCTGGGTTGCCGTCGACTGGCGGATAGCGGCGATACCGAAATCGGTGAGTTTCGGGCCCTCGGCCGCCAGGAGGATGTTTCCGGGCTTGACGTCTCGATGCAGGATCCCCTGCTCATGGGCATGACCCAGGGCCGAGACAACCGGGATCAGATACTCGACCGCCTCGCGCCACGGCACTCGGCCCCGAGCTTCCAAGAGATCGTCGAGCGAGCCATTGGGAACGAACTCCATCACGAGAAACGGAGAGCCAGCCGGCGTGTAGCCAGCCTGGAACGGAGTGATGACATTAGGGTGAGATGAGAGGCGGCCCATGATGGCACGCTCCCGATCGAAGCGACGGCGACCATCGGCATCGATGTTGCGTAGCACCTTCACTGCTACCTGGCGGTGGAACCCCTCATCCCAGGCCACATAGACCGTGCTGAACCCGCCCTCCCCTATCGGCTGGAACTGGGACAGTTCCTCGACGCCCAGATCGATGTGTCGCTCCACTCGACCCGTCCTCCTAGATCCCGATGGGCTCGGTCGAACCTACCAGGCCACGAGGACCAATAATCTCGGCGTCGTAGGGTTGGATTCATGACTGAGCTGTTCGATCTGAGCGATCGGGCGGTCAACGAGTTCGTTGCCGCCGATCCGCTCCTAGGTACCTACTCCGGGGTGGCCGGCCATGATCATCGCTGGCCCGACATGAGCCCTGAAGGTCACGCAGAGTCGGTGACTCTCCATCGTGCGATGCGGGACGAGGCGCTGGCCACCACCGCCGAAACCTCACAGGATCGGCTGGCCCAGCGGGTGTTGGTTGACTATTGCGACGATGCTCTTGCCGCTCACGATGCCGCCCTTTACCTCACCGATCTCAACAACATCGATTCACCCCACCAAACGGTGCGGCAGGTCTTCGACGTTCATGCCGCCGATTCGGCCGAGGATTGGGAGTCGATCCTCACCCGGCTCGAGACCATCAACGAGCCTCTCGATGGGTATCGCCTGACCCTCGAGTCCGGGCTCAAGGTGGGACACATAGCGAGCCGACGCCAGGTCGAAGCCGTGGTCGAACAAGGGACGATGGCGGCTGGCCCGGATTCATCCTTTGGCTCATTGCGGCGGCGCTTGGCCGAAGCATCGGTCGACAGCGCCCGGTACAAGGTGCGCCTGGATGCCGCCATCGACGGAGCACGCTCTGCCTACGCGGACTTGAACCGCTGGTTGACCGAACAATATGCCCCCCACGCGGGGGAAGCGGACGGTGTCGGCGAGGAGCGGTACAGAGCATCCAGCCGAATGTTCTTGGGGACTGAGCTCGATCTTCACGCCACCTACCGGTGGGCCTGGGATGAGGTCGAACGGCTGTGGGCTGAATTGGAGAGGGTCTGCGCCAAGATCGACTCGGGGTGCAGTGTTCTAGAGGTGTACGAGCTCTTGTCGACCGATCCAGCCCGCGTGGCCGGCTCGGCTGACGAGTTCATTGCTCTGATGCAGGAACGCCAGGAGACAGCGCTACGAAATCTCGACGGCACCCACTTTGATGTCCCAGACGAGATCCGAGCCATTGATGTTCTGGTTGAGCCGGCCGGCGGAGCCCTGGCGGCCCACTACCTTCCGCCGTCGGAGGACTTCAGCCGAGCCGGAAGCGTCTGGTATCCGATCGAGGGAATGACCTCGATCCCGATCTTCAAGGAGATCACAACCGCGTACCACGAAGGCTTCCCCGGTCATCACCTCCAGGTGGGAGTGCAAGCGACCCAACAGGACCAGCTATCTCGATTCCACCGCATGCTCGTCTGGTATCCCGGTTCGGGCGAAGGCTGGGCCTTGTACGCCGAGCACCTGATGGGTGAGCTGGGATATCTCGAGTTGCCTGACTATCAGGTCGGGCTGCTGTCGTCGCAGATGTTGCGGGCCTTGCGCGTCGTAATCGACATCGGGGTCCATCTCGATCTTGCGATTCCCGACGATGTCTCATTCCATCCCGGCGAGCCGTGGACCTATGACGTCGCCTATGACCTGTTGGCGAAACAGGCCGGCGAAGGGCCAGCTACAGCCCAATCCGAGGTCGTGCGGTACTTCGGGTGGCCCGGTCAGGCCAGCTCCTACAAGGTCGGCGAGCAGGCCATCCTCGATCTACGGGCTGAGCAGCAGAAGCGACCGGACTTCGACCTCAAGACCTTCCACGCCAACGTTCTCGCCGTCGGTTCCATCGGCCTCGACTTGCTCCGCCATCAGATTGCCTTGGCCTGAAGCCCAAGAACCCGATCTACCGATTCGACGGTGCGAGGTCGCCCGTCCATCCAAGCTGGCGAGACATCCGGGCCGCGGCGTGGGTGAGGGCAGCCGCCACCGGGTCATCGTGACCAACGGGCGGGAAGCGGTAGGAGGGTCCGTGGCTGTGCAGAGCACCAACTAGGGTGCCGGTGTCATCGAACAAGGGCGCCGCCACCGAATTCACACCAGGGTGGAATTCGCCCTTCGTCCAGGCGTACCCAGCCTGCCGGATCTCAGCCAGGCGGACCTTGATGGCGTCGGGGTCAGTAACGGTCCGGTTGGTGTACCTCTTCAGGTCGCCGTCGAGGTAAGCATCGACCTCAGCCTGTGGGGCGCTGGCCAGAAACACCAAGCCCGGGGACACGACGTGAAGGGGAAGCCGGTCACCGGTCCAGTCCCGAATCTGGACCTCGTCCTGGCTATCGACTTGAGTGAGATAGAGCACCTCGGAGCCCGACTGGGCCGACAACCCAACGACCTCGCCCAGTCGGGCTGAGAGTTGGCTGAGATCGGACCGGTCGAGAGCAGCAATGTCCCCAGGAAGACGGGCCTTGGAGGCCAGAGCCAGAGTGGCCGACCCCAGTCGGTAGACACCAGACGTATCTCGTTCGACGACCCGGACCTTCTCCATCGTCTTCAGTAACCGTGCCACCGTGCTGGTCGGCAACTCGACCCGGCGGGCAAGTTCGCTGATCCCGGCCGGCCCACCGGCAACCGCCTCCAGCAGCTCGAAAGAGCGTTCAACGCTCTGCACGAAGGTCATTGGACATCCATGGGGTCGCTCACTAGGGTCACCACCATACGGCGACTCACCACATCGTGGCGAATCACCATGTCAGCAGCCGCCGATCTCGGCGGTAGGGCCCGGGGGGGAGCTGGATAGAAGATGCGATCGAGCATCCCGAAGACTGCCCTCGCAATCCGGGTTGGGCCACGCCCCAGAACCACAGCCGTGGCGATGGCCGGGCCGATCGCAGTCCTGCTGGTTGTACTGACCGGGCTTTCTCGCCCGGCCGAGGCGGTCGACCCCCAGGAGACCCCGGGCGGTGGAGAGACCGTTCGCCTGGCTCGCCCGACCTGGGATACCGGCTGGTTCCAGGCCGAAGTCGTCTCCCAACTGCTGGAAGAGCTCGGCTACCGGGTCGACGGGCCGACGACCATGGAGAACGAGTCTTTCTACCGGGCCGTAGACCGGGGCGAGGTCGACCTCTGGGTCAACGGCTGGTTCCCTCTCCACGATGGCCTCCTCGACCAGGCTCCGGGAGCGACCGCGTTGGGGTTCGAGGTCCGGGGTGGTGCCCTCCAGGGCTACCTGGCCGATCGGGAAACCGTCGAGGCCCTCGGCATCGAGACCCTGGCCGACCTGGCCGATCCCCGCATCGCGTCGGCCTTCGATAGCTCTGGGGATGGCAAGGCAGATCTCATCGGCTGCAACCCCGACTGGTCATGCGGGCCGATCGTCGACCACCACCTCGAGGCGTACGGGCTGTCCGACACCGTGACCCAGGTCCAAGGCGACTATGGGCCCCTGATGCGGGCCACGGTCGAAAGGCACCAGGCCGGCGAATCGATCCTGTTCTACACCTTCACCCCGAACTGGACAGTGGGCCAGCTGGTTCTGGGGCACGACGTGGTCTGGGTCCCGGCGCCTTTCCCCAGCCTGCCAGCTGGCATCACTGACCAGGAACCATTGACGGTTGTGGCTGGGATCGACGGATGCCTCGCCGATCCCTGTTCGATGGGTTTCGCGCCCAACGACATCCGAGCAGTTGCATCAACGGACTTCCTGACCGCCAACCCAGCTGTCAAGGCGTTGCTGAACCGTCTCGAAATCCCCCTCGACGACATCTCTGATCAGAACGCCACGATGATGCGGGGCGAGGACGCGGCCAGCGACATCGCGACCCACGCCCGCCAGTGGATCGACGACAACCGCCAGCTGATCAACAACTGGCTGGATGAAGCGGTGGTCGCCCACACCACGGCCGGGCTAGTCCTGGCTCCCGGACCGACGCCATCGGCCGACGGCTCGACCAGCCCAGACGGGGACACCATCGACCGGGTCGGGCCGGTGCGGGTGGTGACTCGCTTGGCCCCACCGTTCGTCACCTACGACGAAGGACGCTACGGGGGCTTCAGCATCGAATTGCTGCGGTTGGTGGCAGATGACGTCGGTGCCGAGGTCGATCTCTACGCCGTCAACAGCACAGCCAAGCTGATCGACGATGTGGCCCGCGACCAGGCTGACATTGGCATCGGCGCGGTGGCCATCACATCCCGCAGGGAGCAGTCAGTCGACTTCACCCAACCCTATATCGACTCCGGACTCCAGATCCTGGTCGCCGACCGCGATGAAGGAGCATTCGGAGGCCGGCTGGGGGCCGTTGCCCGGGCCATCTTCTCGCCCGGTCTGCTGATCCTGATACTGGTGCTGATGGTGGCACTGGTGGTAGCCGCCCACGCCATCTGGTTGACCGAGCGCAAGACCAATCCTGACTTCCCTGAGTCGTACCGATCCGGAATCTGGGAGTCGCTGTGGTGGGCGTCGGTCACAGCCACAACGGTTGGCTATGGAGACAAGACTCCCAAGGGGACATTGGGACGAGTCTTCGGCCTATTGTGGATGTTCAGTGGGCTGTTCGTTCTGGCCTACTTCACGGCCGGGATCACGACCTCGTTCGCCATCGATGAGCTGTCGCGGGCCATCGATGGGCCCGCCGACCTGCGAGGACATGCGGTCGGGGCCACCGCCGACTCGGCCGCCATCGAGTTCCTTCAACTCCAGGGCATCGGCGCTACCGAGTACCCGACCGCCGACGAAGCCTACGACGCCCTCCTGACCGGCGACTTGGATGCCGTGGTTCACGACGCTGCCATCCTCCAGCACTTCGTGGCCACCGACGGCCGGGGTGGGGCCGACGTCTCAGGCCTGGTGTTCGCCGAGCGAGGCTTCGGACTCGCCGTACCAACCGACAGCGACCTGACCGAGACCCTCAACCGGGCTCTCCTGCGGGTCGTGGAGTCCGGTGAATACAAAGCCTTGCACGACAGATGGTTCGGGGCCGCCCCGGCCGGAAGCTGACCAGCCCGAGAACGCGCAACAGCCAGCAGAACCCAGAAGACAACCATCAAGGGGGAACAGTGAGTGACCGGACAGAGTTACGGACGGCCCGACGGGCCCAACGGCATCGGGAAAGGGAGGAACGCGAACGGGCCGTCGCCGAGCGAGAGGCGTTCGAAGGCCTCCAGGTCGATCCCGAGACCGAGTACTACGAGGAGATTGCCGATCGGAAGCCCGGCGATGGCAACATCGTCAAGTGGGGGTTCGATCTGCACCCCCAAGTGGCGTTCAGCTCGGCCGGCTTCCTGATCGTCTTCCTGGCCTTGACCCTGATCTTCAACGATCAGGCCGAGACGTTCTTCCAGGAAGCTCTGACATTCATCGGCGACAACTTCGGCTGGTTCTACATCCTGGCCGCCAACATCTTCCTGGTCGCCATCATCTTCTTCGGCTTCAGCCGGTTCGGCCGGATCCGCCTCGGCGGCCAAGACGCCAAGCCGGAATTCACCAACTTCGCCTGGTACTCCATGCTGATCAGCGCCGGCATGGGCATCGGCCTGATGTTCTGGAGCGTGGCCGAGCCGATCTACCACTACCAGGGACCGGCCCCGTTCTTCGGTGGCGAGGCGAACACCCCCCAGGCGGCTGATGCCGCCATGGTGACCACCTTCTACCACTGGGGGCTCCACCCTTGGGGTATCTACGCCTTGGTCAGCCTGGCACTGGCCTTCTTCACCTTCAACCGGGGTCTGCCCCTGACCATGCGCTCGGTGTTCTACCCCATCCTGGGCGAACGAATCTACGGCTTCTGGGGCAATCTCATCGACACCATCGCCGTCATCGCCACCCTGTTCGGGCTGGCGTCATCGCTTGGCTTCGGAGTCAAACAGGTATCGGC
>JAAETV010000304.1 GCA_024227975.1 Actinomycetes bacterium
CCGATTGCATCTCGACCGCCGAAACAGCGCCCGCCAAGATCGGCCTGCGTTCTACTCGACCGCTTCCGGGGCGTCGAACAGGCTCGGTTGACGAGAGTCGTCGTCGACTGTGTGCGTATCGGATGATCGAGGTGCACCCGACGTTAGATCTGCACCGAGGGCTGCCGGACTGGGAGACCAACGGCGTACCTTCTCATTCGGGTCGTCTCGCGCTCGGCGGATCGCAGCCTCGTCGCCAGCGAGGCGTGCGAGGGAAGGGAGTGCGGCGAGTCGGACGATGCCGGATCCCCATTCGAGGCCTTCCTCGATCGCGGTCATCTGCTGATCGGCCGGGATCGCTTCTGCGGCGTCCATGACTCCTGCGGCAAGGGCGGCGCCGTCGCGGCTCGGCTCTTTGGACGCCTGCTCCAGCAGCGATCGCCAAGCTGATCCGTCGTTGTCCACTAGCCAGGCTGCGGCCCATCGCCGAAGTGGCGGCCACACCAGCCGGCCGAGGGATTGGCCGTTGACGGTCGTGACCGTCACCTGCCGGCCTTCGAACTCAGCAGCGAGCGCGTCGAGGTCCTCGTCGCTGAGTAGCCCGGAGGCGGCCAACCGTTGGATGAGTAAATGAGCGGCCTTCCGCCAACGATGGTCGGTGCAAAGCAGCAGGGCGGTCACGACGGCACCTTCCCCGTTGTCGTTGTGGAATCGGCGGAACAGGACGAACGCTTCCTCCCAGGCGGTCGAGCTCTTGATGCCATGCGGTGCGATCAACACGGCCCACAACTCGTCGGTTGTTGTGGCGCCGTGAAGCGCCACGAAGGTGTCCTGCCACGACGGGTAGATCACCGAGGCCCTCCCGCCGCCGGGGTCATCGCGGCGTCTCCCCACAACTGACCTGGCATCGACCGCTCAGGTAGTCGCGGTGCACACCGGGCTGATCGGCCGCCGCGAACACGGCCAGGGCCTCGGTTCGCCGGCCAGCGTCGATGGGCGTGGGCGCCATGGCTGCGATCTGGTTCGGCCCCATGAGCCTCGGACAGCGCCTGGTTCTGACTCAGATGCTTCATGGACACGAGTATCGGACCACCCACGCCAAACGGCTACCAGAGCGCTCGACAACACCGGCAACCAGAGCGACACCGTCACCCGAGTGCAGACGGTCGCCCTCGTCATGACCGTCGAGGGCCTGTCGCTCCGCTGCATCGGTAAACATTCGCCGACATCATCATGCTCGATGGCCTGCGCCAGGGAGCGGAGAGCCTGTCGACTGGACCACCGGGGGCCACCTCGTCACCGAACACAAGATCCGTCAGCCGCCGGCTCCGGCCCCTCGGCCTCGAAGCCACTCCGGGTTGGGAGCGATCTCGTCGCGGTCAAACCCGTAGTAGTCGGCGACATCGCTCAGGCTGTCCTCCCCCTTGCCGAGCGTGAAACGATGGCCGTCTGGGTCGCTGACAACGAAGTCCCTCATGCCGTACGGGCGGGACGCGATCGCGTCGGTGATCGTGGCGCCCGCTTCTCGGTACTCCGCACACAGCGCGTCGGGATCCTCGACACATACGTAGGCCGATTGAGGCGGGGGCCGTCCATGGCCTTTCCAAGGTACGAGCAACAGCATCTCGATCGGGCCGCTGGCCAGCGCGCTAGGCATGCGATCGGTTGTCTGCCACGCCAGTCGAAACCCCAACGCCTCCTCGTAGTACGAGACCGAGGCAGCGACGTCGCTCACCGGGAGGTGCGGCATGTAGTGGAGCCACGACGTGAGCTCGGTCGGAGTGGATATGGGGACAGACATGGTGCTGGCGCCTTTCATGGTGAGCTGGTCGACTGCGTCGAGCAAACTGCGAACCTCGTCCAAGCGGGCTTCCAGGCGAGCCCGGTGCTGGGTGAGCAGTTGTTGACGTTCGAGTTCGTTGATTCCGCTCAGGACGCGACGGATGTCGACAATGGGCATGTCCATCGAGCGCAGCAAGGCGATGATCCGCCCGGCACCTGTCTGCCCGGAGCCGTAGTACCGATATCCCGACACGGTCCTTCCCTCTGGGGTGAGAAGCTGGAGGCGGTCGTATCGCCTGAGCTGCGGAATGCTCAGCCCCACGAGCTCAGCGAACTCACCGATCCGAAAACGGTCTCGATCATCGGTCACGAGGCCAGGATGACAGCCTCACCCGAGTGAGAGTCAAGGCCCAGATGTCCGACGCCCCGCAACCGTCCAAGCAGGCATCGCAGCCGCCCTGTCGCAGCGGATCCCATGCGGCCGCTACGTGCTCAATGCGCGTACTCAGCTCGCGGGCATGCCCTCGGCGAAGTAGGGTGTCATCCGCCGAAGCAGGCACATCTCAGCGATGTCCTCATCAGCTCGATGTTGACCCAGTCGGCAACGAACTGGAACGGACGGCCATCGGTGCAGTCGAGCATCGTCGACCACCACCAGATCACATACCACTGGATCCACGCGATACTGGTCGGTGGTGCTGACCTGGACTCGGGTTCGATCCCGTCGGGAGGCCCAGGCCAATCGTTGTCTCCTCGCTACAGTCGGTCGTATCGGCGACCGGTTACAGCATCTGATTCATCATCAACGAATCATGGACAAAGCCGGCCCGCTCGTACGCGGTGATCGCACCGGGACTGGAGTGGACTGTGATGTGTTCGGCTCCGCGTTCTCTCGCAAGACCAACCAGTTCCTCAATGAGCAGCCCTCCGATTCCGGCGTTGCGAAGTTCAGGTGCGACGAATACGGCTTGTACATCTGCTGAGGTCCGCTCGTCCAGGCTCGCAGTCGGCACCCTCGCAGTGAGTACGACGAACCCGAAACCGACCACCTCATCGTCCTCACCAATCCCGACTAGGCACAGGTGGGTGCCCTGGTGTGCCTCGCACCATTGCTGAAGACCTTGCGTGAAGTGATCGCGCGTGCCTTGCGCTACATGTCCGCGCTCCACCGCCCAATCCCATCTGAGTCTCGCCACTTGACGCAGGTGCTCTGGGTGCGGGCGTATGAACAAGGTAGAGGAATTCCGCGGCACGAAACCGACCGTAGCGATGTCAACACCCAGATAGCAGGCACCAGCCCAGCACAGTGGCTACACGGGCGAGAGTATCGATCCGGTTCTTGGCGCCCCGCCTTCCTGGAGCCGCGAGATGACCGACTGCGTCCTGCCCATCCGCTCGGCCCGCTCGCGCTGACTCGGCCCCACTTCGTTCGCAGGTCATAGACGAGCCGTCCCAGATCGAGCTCCTGATCTTGCGGGCCCGAGCAACCTCGACCCGCTTCCACAATTGCTGGCAGGGTGGAACCATGAGCGCTGACGAAACGGCCGCGTCCCAAACTCGGCTGGTTGTGATTACTGGCTTGCCCGGTAGCGGCAAGACGACCCTTGCCAAGAAGCTGGCGCTGACGCTCAGCGCGGTCCGGATGTGCCCGGACGACTGGATGATCGTGGCCGGCGTCGATCTCTGGGACCACGCCTCGAGATCACGAATCGAGGCATTCCAGCTCGAACTCGCCCTCGATCTCCTTCGCGGCGGAAGGAACGTCATCATCGAATGGGGCGTCTGGGTCCGTACCGAGCGCGACGCGCTGCGGGACGCAGCGAGGTCGGTCGGGGCTGCAGTCGAGTTGCGACATACGAGGGCGCCCGTCGATGAGCTGTGGAAGCGGATCTGCCGGCGTGATCTCGAAGGCCGATGGGGTTCCCGCTCGATCGAGCGTGACGAGCTCGACGAGTGGGCGCGGCGATTCGAACCTCCGACTAGGGACGAGCTCCTCACCTACGACTCCTTCGAGTAGATCGCCGTCTCCAAATGCACCGCCTCTGCG
>JAAETV010000305.1 GCA_024227975.1 Actinomycetes bacterium
CGGCCTGCTGGGCGGGGCCTACGAAACCCCGGCTGAAATCGCCATGTTGGCTGGGTTTGGTGCAACCTTGGTCGGTATGTCAACCGTTCTCGAGTCGATCGCGGCCAAACACCTCGGGGCTGAGGTCGCCGGAGTCTCGCTCGTCACCAACCTGGCGGCCGGGATGGGCGGCGATCTCAGTCATCAAGAAGTGCTCGACGTGGCCGCCGCATCCACCGATCGGGTCCTGGCCCTCATCGACGCCCTGGTTCGGGCCGCATGAGCAGCTCCCCGGTCACCCCCGTCGACGCCGTCGGTCTCGAACAACGAGCGGCATCGCTCACCGGCCGATCGATCAAGCGCGATACGAAGCGAGCTGCCCTCGACCTATCCATCCGCTGCACTGATCTCACCACCCTCGAAGGCACAGACACCCCGGGCAAGGTGGCGTCACTATGCGCCAAGGCCAGACGACCGTCGCCCGGCGACCCATCGGTCCCGGCTGTGGCCGCGGTTTGCGTCTACCCCGAGATGGTTCCTCCCGCAGTGGCGGCATTGGCTGGGACCCCGATCGGTATCGCCAGTGTCGCCGGCGCCTTCCCCGCCGGGCTCGGGCCCCTCAGCACCCGACTCGACGAGATCCGCTGGGTGGCGGAGGCTGGGGCCACCGAGGTCGACATCGTGCTCAACCGATCCCTGTTCCTCTCCGGCCGGTTGGCCGAAGCGGGCGACGAGATCGCCGCCGCCAAGGAAGCCTGCGGCTCGGCCCACCTGAAGGTCATCCTCGAAACCGGCGAGCTCGGCTCCTACGACGCCGTCCGTAGCGCATCGATGTTGGCCATGGACCATGGGGCCGACTTCATCAAGACCTCGACGGGCAAGATCGGCACCGCCGCCACCCCACCCGTCGCCCTCTGCATGGCCGAAGCCATCCGCGAACACGCCAACACATCGGGCGAAAAGGTCGGCCTCAAACTGGCCGGCGGGATCCGAACGGCCAAACAGGCATGGCAGTACCTCGCGCTCATCGCTGAGACCCTGGGTCCAGAGTGGTGCGAGCCCGAGCTGTTCCGGTTTGGAGCGTCGAGCCTTCTCAACGACCTGCTCATGCAGCGGGCCAAGCTCGACACCGGCCGATACCAACGATCCGACGACTTCACCGAGGCCTGACGTGGACCTTGACTACGACCCAGCGCCAGAATCGACCAGCATTGTCACGGTGGCCGATGACTATGGCCTCTTCATCGACGGTGAGATGGTCGAGGCCCGCTCCGGCGAGGCCATGGCCACCATCAACCCCGCCAACGAGGAGCATCTGTCCAACGTTGCCGTTGGCGGCCCCGACGACATCGACGCAGCGGTAGCGGCCGCCCGCCGGGCCTACAGCGAAGTGTGGGGCCCCATGCCGGGCCGGGAGCGGGCCAAGTACCTGTACCGCATCGCCCGGCTCCTTCAGGAGCGATCCCGCGAGTTCGCGGTGTTGGAGACCCTGGACGGGGGCAAGCCGATCAAGGAGAGCCGCGATGTCGACCTGCCGACGGCGGCCGCCCACTTCTTCTACTACGCCGGTTGGGCCGACAAGCTCGACTTCGCCTTTCCCGGTCGCCGCACCAAGCCGATCGGGGTGGCCGGCCAGGTCATCCCCTGGAACTTCCCCATCCTGATGGCGGCCTGGAAGCTGGCCCCCGCCTTGGCCACGGGAAACACCGTCGTCCTCAAACCGGCTGAGACCACCCCGCTGAGTGCCCTCCTCCTGGCCGACCTGCTCAACGACGCCGAGGTGCCCCCAGGGGTGGTCAGTATCGTCACCGGTGGCCGCGACACGGGTGCTGCCCTAGTGGCTCACCCCGGTATCGACAAGGTCGCCTTCACCGGGTCGAGTGCGGTTGGCAAACAGATCCAGGCCGCCATTGCTGGCACCACCAAGCGTCTCTCGCTAGAGCTCGGGGGCAAGGCGGCCAACATCGTGTTCGCCGACGCTGCCCTCGACCAGGCCGTCGAAGGGGTAGTCAACGGGATCTTCTTCAATCAGGGCCATGTCTGCTGCGCCGGATCACGACTCCTGGTCCAGGAGCCCATCGCCGAAGACTTCGTCGAACGGCTGAAGAATCGGCTCTCGACCTTGCGGCTCGGCGACCCCCTCGACAAGAACACCGACGTCGGTGCCATCAACTCAGCGGCCCAGTTGGCCAAGATCACCGAGCTGGTCCAGTCAGGGGTCGACGACGGTGCCACCCTCTACCAGCCCCCGTGCGACCTCCCCGACTCAGGCTTCTGGTTCGCTCCGACCTTGCTGTCGGAGGTGACCCAGGCCCACCGGGTCGTGCAGGAGGAGATCTTCGGACCGGTGCTGTCGGTCCTCACCTTCCGCACCGCAGACGAAGCGGTGTCCAAAGCCAACAACACCCCCTATGGGCTCTCGGCTGGGGTATGGACCGAGAAGGGCAGTCGGGCCTTGTGGATGGCTCAACAGCTGCGGGCCGGTGTGGTGTGGGAGAACACGTTCAACCGGTTCGATCCGGCCAGCCCCTTCGGTGGGTACAAGGAGAGCGGTTTCGGACGTGAGGGGGGCCGGGCCGGCCTCTTGCCCTACGTCGACCTGGAGGTGCAGCGATGAGCAGGATCGGTGTGAACAAGACCTACAAACTGTTCATCGGCGGGGCCTTCCCCCGTTCCGAATCGGGGCGCACCTTTCCGGTGAACCAGCCCGATGGGACACTCATCGCCCATGCTTGCCAGGCCTCCCGCAAGGATGTGCGCGACGCGGTGTCCGCCGCCCGCAAGGCCCAGGAGAGCTGGGCTGGCCGCACCGCCTACAACCGGGGCCAGATCCTCTACCGCATCGCCGAGGTGATGGAGACCCGATCGGATGAGTTCGTGGCTGAGCTCGAACGGGTCGGTGTCTCCGCCGCCCAAGCTCAGGTCCGCGTCGCCATCGACCGCTGGGTCTGGTACGCCGGCTGGGCCGACAAGTACACCCAGGTGCTGGGCGGAGCCAACCCCGTGGCGGGGCCCTACTTCAATTTCAGTGTGCTCGAACCCATGGGCGTCGTCGGGATCGCGGCCGCTGACTCCAGCCCCCTAGTCGCCCTGGTGTCTCGCCTCGCACCGGCCCTTGTCTCGGGCAATACGGCCGTCGTGCTGGCGCCCGAGTCGGCCCCCCTGGTCGGCATCACCTTGGCCGAAGCCCTCGCTACCAGCGATGTACCCGGCGGGGTGGTCAACATCTTGACCGGCTCCCGAGAGGAACTGGTGCCGTGGCTGGCCGACCACGCCGACGTCAACGCCGTCGATCTCAGCGGCTGTGATCCCGACCTGGCCGCCGTGGCCCGCGAGAAGGGGGCCGCCACCGTCACCCGAACCGTCTCGGCCAGCGACGCCGAACGCAACTGGCTCTCAGCCGATGCCGAGTCTCCCTATCTCATAGAGGCCTTCTGCGAGACCAAGACGGTGTGGCATCCCGCAGGGCGCTAGCTCGCCATCAGCAAGATATGGCGCCGAGTCGGGTGCCGGTGTTCGCCCCTAGACGACGCTGCTGCCGCCGCACACATTGATGACCTGGCCAGTCACATAGGCTCCGGCCTCGCTGGCGAGGAAGACGACTGCTCCCGCCACGTCGTCGCCGCTACCGAGTCGGCGCAGGGGGAGGGTGTTCTCCACTGCTTCGAGCCGGACAGGATCGGTCCATAGCGCCTGGGCGAAGTCGGTCCTGATGAGGCCGGGGGCGATGGCGTTGACCCTGATGCCATGGGGTCCGTTCTCGACGGCCAGATTGCGGGCCATCTGGTGTTCGGCCACCTTGGATATGGCGTAGGCACCGAGGTCGGTCGAACCCTTCAACCCGGCGATGCTGGCGATCAGGGTGACGGTTCCGCCCTCCCCCCTCTCGACCATCTGGGGTAGGACCATGCGGCACAACCTGAACGTGGCCTTGACGTTGGTGTCGAGGATCTTGTCGAGGGCCGAGTCAGGCAGATCAGCCATAGGGCCATGGAAGGGGTTGACGGCAACGTTGGGGACCAGGGTGGTGATCTTGCCCCACCGTTCCATGGTCGTGTCGACCAGGTTCTGCAGCTCCTCGTCCTTGCCGGCGTGGCAGGGGATGGCTACGGCCTCACCCCCGTTGGCCGCCCATTGGCTGTTGATTTCTGCCGCCACGGAATCGCAGGCATCGGCCTTGCGGCTGGAGACGGTGACTTTGGCTCCGGCCTGGGCCATGCGAGCCGCGATGGCCTTGCCGATTCCTTTCGTTGATCCGGTGATGAGGGCAACATGGTCGCTGAGATCGAACATCGTCATGGCGTAGTTCCTCCGAGTACTTGGCTGGGGCGTAGCGATTCTCGCGCTTCGGACCTTGCCAGGGCTAGCGGGCTCGACATCAAGGCTCGAAAATGGAGCGGTCTCACCGGTGTTGGCCGCAGGCTGGCTATCCAACCCGAACCTCGGCCAGGAGGCAGAGGATCTCGTACATGAGGGTGGCGCCCACCAGAGCTGTGCCACCCGACGGATCGAACGGGGGCGACACCTCGACCACATCTCCTCCTACCAGGTCGAGGCCTCGCAGACCCCGCAGCAGACCCAGAGCCTCGCGGGTGGTGATGCCACCCACCTCGGGGGTACCGGTCCCCGGCGCATAGACGGGGTCTAGCCCGTCCACGTCGAAGCTGAGGTAGGTGGGTCCGTCGCCAACCACACGGCGGGCCTCGGCTATCACCCCCTGCACCCCAAGCGACTCGAGCTCCTCGATGAACACCACCCTCATCCCCTGAGCGTCTGAGTACTCCCACCCGTCGGCCCAGTTCTGGGCGCCCCGGATCCCGATCTGGATCGTCCGGGCAGGATCGAGCAAGCCCTCGTCGCAGGCCAGGCGGAAGGGGGAGCCGTGGTGGAACTTCTCGCCCCGAAACGGACCCCAAGTATCGGTGTGGGCATCGATGTGAATCATCCCCAGTGGTTCCTGGCTCGAAGCGAGGGCCCGGAAGATGGGGTAGGTGATCGAGTGGTCGCCCCCGGCGGCCAGGGGGAGGGCGCCCGCGGCCAGCACCTGTCCGAGGAAGGCTTCGATGTCGGCCGTGACGGCCCCGTTGTCGTAGACCCGGCTGAACCGTACGTCGCCGACGTCGGCCACCGAGCAGATCTCGAACGGGTTGATCCGGCTGGTGTGGTTGATGGTTCGCATCATCGACGACTGGTTGCGGATCTCACGGGGACCGTGGCGGGCTCCGGGTCGGTTGGTGACACCACCGTCGTAGGGCACACCGAACAGGGCGATATCGACCCCATCCAGATCGGGTTGGTATGGGGCCCGCATGAAGGTGGCGATCTCCTGGTAGCGGGGCTCATACATTGGGTTGTCACCGGCGTCGACGCCTTGGCCCAGCGGTCGGTTCAGCGTCGGTTCAGGAATCGTCATCTCGGCACCAGACGGTAGGGGAGGGTTCGGTCAGAAGCAGGCGATAATGCAGATGACCGATCACAACGATAGGACCACCCCATGACCACCCACGTCGCTGCCGTCACTCTCGATTGCGCCAACGCCCTGACTGTCGCTGAGTTCTGGTCAGCCGTGCTCGGACGGCCAATCGTCTCGGGTGAGCCAGCAGCGAGCCCGTTCTTTGCTCGCATCGCCGCCAGTGACGGTGACCACCCCAGTCCGATGATGATGTTCATCCAGGTCCCCGAGTCGAAGACGGTCAAGAATCGGATGCACCTCGATCTCGGGACTGACAACCGGGAGGCGGAGATCGAGCGCCTGGTTGGGCTCGGCGCGACCAGGATCCACGACAAGGAAGAATGGGGAGTGCAATGGACCACCCTCTCCGACCCCGAGGGCAACGAATTCTGTATCGCAGAGCACTGAGAGCCTTCAGCCCGCCCGGATGTCGCAGCCGGGACGACTAGGCGGGTTGGGAGTACTCGAACTGCTGGACGCTGCCGGCAGCCGGTTCCTCCTGGTTCGAGATCGGGCTTGGCGGCGAGAGCACCAACCCCTGGCGGTACTCGAGGTGGAGGCGGCGGACGTGAGGTCGATGCTCGGCGATGGGTAGCTCAGAAAGTTCGAGTAGCTCAGCCGGATCGACGTCGATGGTGAGTCGCAATGGTGAAGTGTCACCGTCGATGTCAAGCAAA
>JAAETV010000306.1 GCA_024227975.1 Actinomycetes bacterium
GTGACGATACGGATGTGGTCCTCCCCGTTGGCGCCGATCAGTAGAAACGATGTTCTTCTCGAGAGCACAACCTTGCGTGCGGCGACGCGGTCCGATGCGATCAGAACAAAGAGGAGGACACAGGCCGCACCGATCGCGGCCAGGTAGGGGAGAAGACTCATCACGATCGTCCTGCGCCGCCAACGGTGTGACTATGAGCCGTTCGTCCTCGATCCGCATGTTGGTGCCGTCTTCGAGCGCTCCGTCAAGCGACGCGAGATGGCTGTTCAACTGGCCGTTGAGCCGGTTGATCGCGGCGACCGGATCGAGACTGAAGCCGGCCTCAGCGGTGTGATCGGGCTGGTGCTTTTGCCATTGCAGATCATCGATCAGATGGTTGGCTAGATCCTGACAACGGCGGCCGTTTTCGGTCCAGATGTTGGCACCGCGTAGCCGGCGCGAACCGGCGGACCTTGCGATGTTGCTGTGTCACCAAGTCAAGATGGCCCAGCCCGGTTCGGGTGTTGAACTCGCCACCTGGTGAAGGACCGAGACGGTGTCGACGGGAGTACGAGCTCGGGTTCGATGCAGGCTGGCATACCTGATGATCGGTTGCTTCATTGGCTTCGGAGGAGGTGGCTCGCTGCCGGGCGGAGGCGGACCGCCCAGTTGACTCGTTGAGGCACGGTTGTCGACGATGTGCCAGGTCTGGTCTTGCCTGCCAGGCAAGTGGGGTTCGCAGCCCGGAGTAGGGCTAAAGAATCAGGCCTCGAATTGCCGATGAAGGGTTGACCTCCTTCAACACCCAGGTCGACCAGCGAGCGATTCGAGGAATTGTCATCAATCGGAACAGGGTTGCGACAGTCCCCCTTTTTACGCTGACGTTGGCAATAGCGAGCACTGGGTGCGGATCGACAGCCGGACAGCAGGCCCAGAGCCAGCTTCCGCCCCCTCCTGAGGTGACCGAGATGACCCACTCAGTCCCCGCCCACCCTGACGATGGCCAGTACCGCTTCATCGTCACCCCCGCTGCCGACGGCTTGAGTGTCGACAGCAGTTCTCCAAGCGCCTCTGGCTCGGATGCTGCGACATCCTCGAGCTCCTCGGCTCCGGCTGGGGGTTGGTCCGTCAGCCCGGATCACCTCGATGAGGCCAATGACGCCACCCTGCTCTTTCAGGATGGCATCCCCGGGTTCATCGATTCCTCCGGCTCGTTCGTCGCCCTGACCGACGCCGAAGGGTCGGTGGACCCGGTTGAAGCTCCGGGCCTGGCTGCCGGCGACGGTGAGTCATTCGGCCACCCCCTGATCGATGCCCTGGCCGGTCACGACGACGTCACTAGTGTTGCCGCCATCGGGGACGGCAGCTTTGCCATTGTCACCACGTCCCCCGATGTGGTCGAGCACCCCGACCTGATGGTGATGGACGACCTACCCCTTGGCTTCACCGAAGACACCTACGGCGGCTACCAGTGGCCGTTCGACAACACCGGCCACAACCTCGACTCCCTCGCCTCGCCTCCGCCCCAGATCGCCGACGCCGATGTTGATGGGGTCGAGGCGGCAACGCTCGCCACCGGCCTGGGTGTGGTGGTCGCCGTCGTCGACTCTGGTGTGGACTTCGGCCATCCTGACCTGGCCGGCAAGAGCTGGGTCAACACCGACGAAGACTGCACCAACGGGATCGACGACGACGCCAACGGCTACATCGACGACTGCCGAGGCTGGGACTTTGCCGCCGATGACAATGTGCCCTTCCTCCCCGGCCATCACAAGCACGGGACCCATGTGGCGGGAATCATCGCTGCCACTGCCGGCAACAATGAAGGCATTGCCGGCCTGGCTCCAGATGTGCAGATCATGGATCTCAGCGTCTCCCCGACTGGCTCGATGACCACCTCGTCCATCGTTCGAGCCATCCGCTATGCCGTCGACAATGGTGCCGACATTGTGAACCTCTCCCTCGGGACCTCGCCCGGGGCTCCGATTGCGGCTGTCACCCCGATGATCGATGCCGTCCACTACGCCGAAGCGGCCGGCGTGCTCCTCGTCATCGCCGCTGGCAATAATGGTGTCGACCTGTCGACGGCCCCCGTCTACCCGGCCAGTATCAATGCCACCAATGTGTTGACCGTCGGGGCATCGAGCCCGGCCGAGACCAAGGCCAGCTTCTCCAACTACGGCACCGTCGTAGACGTATTCGCCCCCGGCGAGCTGATCTTGTCGACCATCCCCAACGGCGACTACTCCTTCATGAGCGGGACCAGCCAGGCCACCCCGATTACGGTCGCGGTCGCCGCCCTGGTCTTGGAGCAACGGCCAGATGCTGATCCCGTTGCCGTCATCAACCAGTTGGTCGGTACGGCCGACGAGCTCCCCGCCTACGCCAACTACGCTCCTTCCTCGACCCGACTCAATGCGGCCAGAGCAGTCGGCGCAGCCCCCGGGGCCGCCACCGACGGGGCACCTCCAGTCGTGGTGGTGGGAGGCCTGGCCGACGCTAGCTCTGAGGCCGTAGCGGCTGAGATCACCCTGAACGCCCCCGGTGGCCAGTACGAGCAGCCCTTCCACTGGGAGGCATCACTGGTATCGGTTCGACCCGACGGCATCTACGCCATTATCGGCCACCCGGTATCGATCGACGGGACGAGCGGGGCCACCAACGATCGGGGTGCGGTGACCCTGGGCCAAGAGCTGTCCATGGCGGCCAACCTCGTCACCAGCCTTCCCGATGGGACCTATGGGATAGTGGTGGAGGCCGTACCTCGGACCGATTCGACCGTACGCCTCGGTGATGCCTTCATCACAACCTTCGTCGTCGGCGATCCGGCCCCGCCGACCCCGACCGATCCTGGTAGCGGTACTCCGACCGACGACAACCCGGGCACCGGTACCCCCACCGATGAAACGACGACGACAACCGTCCCCAGCGGTGACCCGGTCACCCAGCCGACGTATCCGGAGCCGACCTACCCTGCTCCGACGTATCCGCAGCCCACATATCTGCCGCCGACGTATCCGGAGCCGACCTATCCTGCTCCGACGTATCCGCAGGTCACGTATCCTGCTCCGAACCATCCGGAGGTCACGTATCCTGCTCCGAACCATCCGGAGGTCACGTATCCTGCTCCGACGTATCCGGAGCCCACCCCCGACCCAGAGTCTGATGATGGAGGCACGGATCCGGTGCCGTCACCCAGCCCAGCACCCGATCCTGACCCCAGTCCGACCTGGCCAGCTGAACCGGGCGACGTGGTAGACGAGGACTGGGCCATCACGTCCATCACTCCAAGCTGGGGCCTGACCAAGGCCGAGACCTTCGTCAGTATCGCTGGCAGCTTTCCCCAAGAGGCCTACGTCTGGTTCGGTGACTTGCCCGGGACCGTCTACTCCCAGAGCAGCTCCTGGATCGTGGTGCGGACGCCGTGGGTCGAGCAGGCTGGCACCGTGGATCTGACCGTGCGGGCGCCGGGTGCCGGAACCGTCTTGACCGTTCCCGATGGGTTCACCTTCCTCGCCCCCGTCAGCCAGTGGCCGACCGAGCCCTCCGATCCTGGTGACGGTGACGGAGGTGGTGGCCCGCCAGCCCCGAGCCCCGATCCCAGTCCGACCACGACTGTTGCTCCTGGGGATCCCAGTCCGACCACGACCGCGGCCCCGGGGGATCCCACTTCGACCACGACCGCGGCCCCGGGGGACACAGCTCCGACCACGACTACCGGCCCTGGAGACACAACTCCGACCTCAGCCCTCGATCCGGGAACCGGTGACTCGGGCGGCCCAGTCACCCAACGTCAGGGTCGGGCCCTTCCGGCCGGTGACCCGATCGATCTCGGCAATGGTCTCCAAGGTCGAGCCCTGCTAGGGCTAGCCGAGGTCGGTGGTGTCCCCGCTTGCACCAGTGACCCTTGCCGCACCCGCCGCATCCAACGCTAGGACCCAACTCGAAGGGGTACTGGCTAGGGGATGGCGCCGGCTTGCTTGAGCTGCTCTATCTCGTCCCACCCCTTGCCCAGTTCCATCAACACGATTTCGGTATGTTGACCGAGCTCGGGAACCGGGTCGCGCACGACCCAATTTGTCGAGGAGAAGTCGACGGGGGACGCGACCATGTCAACCACTTCACCGTCGGGAAGAGGAGCAGGCACAAAACATCCGGCCGCCCTGGCCTGGGGGTCGTGACGCATATCGAGGGTGGTCTGGACCCGGGCCCACCACACATCATGGGTGTCGAAGATCATGGCCCACTCCTCCCGGCTCCTGGTCGCCAGCACCTCGTCCATGGCCGCCACCAGCTCATGGCTGTTGTCTCGCCGGGCCTCGATGGTGGCGAAGCGCTCATCGTGCTCCCAAGTGGCCCGATCGAGGGCCCGAACTACCTGAGGCCAGTGGCGGTCGGCCTCCATCCCCAGCAACCACACCCACTTGTCATCACCACAGCGGTAGCCGTTGATGAGCGGGTTCGGGGGGCCCGACCGGGTCACCGGTTCGGTATCGATGTCGAGCCGGGCCGTCACGTTGTGGTCCCAACCGTGCATATAGGCCCCATTGCGCAACAGTGACGTCGACACCACCTGCCCCTCACCCGTCAGCTCCCGGCTATACAAGGCCGCCGCTACCCCACCGGCCGCGGCAAGACCTGTCATGTGGTCACCCATCCCACCCCTGGGATAGGGGAGGTCACTGCCGGGTGGGGTCAGCGCCGCCCCTATTCCACCACGAGAGTAGAAGGCGCCGACGTCGTAGGCGGCCCGATCCCGCTCGTCTCCGTCCAGCCCATAGCCACTCACATGGGCGTAGACGAGACGGGGGTAGGCGGCAGTCAGCGATGCATGGTCGAGGCCAGCCCGCTCCAGCCCGGCTGAGCGGTAGTTGGTGAGGAACACGTCGGCCTCGGACAGGAGATCGTCGATCAGGGCTCGCCCCTCAGTGGTCGTGATATCGATGGCCACACTTCGCTTACCTCGGTTGTCGAGCTCGAAGGGAGGATTGACGCTTCCGGGGTAGAGCCAGGCCAGGCCCCGGAACGGGTCTCCGGCCAGGGGCTCGATCTTGATCACGTCGGCCCCCCAATCAGCCAGGACCCCGCCACAAGACGGTCCGGCGATCCACAGGCCGAGTTCAACTACTCGCACCCCTTCCATTGGTCCCATCAGATCCGGCCTCCTGACTAGCCCTAATGGGCCTCACCGCCCCGACCAGGTTAAATCCATCGGTGGTGAGGGTCGAACTTGTCTGCTGGCCCGACGGAAGCCGCAGGTACCAGGACAGCCGCAGCTACCCTTGATCTGTGCCTGCGACGATCGTGGTTGGAACTCAATGGGGTGATGAGGGCAAGGGGAAGTTCACCGATCTCCTGGCCAAGGAAATGTCGATGGTGGTGCGCTACCAGGGAGGCCACAACGCCGGCCACACCCTGGTTGTCGACGGCGAAACCTTTGCCCTCCAGCTCGTACCGAGCGGGGTCCTCTACGACCACATCACTCCCGTGATCGGCAATGGGGTCGTCGTCGATCCCTTCGTATTGCTGACCGAAATGGACATGTTGACCAAGCGCGGCATCGACTGCAGCAAGCTCCGGGTCTCGGGCAACGCTCACCTGATCCTGCCCTACCATCAACAGCTCGACGCCCTCCACGAACGCCACCTGGGCAAGGCCAAGCTGGGCACGACCAAACGCGGTATCGGCCCCGCCTATGCCGACAAGGCCATGCGGCTCGGCATCCGGGTCCAAGACTTGCTCGATGAGCAGATCTTTCGCCAGAAGCTCGAGGCGGCGCTCTATCACCACAATCGGGTGCTGACCAAGGTCTTCAACCGCCTCCCCGTCGACCGCGATGCCCTGGCTGACAAGGTCCTATCCGAGTGCTTGGAGGGGCTCAAGCCCCATATCGACGACACCGTGGACCTCGTCCACGAGGCTCTTGAAGGGGGTCAGCACGTCCTCTTCGAGGGGGCCCAGGCCACCTTCCTGGACCTCGACCACGGCACCTACCCCTTCGTCACCTCCAGCAATCCGACCGCAGGCGGTGCCTGCGCTGGAGCTGGAGTCGGCCCCAGGCTCATCGACCGGGTGGTCGGCATCGCCAAGGCCTACGTCACCCGGGTTGGCTCAGGGCCGTTCCCAACCGAACTGTTCGACGAGGCAGGCGATGCCATGGTCGACATCGGCCGTGAGTACGGCACCAACACCGGGCGGCGCCGTCGCCCGGGGTGGTTTGACGCCGTCATGTTGCGTCATGCCACCCGGGTCAACAGCCTGACCGAGCTGGCCATCACCAAGCTTGATGTGCTCGACACCTTTGATCGGGTCAAGATCTGCGTTGCCTACGAGATCGACGGGAAGCGGGTTGACCGCCTTCCCTATCACCAGTCAGACATCCACCGGGCCACCCCGATCTATGAGGAGCTCCCCGGCTGGAAGACGGACCTGACGGCGGCCACCGAGCCACACCACCTGCCCCCGGCGGCCCGGAACTACCTGGATCTGGTCGAGAGCCAGGTCGGTGTACCGATTACGCTCGTCTCAACCGGTCCCGGCCGACGCCAGTTTCTCCACTACCGAGCCTGAACGACGCCCGGCGTAGACAAACCTTGGGGCCCGGAGTGCGCCGAGATTGAGCAGGGGTCAGTCCTCGGGCGGCTTGCGGCGCTGGGGGAGCGAGGCCTTGGCCTCTCGAGCATCGGGAGCCATGCCTCGCAGGATCGGGGGGATCCAGTTTCCGGTGGCATCAGTGTCAGCCTTGCGGGCGATGGTGCCGCCCCCATCACCGTCCGTCGCCGCAGCAGAACCGCCGGGCGGTTGGTCTGTGTCGAACCGATCGACGGCGTTTCGACCCTCGGAGCCAGCCGCGTCACCGACCTCAGCGGCGACCGGATCGGCGCTTGGCGGCGGTTCAGGCTCGACGTCCTCGGCCCGTCGCCGGTCTCCAGTCACCCGAACCTCGCCGATCATAGGCGCGGTAGCTTGCTGGGGGGCTCTGGTTTGGTCGCCTTCGGCTTGGTCGGCTTGGCGCCGGCGGGGCGTCGCGACTGGTGGCCTCGGCTTGCGAGCTGGCTTCTGCCCTTCGGACCCACGAACCGGGTCGGTTTCGCAGATCTCGGTCGACTTGGCAACGGGTGTCTCCACAAGCCCGGCCTTGCCGTTGGCCGTCTCAGGAACCGCGCCGGGACCAGGGCCTGCTCCGGAACCAGTTTCGGTCTCGGTGGTTGCCTGGCTTCCCCTCTGGTCTTGTTCAGTGCTCTGGCGGATCTCATTGAGCCTGGCGACGGCAGGGGTTGTGGGCTCCTCCGCCCCAGCCGGGGCTGTGCCCGCCGGTGGCCCGGGCAGATCTCCGGGGAGTCCAGCCGCCTCCTCAGCTCCCTCCGCTGACGTGATCGACGTCTCGGTCGATGAAGCCGCATCGCCCATCGGCTCCATCGGCTCCGAGGCCGTCTCTATCCCCGACTCGGTCGCCGGATCCAGTTTCTCGGCCGGATCGGTCGACTCGGGCTTGGTCTGGCCGTCGGACTCCGAGGTGGCAGCGGTGTCGGCCGAGGGTTCGGTGTCGAAGTACTCAAAGACTTTGGTTTCGCTGGTTGCGTTCTCCTTCAGGGCCTCCCGCCGCTTCTTGACACTGCGCTTGGAACCGCGACGCTCAGGTTGGGCCCCGGTTCGGACTCCTGAGGCGATCAGGGCACAGTCAGTGCAGACGGGATGTCGTCGTCCCTTCGGCCGTACCAGGCAGGCATGGCAGAACTCACCAAAGCAGCTGTCGCAGACGTCGACTGCCTGATCAAGAGGGTCAGTTTCGCATCGGCCGTTCATGGTTTCTTTCCGGCAGAATGAAGAAGCAATTGATGCATCGTCCATTGCCGCGGCCTGCTTGAGAAATCAGGCCGGTTCGTTGTCGCCAACCATGACGGTGGAGGACCAGACGCTCATGATCACCAACATTTTGGCCGAGCGGTACGCCAGCCCTGAGATGGCAGACCTCTTCGACGCCGTCAGCCGGGTTCGATTGGAGCGCCAGCTCTGGATCGCCGTCCTCGAAGCCCAAACCGAGCTTGGTCTCCCCCTCGACGAGGGAGTGCTTGACGACTACCGGGCCGCTGTCGACCAGATCGACCTCGACGCCATCGCCGTTCGCGAGGCTGAGACCCGCCACGACGTGAAAGCTCGCCTCGACGAGTTCAACGCCCTGGCCGGCCATCAGGAACTGCACAAGGGGCTGACCAGTCGCGATGTGACTGAAAACGTCGAGCAACTCGTCGTGTTCGAGGGGCTGGCCCTGGTCGAGCAACGCACGGTCGCCTTGTTGGCCCGGTTGGCTGACCTGGCGGCCCAGTATGCGTCCCTTGCCATCGTGGGTCGAACCCACAATGTCCCGGCTCAGCCAACAACGGTAGGGAAACGGTTCGCTCAGATTGGTGAAGAGCTACTAGGGGCCCACAAGCACCTCGAAGCGGTGCGAACGAACTTCGCTATCCGGGGTATCAAAGGCCCGGTTGGATCTCAGCAAGACCAGCTAGATCTGTTGGGAACAGTCGACCGAGTGGCCGAGCTGGAACGGCGTGTGGCCGCCCATCTTGGTATCGACGACGTATGTGACAACGTTGGCCAGGTCTATCCAAGGTCTCGAGACTTCTCAGTCATCTCAGTACTAGTTCAGTTGGGCTCGGCTCCGGCCAATCTGGCCTTGATGACTCGGTTGATGGCTGGTCAAGAGCTAGCAACGGAGGGCTTTCGTCCTGGTCAGGTTGGTTCCTCGGCCATGCCTCACAAAATGAATACGAGATCATGTGAGCGGATCAACGGGCTCTTCACCGTGCTTCGTGGTCACCTCACGATGGCTTCGGGTTTGGCTGGAGACCAGTGGAACGAGGGAGATGTCTCGTGCTCCGTTGTTCGGCGCGTAGTGGTGCCGGATGCCTTCTTCGCCCTCGATGGCCTATATGAAACGACGTTCGCAGTAATCCGAGACTTCGGTGTCTTCCCTGGTGTTATCAAGGCTGAGCTCGATCGCTATCTTCCGTTCCTGGCCACGACAGCATTGCTGGTGCATGCCGTACGCAATGGGTTGGGCCGAGAAGAGGCCCACGAGCTCATCAAGGAACACGCCGTGACCGCCGCTCTTCGTCTGCGCCAAGGAGAAGGAGACGGGCGACAGCTCCTACAGCTGCTCAGTGACGACCAGCGCTTTCCTGGTGAACTAGCCCAATTGAGTGCTCTTGCGGATCAAGTAACCGCCACACTAGGGACGATCGATCGTCAGATCGGTGTCTTCTGTACCTCGGTCGAGAAGCTCACAGCGGGTCGGTCTGAGGCTGGCTATCAGGGCCGCGAAATCGTGTAGTCCCAGCTCAGGCGCCGACAAACGATAGCGTCATCGAGGCCAACGTGGTGTCAGGCCTGGCCGGGCCAGCACGAGACTCTGGGAAGAGGGGTACTCAGGAGTCATACGGATAGGAGCAGGCGGAGGGTGCCGGCTTTGGTTTACCGGGTCGGTGCCCCTATTGGCGCACCTCCCTAGGCTGCTCGGGTGATACCGGCCTTCTTCAAGGTCGCAGCCGGAACCCCAATCTGGCGGAATGCTGCGTAGGAAATGCCCTTCCGGGTGGCATACCCGCTGGCTACCCGGACGAACTCTGACTCGAGATCACCGAGATCAACCCCTCGATCCATGTTGGCCAACTCGTCGGTGAGGTTGAGCCTTTCCTGGGTCAGTTGTAGTCGCTTCAGCGCGTCGGCTGACTCGAGTTCGGTGTCCATCCGTTCGAGCCGGAGGCTGATCGACTCCTTCGTACGCTTGCGGCCACGCTTGGGGCGGCTTGACTCAAGGGCCTCGAGGTAGGCACGCACCGAGCGGCCTTCGGCTCGGCCAACGGCCAGTGCCTCCTTGTGATCCTTACTCATTGGTGTTTTCTTGTCGGTTGGCATAAACCCTATTTCTTTCACCTAGCTGTCGGGGACCAATACTACTAAACGGCGGGGCTCAATAACAATTGAGGCCCGAGTCATGAAGATGACTCGGGCCTCTTGGCTTATTCACGGCAGGTAGTTGTGGTCGGGACCGGCGTCGATCCGGTGACCTACCGCTTTTCAGGCGGTCGCTCTGCCAACTGAGCTACCCGACCAGGCTTCCCGTGACCTCGTTGAGGCCCAGGATGCGCTTCATTCCTAGGTTTTCGGCCAGAGCCAAGAACCCAGCGGGCCCGATCAATGCTCGGGCTCCAGCGGTCCTGACGAGATTTGAACTCGCGACCTCCGCCTTGACAGGGCGGCGTGCACTCCAGACTGCACTACAGGACCATATATGTAGTATTACCTATTCGATTATAAGCTGTGACGCCTTGCTACTTGCACCCCCAACGGGATTCGAACCCGTGTTGCCTGCGTGAAAGGCAGGTGTCCTAGGCCACTGAACGATGGGGGCCAGAATACTCAAGTCTAGAACTCCGATGTCTTTCCCACAGCACGGACTGTCCCGTGTGAACTCTCGTCCGGGGCTAGGCCAATTTAGCAGGCCAGGTCACGTCCGCCACCTAGTTGTTGCCCAGTTGTCGTTGGGATCAGACTGGTCTGGGGCAGGTGTCGGCCTCCGGGCCGGTGTACCTCGATACGGTCCTTGTCAGGGGAACTTGGCCCCGCCGCCTCGCACCACCCCTCCTCGGCTACTTCCTGGGCACCATCCCCAGCGCCGATGTCGCTGCCCGCCTTGCCGGGGGCCGAGTCTTCGGAGCGAGGTCCAGACGCGGCCAAGTCGGTTGCCGCTGATCTGGCCGAAGGAGCCTAGTGATGGTCGGGCCAGCTCTGGTCGTCGACTCGTCGGCATTGCTGATGATCGCGACACCCAACCCGTCACCGAGGCCTTGGAGAGCCATCTCGCCACCAGCGATCTGGGGGCGAGATCATCGCCTACCGGGTTGGGCCCGCTGTCGCCGCCAACACTGATGCTGGCACCGCCGGTGTGTTCTACCACCGGATCTGAGGGGTCAGCTCAGATGTCGTCGTCCTTGGCTGGAGGCAGGGTGGTGGTCAGGGCCTCGACCGCCTCCCCCAAGAGGTAGCCGAGCTGGTGGTAGACCAGATGGCCGGTGGCTTCCGGAATCTCGAAGTCGATGTCATCATCGTCCTCACCAACGTCGAGCTTGGTCCCGAGCACCAGCCGCAAATCGTTGATGACTCCCATCCAGGCTGTCAGTTGGTCCTCGGTCCAGACCTTCAGATCGACCGTGTCCCTCATCATGGTGATGGCTTCTCGCCGCCCATCGATCAGGCCCTGGCGAGCGAGGATCTGGTAGCCGGCGTCTCGTTCCGGGTCGTCGGGGTATGCGGTGGGAAATAGGCGGCGGAGGTCGCTGTCGTCGGATTCGAGCAGGCTTTCGAGCTGGTCGGCTAGGTCGATCACCCATTCCCGGACCTCGGGGACCAATTCGACTGCGAATCCGTCGGTGGTGGCTCTGAACATACGTCGTCGACCGAAGATCATGGTTCTAGGAGTCGTGTTCCATCGTGGCCCACAGGCCATGACTGTGGAGGCGGTTGACATCCCGCTCGGCCTCGGTCCTGGTTCCACTCGTCACCGAGGCCCGTCCCTTGTGGTGGACATCGAGCATCAGCTTGTTGGCCTTCTCCTCGGAGTAGCCGAACAGCTTGCGGAACACGAAGGCTACATAGGTCATGAGGTTGATGGGGTCGTTCCAGACCACAACCACCCACGGCCGGTCCTCGTCGACGACGGTGTCGAGATCAGGCTGTTGAACCTCGATCGGTGCAGTCATGACTCCGCTTTGACCAGGTGTGAGTTAGGGGGCATCTTGTCGTCAGCACCCACAGTTTCCCCCTCCTCGGGAGTGTCGGTTGGCGTCTCGGGCCTCTCTATCGACGGTCGATCATAGGAACCCAAATAGAGGTTCTCGCACCCCAATCCCGCTTCGGTGAGGCGAACGGCGGCTCCAGTAACGAAGATCAGCGCCTGCGCGATTCCTGCGACCAGGGCTGCCTTTCGGAACTTGGTCGGGCTGATGGGGGCCACCGGCCCAACATATCGTCATCGTGTTCGGCGCGGAGCACCACACGGTTCAGGCGGAACGACCTCAGGGGCCTAGCGGATAGGGACCGATCGGTTTGCTCGTTCGCCCTCTAGGGAGGGCGAACAGCCATCGTCCTACCGGGTCGGTGCCCCTATCGGCGCACCTCCCTGGAGTTCTGCGGCGTCGACGCCTCGCTCGACCTGATGAGACCGGTCGCTGACATGTACCCTCTGATCCTGTGGCTCTGACCGCTGCACCTCCTCGTCACCGGACTTTGGCCTTCGTTGCGCTGACGAAGCCTCGCATCATCGAGTTGCTGCTCGTCACCACCGTTCCGACCATGGTCGTCGCTCATGGAGGGTTGCCGCCGTTGTGGCTCACGGTGTTCACCGTCATCGGGGGCACGCTGGCGGCCGGGGGTGCGAACGCCTACAACATGTACCTCGATCGCGACATTGACGCCCTGATGAAGCGGACCGAAGGCCGTCCTCTGGTCACTGGTGAGGTCACCCCGGTCGAGGCCCTGATCTTCGCTTCAGTTGTCGAGGCCGTCGCCTTCGTCTGGCTCTGGTTCCTGGTGAATCCCTTGTCGGCGTGGCTGGCTCTGATTGCCTGCGTCTTCTATGTCGGGGTCTACACCATCTGGCTGAAGCGGACATCGACCCAGAACATCGTTATCGGTGGAGCGGCTGGCGCCGTGCCTGCTCTCATTGGCTGGTCGTCGGTCACCAACGAGATTGGCCTGACCGCGGTGTTGCTGTTCGGTGTCATCTTCTTCTGGACTCCGCCTCATTTCTGGGCCCTGGCCATCAAGTACGAGGACGACTACTCGGCCGCCTCCGTGCCCATGATGCCGGTGGTCGAAGGCCACCAGAAAACGACCAGGCAGATGGTTGCCTATTCCATCATCGTGGGCGCTATCACCATTGCGTTGTGGATCGTGTCCCCTGTTGGCTGGCTCTATTTGGGAACGGCGGTGGTTCTCGGCATCCTCTTCACCGGCGGAGCGGTCAGACTGGCGACACAAGCAGACCCGCAGGCCCAGGCGAGGCAGGCCATCCGGTACTTTCGCTTCTCGATTATCCACCTCACGGTTCTGTTCTTTGCGATTGCAGTTGACCAGCTGGTCGGATGGGGGATATGACAGGTTCGATATCTGGGTGCTGAGCGGGTTACAGTACGGGCCGCACAAAGCAGAAATGTGCATCCGAGCGTTGCCCGGACCCAGATACGCCACAAGGCCCAATCCGCCCGCGTTGCGAGGTCAACCGTTCAATGACACTCACAGAAGCTCGCCCCGAGACCGAAGCGCCGTCGCCTCAGGGGGCTCAGTCGTTGACGCTTGACGGACTCATCGGATCAGCCGACCACAAGACGATCGGTCGAGCCTGGATCGGTGCCGGGCTCTTGTTCCTGGTTGCCTCCACCGTCATCTCTGCCATCGTCGGCATCGAAGCCATTGATCTGGGCGGCTTTGCCATCGCCGAAGACGGAGATCAGTTCGCCCAGATCTGGTCGCTCGGTCGGGCCCTACTCCTGTTCGGTGGGATCGTACCGATTCTCGTCGGGCTGGCCACCTTCCTCGTTCCCCTCCAGATCGGGGCTCCCGCCATCGCCTTCGGCCGGGGGGCTGCCGGTGCCTTTTGGACCTGGTTGCTCAGCACCGGTCTCTTCGTCGGGTCCTACGTCCTGAATGGCGGACCCGGTGGCGGTCAGACCGATTTCATGGTGTTGTGGGCCGCTGCTTTCGGGGGTGTCCTGATCTCGCTCACCTGGGCCATGGTCATTGTCGCTACTACCATTCTCGGAGCTAGGACGACGGGAATGACTCTGGACCGGGTGCCCTACACCACATGGTCCTTCTTCGTCTTCTCCCTCGTTGGGATCCTGACTCTTCCCGTACTCATGGCCGAGCTGGTCATCGTCTACATCCAGATCCGCCATGGCTTCCTTCCCCTCGGTTCTCGGCTGGGCCTCACAGGCGTGATGGATAGTGTGAGCCTTGCTCCCGTTGTCTACTGGGCCGCTATTCCATTGCTTGGCATGGTCGCAGATGTCGTTGGAGTCCACACCGACCGGCCCGTCCCGGCCCGCAGGGCGGTCATGGCATCAGTTGGCCTCCTCGGGATTCTGGTCTACGGCGCGCCCTTCTTCGGTTTCGCCAGTGTTCGGGAGATCCACCTCGACCACGGCATGTTGGTCATCGCAATCGCCGTCTGTGTTCTGCCCATCCTGGCCGTGCTCGGGCTCTGCTCCGCGAGCCTCCGGGCTGGCACCATCAGGGTCAACGCCGCTCTAGTCGCCATGTTGGCCGCCGGAGCTGTCCTATTGCTGACCGCGTTGGCCTCCTTGTTGGCCCTCGCCGAGCCGGTCACCCTGTTCTTTGACCGCGAGACAACACTCGACGTCTCCACCGACAGCCTCCTGATCCTCAATGGGACGACCTTCCACGACGGGATTCGTGGCTTGGTGACGGGGGCCATCGTCGTCGCCATCATGGGAGCTCTGCACCACTGGTCACCCAAGCTCTGGGGTCGCCGCCTCAGCGCTCCGATCACCCTGATCGGCGTACTGGCGGGAACGGTCGGGGCATTGTTGTGGGGGGTTGGAGCGACCCTGGCCGGGGTCGACAAACAGGTCGCCTACCCGAAAGCAACCCTGGTCGGCGGGGACAACGTCGAGTTCTTCAACCTGATCGCCGGGATCGGCATCGTCCTCGTCGCAGTGGCTGCCGTCGCCGCTGCCCTGAACGCAGCAGGCAGAGCCGTCGGCAAGATCGACGAATCCAGCGCTGGCCGGTGGGAGGGCACGACGCTCGAATGGGCCACAGCCTCACCCCCGAGCTTTGGCAACTTCGAAGGCCCGCCCATTGTCCGTTCCTCCACCCCGCTGGTCGACGGTATCGAAGCCGCTGGTGTCGAAAACGTTCATGATGCAGGCGCCGCCGAGTCCCAGGACACCTCGGCGTCAGGAGGTTCGCAATGACCGACGTCACCCCCTATGACGCTGTACCACTCGACGTCAGTCCGAGCGAGCCGGCCCGACCCCGCCTCCTGCTGCTGGCTACGAGCCTGGTTTGTACCTCGATCCTCGTCGGCTACGGCAGCCTGGTCGGCTACTACCTGTCGGAGCGGGCCACGGTGGTGGCGGCGGGCCAGGCCTGGCTCCCCAGCGGGGTCACGATCCCTCTGACCCAACCGAACTTCATGATGCTGACGCTGACCTTCTCTGTCATCTCGATACTCTGGGCCGTGTCCGCCATCCGGGCCAATGACCGGGCCAACGCCCTCATCGCCTTCGCCCTCACACTGATGTTCGGCTTCGCCCAGATCGCCCAGACTGGCTTCCTCCTCTCCCTCATGGGCATGGTGGCCGCCGACAGTCCACGGGCCGTCTTGATCTACACCATGATCGGTATCCAACTGGTACTCATCGGGCTGGCCTTGGGCTATGTGGCCGTCATGGCTCTTCGCACCCTCGGCGGTGGCTACTCACCCAAAGATTATGAGGGCGTGCTCAGTGCCGCCGTGTTCTGGACAATGACCGTCGGGGTCTACTCAGCACTCTGGTACGCCGTCTACATCACGAAGTAGGTCGACATGTTCACTTGGGGATCCAAATACCTGTTCGCCGTCAGCGTGGCGGCGTTGCTGGGCGCCGCCCTGTATGGGCTGATCAGCGGAGGCGACGTGGTCGGCGTCACAAGTGCCGGCTACAAGGGCGGCGTCGGCGATCACACCGGATACACCACCCTGGTCACGATTGGGGTCGTCAGCTTCGGACTGGGTGCCCTCAACCTTGCTATCCGAGACGGAGACGCCGAAGAGGCCGCTGCTCGAGTCGGAGCCAACCATGCTCTCACTGTCTCGACACCAAAGACTCCCAGTTTCTGGGGGCCTCTGACCGCCTTCGGTGTCGCCTGCCTGATCGTCGGGATCGCAGCGAGCCAGGCCTTCGTCGTGCTCGGCATCGTCGTGTTCGCAGTCGTAACCATCCAGTGGGCCATCCTCGCCTGGTCAGACAGGGCCACCGGTGACGATGATGTCAACGAGGTCATCCGCAAGCGGGTGCTCGGCCCACTCGAGATCCCCATGATGTCCCTGCTCGGGATCGCGGTACTGGTCCTGGGTGTTTCACGAGTACTGCTGGCGGTATCGGAGACGGGGGCGACCATCGTTGCCGCTCTGGTAGCAGCAACGATCTTCGGCTCTGCCTTGGTCATTGCCAAGTCGAACGCTCCCCGCTCGGTGATCTCCGGTGTCGTTGCCATTGCCGCTCTCGCATTGCTGGCCGGCGGCATCGTTGGCGCGGTGGTTGGAGAACGAGAAATCGTCTACGAACCGAGTGCGGACACCCAAGAAGACGGTGGCGAAGGAGCGGATGAGTGAGGACGAAGAGTCCCTCATCGGGTCGGGCCAGGGCCGCGATCTGGTGTGACGATGATCGTTGAACCAGATTGAGCTGGGTCATGAGTCCGTCCAAGCACATCTCGATCGCCCGTCGGTGCCTTGGGGGCATGGCCCTCCTCGCAACGATCGCAGCCAGCGGTCCGGGTCGGCAATTGGGCGGGCCGGTGCACCGAGCTCTGCGGCATGCCAAGCTTCCCCCTACTGATCGACGAACAATTCGACGATGTCATCGCCTGCCTGGCGACCCTCGATTAATCAGGAGCCTGCCAAATGGCGACCGGTGAAGATTCCCTCGCTCTACCATCCGGCGAGCCGGAGGTGGCCGAGAATCCCCTCGGGGTGTTCAGCCGGCCCCGTGACACCAGTGGCTTCGCTGGTTGGCTGACCTCGGTCGATCACAAGAGGATCGCCATCCTGTACGGGGGCGCCGCACTGTTCTTCCTGCTCTGGGGAGGGGCACCGGCCCTGCTGATCAGGCTCCAGCTGGCCCTTCCCAACAACACCATGTTGTCGGAAGACGCCTACAACCAGATCTCCACCACGCATGGCACGGTGATGGTCTTCCTGTTTGCCATGCCAATGGCGGCCGCTTTCGCCAACTACCTGATGCCCCTCCAGGTGGGTGCCCGGAACGTGGCCTTTCCCCGCCTGAACGCCTATAGCTTCTGGGTCTTTCTCCTCGGTGGGATCATGCTCAACACGAGCTGGTTCTTGGGTGGCGCTCCAAAGGGGGGTTGGTTCAACTATGCCCCCGACAATGGGCTGGTCTTCTCCCCGTCGGCCGGCATCGACCTCTGGAACGTCGGCCTCTTGATTGCTGGCATCGGGTCGTTGACCAGTGCGATCAACCTGATCGTCACCGCTCTCAATATGCGGGCCCCGGGGATGACGCTGATGAAGATGCCGCTCTTCGTCTGGATGACCCTGGTTTCCCAGTTCCTCTTGCTGTTCGCCATCCCGGTCCTGAGCGTGGCCCAGCTCCTACTTCTCCTCGATCGCCAGTTCGACGCAAACTTCTTCAATGTCGGGCAGGGGGCTGATCCCCTGTTGTGGCATCACCTGTTCTGGATCTTCGGCCATCCTGAGGTGTATCTGATGGTTCTGCCGGCGTTCGGGCTCGCGTCTGAGATCATCCCCCTCTTTGCCCGCAAGCCGATCTTCGGTTACCGCTTCATGGTCTATGCCGGCATCACCATCGGCCTCTTGGGCTGGGGGGTGTGGGTCTACCACATGTTGGTCACTGGTGTCGGCCCCCTATCGGCCAGTGCCTTCACCGTGGCCACCTGGTTCATCGTCATACCGACCGGGGTGATGATCTTCAACTGGATCTCCACCATGCGGGGCACCAAGATCACGCTCAACACCCCGATGCTGTTCGCCATCGGTCTCGTGATTCAGTTCACGATCGGCGGCCTCGCAGGTGGCTTGTCCCAAGCCCTGTCCCGATCCGACCCCGAGCTGACTGACACCTACCTCATCGTGGCCCACTTCCACTATGTGCTCTTCGGTGGCGCCCTGTTCGGGTTCATGGCCGGATTCTACGTCTATTGGCCCAAGATCTTCGGTTACCTGCTCAACGACCGTGTGGGGAAGTGGCACTTCTGGTTCATGGTCGTCGGCTTCAATCTGACCTTCGGTTCAATGCACATCCTCGGCCTCCAGGACATGGAGCGTGGGATACAGACCTACGACACCGCCGAGGGCTTCAACCTCTGGAACATGGCGGCAACGATCGGGGCCTTCATCCTTGCCCCCGCCACTCTGATGATCCTGGTCAACGCTCTCTACTCCTACGCCAAGTGGAACGAAGCCGGACGGCCCGATCCGGGCCCCGACCCCTGGGACGGTCGGACCCTGGAGTGGTCGATCCAATCACCGGCGCCTTGCCACAACTTCGACGCCAGTCCCATCGTGTCATCGGTCGATGATTTCTGGCACCGCAAATACGCCGAAGACGAGACGGGCGAGATCCGCAGGATCGCAACTGGGGAGGAGCTGGCTCAGCCTGGCAACCCCGAAGGGGTTCACGTTCCTGCCCCCTCGTACTGGCCCATTGTCGGGGCCCTCGGCCTACCCCTCGTCGGCTACGGCATCATTTTCTCCATGTGGCTGGTGATACCAGGCGTCATCCTGGTCCTGGCCGGTGCCTTCGGTTGGGCCTTCGAGCCGACCGACGATCTCGACCTCGGTACCAGCGGGGGCGATGACCACGGCCATGGGGGCAACCACGACGCCGATCCCGATAGTGGAGGAGTAGGCGATGAGCTACTGGAGACCGTCCGATGACTGACGTAGCCACCACGTCAACCGAGGGGGCGCACGACGCCGTCGACGTCGACGACCACGACCAGGACCGCCACAGCAGCCTCGGGCTCTCCAACAAGAAGCTCGCCATGTGGTTGTTCCTAGGCTCGGAGTACCTCCTGTTCGGAGCCCTGATCTCCACCTACCTGCTGTCGAAGGCGAACTTCATTGGTGGGCTCGTGGCGGGCAACTCCAATCTCCTGGAAACCCTCCCGCCCGAACTGGTCGACGACTTCATCGCCGACGACTCGGTCGGCGCTCTCTTCAATATCCCCTTCACCTCGGTCAACTCCCTCATCCTGTTGACGAGCTCACTGACAATGGTCTTCGCCCACAAGGCCGTTTCTGAGGGTGACTACAAGAACACACGCGTCTGGCTGACAGCAACAGCCGCCCTCGGCTGTACCTTCATCGCCGGCCAGGTCCATGAGTTCACGGTCTTCTACCGTGAGGGCCTGGGCTATACCGGGAACTTGTTCGGTTCGGCCTTCTATACCCTCATCGGGCTCCACGGGTTCCACGTCGTCATCGGCATATTGATGTTGGCTACTCTCCTGATCCTGGCCTCCCGGGACAAACTGCGACAGGATCGGGCCGAGACGGTGGAGCTCGTTGGCCTGTTCTGGCACTTCATCAACATTGTCTGGGTATTGATCTTCGCGATCGTCTATCTGATCCCATAGGGTTCTCTCATGGATCTGGCCAAGATGCGGCTCGAATACGAGACCGCTGGGATCAGCGAAGAAGACCTCGCCTCCGAACCCTTCACCCAGTTCAACGAGTGGCTCATGTTGGCCGTCGAGGCCGAGGTGGTCGAACCAAACGCCATGGTGGTGTCCACCGTCGATGGTGATGGTCAGCCCTGGAGTCGCTACATGCTGTTGAAGAAGGCGACGGTCGAAGGATTCGACTTCTACACCAACTATGAGAGCAACAAGTCGCTTCAACTGGTCGGCCAGCCCCGAGCGGCCCTCACCTTCGGCTGGTTGGAGATGCGCCGCCAGGTGAATGTGGCTGGGCCGGTGAGCCGGGTTCCCGACCCAGAGTCTGACGAGTACTGGGCGGTGCGGCCACGGGGCTCACAGATCGGGGGCTGGGCCTCGAATCAGAGCCGACCTCTGACTGATCATCAGGATCTGCTCGACCGCTACCAGAAGCTCGACGCTGATTTCGGTGAGACGGTGCCCCGACCCGACCACTGGGGTGGATGGCGGCTGTCGCCAACCATGGTCGAGTTCTGGCAAGGACGCCAAGACCGGCTCCATGATCGGCTCAGGTACACCCTGGTCGGCGGTCGCTGGGAGCTGAGTCGTCTCGCCCCCTGAAGGCGCCTCGGCCCGCCAGGTCACGGTGGCCTCTATGGGCCGAACGTGATCGACGGCTGGCCGATGGTGATGGTGAAGGATGGGGGCGGGATGGTGGTCCAGAACGTGGTTGACGTCGTCGCGATGGTGGCGAACGTCGATGGGATGGTGTTGAGGGTTGGCACCGTCAGCGTGATCGTCGGCGACACACTTGTGGTCGATGAGCTCGACGTTGTTGAGGTGATGGTCGACGTCGTCGTGTCGGCTGTGGTCGACGGCCCCGTTTGTGTCGTGGTCGACTCCTCGGGGAGGGTGGTAGCGGTGCCATCTCCACCCGATGAGGTGGTCGATGTCGTTGATTCGGGGTCGCTGTCGGCTTGGGTCGATGAGGTAGTTGATTCCGGGCCTGTGGCGTATTCGTCGTAGGTGGTGGTCGATCGATGATCGATGGACGCCAGGGTGTCCAGGTCGTCAGAATTGGCGGTGCTCGATGGCCCGGCCTCACTTGATGCCGACCCTGAGGTCCCCGGCTTCGGCTGAACCAGTAGGTAGGTGCCGATCCCGAATAGGGATGCTATGCCGACGGCCGCTGCAATCAGAGCCACTCGTCGTTGATCAAGTCCGCCTTGCGTAGTCATGTGCTTCCATCCTCTCTTTGGACAAACGACGGGCCCCGGTCGTGACCAGGGCCCGTCGCTGATGTTCACTTCAGTTGCTGCTCCTGATTGGATCAATCAGCAGTCGAGGGCATCATCCTCCAGGTGGTGTTCCTCGAGCCCGTGGACCTCGGCCACTGGCTCGTGGCTGTGGTCGTGGCCATGGTCCTGATAGCTGCTGTCGACGTCGACGTCCACCTCGACATAGTCGTCGTCGGAATGGGTGTGGTTGAAGGAATCCTCGGTGTCGTAGGAATCCGTGGTGTCGTACGAATCCTGCGTGTTGAAGGAGTCACTGGTGTTGTCGGTGAATGAGTTGTCCGAGTTGTCGGTGAATGAGTTGTCGTCGGTCTTGTCGCCGTCGCCGAACTCCGAATCGTAGATCTGGCCAGCGCTGACGTTCTCGTTGCCGATGATGCCGCCGCCGGTGGCGTTGCCGTCACCCTGGACGACGTCTCCGTAGGCCTCGCCGACCTGCACGCCGTCACCGGTCTGCTGGTCGCCGTAGTTGTCGCCGTCGGTGACGATGGCACCGTCGTCGGCATTGGTCACCTGAGTGTAGTTCGACTGGTCGATGCCACCCTGGACGTCACCCTCAACGTAGAGGCTGTTGTCGATCTGGTTGATGACTTCGCTGTTGTCGATGTTGACCTTGATGCCCTCGGCGAAGATACCGGCGAGCTGGTCGATGGTGTAGCCACCTTCGGCGGTTGCCGTTGCCGTAGCCGTAGCGGTGGCCGTGGCCGAAGCGTTGGCGGCAGCCATGACGGCTTCTTGGGTAGCGTCGTCGTAGCCGAGCTGATCCATTGCCTGCTCGAGGACGTCGTAGGGATCGACCTCTTCGTAGTTCTCGCTGCCGAGGTTGGCCGCAACATCGTCGAGCGGGCTCTCAGCGAAGCTGCTGGGATCGTTGAATAGACCGACGACGTAGGTAACTGCTTCTTGCATTGCCTCGTTCATTGCCATGGTGTTGCTTCCCTCCGATTGGGTGAGTTGGTAGCTGGTGTCTGCTTTGCTTGTTCTTAACCTACGCCGGGACGGGCCAGGCGGAATCGGGGAACCCCCTAGTCCCCGGGGGGGGATGTAGGGGGTTCTAGGCCCCTTTGGGGGACGACCGCAGAAAGCCCTGTCGCGAGCAAGTATCCCTAGCCTGCGTCTCCCTTTCGTCACGGTACCGGACAAGGAGCGGCTAGTCGAGAGCTTCACGTATGGTGCTGAGCAACTCTGCTCTAGAGGCGGCGCCAAGCTTCTGGCGGATCTTGGCCACATGGTGTTCGACGGTCTTGGGGGAGATGAAGAGCTGCGCTCCCACCTCCTTGTGGGTCCGGCCCTCGGCGACCAGCACCGCGACTTCGGCCTCCCGCTCGGATAGCCCGAGGGCGGCTAGCCCGTCGCCAGTGGAGTCGTCGACCTGATCCGAGGCGGCCAGCCGGGCCAGCTCCAGTAGCCGCCTGGCTGCCTTCGGGTCGTTTTCGTCGAGGGCGGCCTGGCCCAGAAGGCGAGATGCTTCCCAGCCGTCACCGATGGCTGTGAGCTGCGCCGCTCGCTCAGTCACGAGCTCCTCGGTTGCCGTGCCGGCGATGACGGCCGACCAGGCGGTGGCTGCACCCACCCTGGCTCGGGACCGGGGATCGGTCGGCTCCAGCGCTTCCATGGCCTTGACTGCTTGGTCGAGGCGGTCATTGTCTTCGGACGCGACGGCAATCTGGAGTTGTAGCCAGTTGGCATTGACCGGGCCAGGACCGGTGGCAGGCAAAGCCATGCATTGGGCGCACAAGGACTCGGCGACTGGCTCGACCCGGCGCTCGTCGCCGAGGCGGGATCCGCAGGCCAGCAGCTCGGTGAAGAAGTCGATGAAGAGCCAGGAGGCCGACTGGCGAATGAGGGCTTCCTCGGCTCGGGCCCAAGCAGCCCGGAGGCGTCCGGTGTCTCCCGAGCGCCTGGCAATAGCTGCCTCCAGGGCCGCCACCAGCAGGCGGTCCCGTTGGGACATCCGGTCAGTGCCGGCTTGACCGTCGGGACTTGGCCCGCCCGCATCGCCGGCCTCATCAGCGCCGTCGATCTCGCCGGGAGCTGGCGGGGTGGTAGTGAATTGCCGCAACAAGGCCAAGGCCAGGTTGTAGTCACCGTCGACGAGCTGCCCATAGGCCTGGATCAGCTGATGGGTGAGCTGCTCACCCTGACCACCACTACTCTGATCGGCGGCCTGCTGGCACAGCAGATCCACCGCCGCCAGATCGCCGAGCACGATACCGGTCAGGGCGCCCAAGGCATGTGGGGTAATGCCAAACGGTGCTGTTGGCCGAAGGCGGTCGAAGTCATCGGCCGCAGTGCTGAGCACGCTCAGTGACTCGCTGGCCTCACCCTTGGCCAATTCGACAACGGCATCAGCCATGGCCGATGCCAGCTGCCCGATCGGGGTCTTTGCTGCCGCCTTTGGCCCTGGTCCGATTTCTCCGTTCAGCGCTCCGGCCAAACGGCTGAGCGGCTCGGCCAGCTCCCCCTGGACTGATCGCCCCCCGGCCGAGCTGAAGCGCAGCTCCCGCAGATCGAGGCCGTAGCTGAGCAGGGCGGCTCGAGCATCGAGGCCAGCGTCGCCCCCCTGGAGGACAGTTTCTAGGTGGCTCAGAGCATCATTGGAGCCGACCTGGAAAGCCGTCAGGCCACGAAGGAGGGCGGCCTCGGCCTCGGGCAGCCCGAGTTGGATGGCTCGATCGAGCATGCGATCGGCCTCGGCCGGGTCGGAGCCAGCCCGCTCGACGGCGGCGCTGGCCAGGATCCGCTCCCCTCCTACCGGCCCGGAGCCACTCTCTCCGACATGACCGGCAAGAAGGTGGCGGGCCGCGCTCAGCGTGTTGGTCGGGGCCAGAATCTCAGCCAACCGTCCGTGAAGGGCAGCCCTATCGGCACGCACCAGGTCGGCCAGAACGGACAGGCGGACCAGGGGTATGAGGGTGCCAGCATCGCCGACGAGCCCTCCCGCCCTGGCGCCGCGTTCGGCCCGGCCAGGATCGGTGTCGTCGTCAAGGGCGCTGAGAGCGAGACTCAGTGCCTCCGCCTCACCAGAGGTGGTGTTTCCTTCCACCTCGGTGGCTACAGCCCACAGACTGGCAAGGGCCTCGGCCTCCGGCCCCGCTCGCCTCACCCGCCGTAGTACGGCGTCGATCAGCACCGCAGGTACGGTCTCAGGATCGAGGCTCCAGCTGACGCTGACGATGTCGATCGCCAGTCCCAATGAGCCACCAGTGAGGTTGTGTAGGGTCACCACTTCGTCGGTCGACATGGCACGTCCGACGCTGGCCCCATCGTCGAATTGGCCGCGGATCGAAGCCAGGGCGACGGCGAACGAGTCCTGGTCCAGGAGTCCAACCCTGCTCGCTGGAACCTGGCGGGTCAGCTCCTCATCGAGCAGACCGATCAGATCGAGCAAGGCTCGGGCACCGACGGCTGGCCGCCGGCTCGCAACCATGGTGCGGCTGTTGGCTACCCCCAACAGGGCTTCGAGTGCATCCTGGGCAAACCACTGGAGGTCGTCGGCGACGATGAGTTGGGTCTCACTACTGACCACTTGTTTGACCTGATCGACGCCGACGGGACGAAGCGGGTTGCCGGCCAGCCAGGCACTGGCGGACGTGGCTTCTGCCTCGCTGGACAGTTCATCGACCCACTTTTGGAGCTGGTGGGTCTTCCCTGTTCCCCCCGCCCCGATCACCAACCGAGATTCCTGCATGGTGGTGGCTTTGCTCCTCTCGCGACCAATGCTGATGGTATCCCGTGCCTCCTTTGTCATGGCTGGTCTTCCAGATAGTGTCGGATGCAGAAGGTTGGCCCGTCTGGCCTCCTCATGAGGGAACGATCGATGACAGGCCCTGATCCAAACGCTGACGTGCGAGCGGCCCTGGAGGTCGGTATCAAGGCCGCAACCGCCTATGAGCGCCCGGACCTGGTCGAACGACTCGAGACCATGCTGGCTTCGGTCAATCGGCCCGATGTCCAGGTCGTGGTAGTTGGTGAGTTCAAGCAGGGCAAGAGCTCGTTGGTCAACTCACTGGTCAACGTGAACATGTGCCCCGTCGATGACGACATCGCAACCGCGGTGCACACCATCCTCCGCTACGGGCCAGAGCAGGCCGCCTACGCCCTGGTGAAGCAGGCCTCTGCCCCCGACGGAGAGGTACTGCGGCAGCCGATCCAGCTCAACCAGATCCGCGACTACGCCACTGAGATCGGCAACGTCGATCCCGCCGTGAGCGTGAAGGGAGTGGAGATCGAGCTGCCCCGGAAGCTGCTGGAAGACGGTTTGACCCTGATCGATACCCCAGGGGTCGGCGGGCTTGGTTCGGCCCATGCGGCCGCCGGGTTGGGGGCCCTCTCGTTGGCCGATGCTGGGCTGTTCATCAGTGACGCGTCACAAGAGTTCACGCGGGCCGAGATGGACTTCCTGGCCCAGGCCATCGAGCTGTGCCCCGACGTGGTCTGTGTCATGACCAAGATCGACCTCTACCCCCATTGGCGAGAGGTCGTGGAGATCAACAAGGGCCATCTCGCTCGGCTCGGCATGAGCATGCCGATCCTCCCGGTCTCGTCGGTGCTGCGGGTCGAGGCCATCAACCGGAAGGACAAGGACCTCAATCAGCAGTCGGGGTTCCCACAGCTGGTGCAGTACATCACCGATGAGATGATTGCGGCCAACGCTCTTCGCAACAGGCACACCGCTCAGGTCGACCTGCTGTCGGTCTGCGATCAGGTTGCCGCCGGGTTCGAAGCACAAAAGGCAGCGCTGGTCGACCCCCAAGCCAGCGCTGAGCTGGTTGCTGGCCTGGAGAGCGCCAAGGCCAGCGCCGAGTCTCTCCGCAGCCAGGCCTCACGGTGGAACACCACCCTCAACGATGGGATCTCCGACCTGACGAGCGACATCGACTTCGACCTCCGAGCTCGGATCCGTCAACTCCTGGCCGAGGCCGACACCGCAATCGAGGGCTTCGACCCGCTTCAGGCCTGGGATGAGTTCGAGCCATGGTTGACCAATGCTGCCTCTCAGGCTGTGGTGGCCAACTATCGGTTCTTGACCGAGCGAGCCGCCGTCCTCAGCATTGATGTCAGTACCCATTTCGACACTGGCCAGAGTCAGGTCGTCTCACAGCTCGATATTCACAATGCGGCCAATGTGCTGGAGCGGGTAGTGGTTGATCCGACGATCGACGTTGAAGACAACACCAGTGCTGCGGCCAAGGGCTTCAATGCCTTTCGCGGATCCTATTTTGGCTACATCCTGGTTGGCGGTGTGCTCGGCGGCCCCCTTGCTGCTGTGGGTTTGAGTGCGGCTGCCATTGCTGGGCTCGGAATCGGGGCGAGTGCCTTGCTAGGGCGCAAGACGGTGAAGGAAGAGAAGGAGCGGGCGGTGCTCAGGCGGCGCTCGGAAGCGAAGAACGCCGCCCGTCGCTACTGCGATGAGGTCTCGTTCCAAGTGGGCAAGGACAGTCGCGACACCCTGCGTGCTGTCCAGCGGCAACTCCGTGATCACTACGCGGCCAGAGCTGAAGAGCTGAACAGATCGACCAGTGAGGCGGTGAAGTCCGCCTCGTCGGCGGCCAAGGTGGCCGAGGCCGACCGGTCGAAGCAGTTGCGCAATGTGCAGGCCGAGCTCGATCGGATCGAAGGCCTCCGCCAGCGAGCCAGCAATCTGATTGCTACCGACGGAGCCCGAGTGTGAGCGACGACCTCATTGAGCGGTCTCGGGCCCTTCTGGATCGGGCTGAAGTGGTCTTTGCCGCCGCACCCGGTGTCCTGGATCTGGCTACCACCCGAGCCCGGCTCGATGAGCCCCTGCGTGTCGCCATCGCCGGAAAGGTCAAGGCCGGCAAGTCAACCCTGCTGAATGCTCTCGTTGGCGATCGGCTGGCCCCGACCGATACCGGGGAGTGCACGAGGATCGTCACCTGGTACCAGGACGGCCACACCTATCAGGTCATGCTCTACCCCCGCGACGGGTCAGCCCCGACCCAGGCTCGGTTCCAACGAGACGACGGGGCTATCGATGTGGACATCGGTGGCCGCGACCCGATCACCGTCGACCGGCTGGAGATCACCTGTCCATCGAGCAGCCTCCGCCAAATCACCCTGATCGACACTCCGGGGGTAGACACCTTGAATGAGGAGATTGGCGAACGGGCCTATGACTTCCTCGACCCCAAGGACACCGAGACCCCGGCCGATGCTGTCCTCTACCTCATGAAGCACATCCATACGTCGGACCTTCGACTGTTGGAGGCGTTCCACGACGAAGCCGTTTCCCAGCCGAATCCCATCAATGCCATCGCCGTGCTGTCGAGGGCGGATGAGATCGGTGGTGGTCGGATCGATGCGATGGGTTCGGCCCGCCGCATCGCCGCCCGCTATGGGCGCGACGCCCGTCTCCGTCGCCTGGTTCAGGTCGTGTTGCCGATGGCAGGCCTGCTGGCCGAGACGGCGCGTACCTTGACCGAGCGCGAGTTCCGCCAACTTGTGGAGCTGGCAACGGTTCCTCGTCGAACCTTGGAGGACTACCTTCTCTCCGCCGATCGGTTCATCAACGCCGATCCTGAGATTCCCCTGACATCAATGGAGCGGTCTGATCTGCTGGGTCGGCTTGGGATCTTCGGGATCCGCCAGTCGATGGCCCTGCTGCGATCGAAGAACGTGAATTCCAGTGTCGAACTGGCCGACGAGTTGACGGCCCGATCGGGCCTCAACGACCTTCAGACCATCCTCACCACCCTCTTCGTCGATCGGGCCGCGGTGTTGAAGTCTCGCTCGGCTCTGCTGGCGGTTGAGCGGCTGTGTGAGGAGAACACCCACAATCCGGCTTCTGCCGATCTGCTGCTCGAGATCGAGGAGATCATGGCCGGGGCCCACCCCTTCAATGAGCTGGCCACCCTGGCCGCCATGCGGACCCGGGGTATGAAGGGCCGCGAAGACGATCTTCTCGACCTCGAACGGACCCTCGGCTCGGCCGGAACAACCCCCTGGCAGCGCCTGGGTCTGCGCGAAAACACCGCCCCCGAGGACATGTTGAGCGCTGCCTATGAGGCCATCGGCCGTTGGCAGCGTCTGGCCGAGAGCCCTCTGACCAACCACAACCTGTCCCAAGCGGCCCGGGTGGCCATCCGCAGCTTGGAAGAGATCGTGGCCAAGCTCTCCGCTCCAGCTCCCTAGAGGTTTGACCCCGACAGTATTCGTGGTTCAGCTGGTCCAGAGCCAGTCGAGGTGAGGTAGGCGGGTCCCGGGGGCGGGATCAGGCCGCTTTCGACTTGCCTTGATCAGTCGAGGTCGAAGTCGAGCGGGTCGCCGTCGTCGTCGATTGAGGAGTCCGGATCGACTGAGGAGAACAACTCGTCGAGATCGTCGACGTGGACCCCGGTGTGGTCGTCCAGGTCGTCGATCGTGCTGCTGTTGGCCTCGGTTGACTCGATGGCCCCGAGGTCGTCAATGATCTCATCGAATACAGCGTTGGTGTCGTCATCGTCGAGCTCGGCATCAGGATCTGGTGAGTCGTCGCCGGCCCCGAACGTGTGGTCGTCGTCCACGCCCAGATCATGGTCGGTATCGTCATCAGCGGCATCGGCTGCGTCATCATCGACTGTTCGGTCGAGGTCGTGGTCGATGTCGAGCTGGCTGGGATCGGCGTCGTAGGTCTCGTCGGCGAGTTCGATCTGGTTGAGCAGATCGAACACCGAGCCACCGTCGGCCAGGATGGCGTCGGCCCCAGGGTGGGGGGTGAGGTCACCCTCCTCGAAGGGAACGTCCGACAGTCTGGTGACGAAGGGGGAGAGGGAATCGGCGACCTCGAGCGAGGCCCGCTCGGAGAAATGGAGGAGGGCTGACGAGAGCGCCTCCGCTGGCAGGTCGTCGAAACCATGCTCGCTGAGGACCGCAGTGGGGTCCACATCATGGCCCCGACCTGCCAACAGGTCCTCTAAGGCGTCTCGGATGCTCATGAGATAACCTTACGTGTGACCCCGGCCACCTCCATCGGGGAAAGTCCCGTTTGGGCTAGGGGAACCCGGGGCTCCACCCGCTTGGCACTGGTGTTTGCCCAGGTCACAGCGGCATTGATGAGACCTTCGATTAGATGGTTGACATGGGGGAATCGGCGGTTCTCGTAGTCATGCGACGGCCAATGCCACACCAGAGGGGTCAGACCCCTCACCCGGGGCGGCAGTTCGAGTTGCATACCCCCACCTATGGTCAGGTTGCACGGGTTCTTGGCGTGCATGCCCCGTAGCGAGCGTGGAATCCGGTCGACATCGTCGATCGAGTCATACATGGGGACCGCGTCGCGGACATGACCGGCGACATGGGCCGCCAGCTCCCGATTCTGACCCCCGCACAAGAGGCTGGCGAAGTGCCCTCGCAAGCCATAGCCGTGTACCGCTATCACATACTGGCAATGGTCGACGAAAGCCGCCAGCTTCTCCGACTGGGTCGGGTCCACCTTGGCCGACGGGATGTGATGGCGGGTCCCGTGGGGCTGGATGACCCCATAGAACGATGATCCCGACCGGGCCGCTGCTTCCGAAGCGATCTGCTCCGTCATCCGTTCCAGATTGCCCCCGTGGAAGGCGCAAAAACCGACAGGGCCCTGGAGGTCTAGGGCCTCGACCACCCCTGGCATGGCCAGGAGGTTGGCGAAATTGATTGGTGTACGGTCGACTTCCTGCACAATCTCCAGGCTGCCAGGCTCAGATGCCAATACCCAATCAGGAGCTCAAACTGAGGCCGGGGCCTGGACGGCTGTTCCTGCGGGCGATGAAGCCGGCGGCAGCCAGGGCGAGGTTGATGACTAGGAAGCCGACGCCGAGGATGGTGGTTCGAGCGTCGATCCAGTTGCTGACCTCGCTCTGGCGAGCTTCGACCCAACGGACAGGACCCTGCGGGATGCCGATGGGGTCGGTCGACCAGTAGCCGTACCAGGCGACATAGGCCCCGACGATGATCAGGACCACGGCCGAGATCATGTTGATATGGGGCAGGATCTGGCGGAACCCGTTGACCATCCCTTTCTTGCCGAAGGCGACGGCCAGCGTGAGTCCGGTTGCCATGAGCCCCATTCCTAACCCATAGGAGACGAAGCCCCCGAGGCGCTCGGCGAACGAGGCCCCGGAAGCTGAGGTACCGACGGCGCTGAGAAAGATGCCGATCGTGCAGGTCAATGAAGCCAGAGCGTATGAGACTCCGAAAAGGAACATGCTGGCCACCGAGCGGCTGCCGGTTCCCTTCTCCAGCTTGGGGAGCGAGACGAGAGGCTCGAACCCGGCGACCATGGCGATGCCCAGGATCACGAGCCCGATACCCATGACCAGGGTGATCCAGGCCAGGGCACTGGCGATGCTGGAGAACACTCCGGCCAGTACGAGGCCGAATACGCCGAACACAGCTAGGAACCCGACTGACATCGACAACCCCACGACCTGAGCCCGGTTGAGGGCCACGATGCGTGATTCATGTTCGGAGCCGTCGCTCATCCCCAGGAAGTAGCCCAGGTAGGCCGGCAGCAGGGCGAATCCGCACGGATTGACCAGAGCCACCATGCCAAGGGCGAAAGCCCTGGCGTCGAATAGTTCACCGATTCCCATTGCCCTAGATCTCCACTGCTAGGTGCTCAACTATCAGGTCCTTGAGCGCCTCCTGATTGAGAACGCCAGTAAATGTGTGCACCACTTCACCCTCGGGGGTTATGAATATTGTTGCTGGCGTGCCAAGTAGTTCCAGCTCGGTCCA
>JAAETV010000307.1 GCA_024227975.1 Actinomycetes bacterium
GTGCGTTATTGGGGTCGGAATGGTGTCGGTTCTGGTGTGCCGTGGTCGGAAGCCGTGCTTCGACCTGGTAGCCACCACCCGGTCGGGGCCCCGCAACGAGCTCGCCGTCATACGCACCTACTCGTTCGCGCATGCCAACGAGTCCGTTGCCGGCGCCGGTTGCCGGCGGTAGGGATGCTGTTCCCATCCCGGTGTCAACGATTGTGAGCTGAAGCCAGTCACCTTGCGAGTAGTCGAGTTTGATCCGGATGGAAACGGATGGCCCGCCATGTTTTCTGGCATTGGTGAGCGCCTCCTGGACGATCCGAAACCCGGCGAGCTCAATCCCTGGAGGCAGGGGTACGCGATTCCCGGTCACCATCAGCTCGGCTGGGGTGCCTGCCGCGATACAGTCCGACACGAGCTTGTCTAGATCGCGAAGAGATGGCTGTGGGCTGAGATTCGCATCGGAAGGTGTTGCCGGCTCGCCATCGGTTCGGAGTACGCCGAGCATTCGCCGCATCTCCATCAGAGACTCGCGACCGGTGGTCTCGATGCTCAACAAGAGATCGCGGGTTTGTTCGGGTTGAGTATCCAGGATCTTGCCGGCTGCGACAGCTTGTACGGCCATCACACCTACGCCGTGGGTGACCACGTCGTGCATCTCTCTAGCAATGCGCAGTCGTTCAGCAGCGACAGCTCGTTGGGCGGCGGCAACTCGGTCGGACTCTGCGCGATCGGCGCGGGCCTCAGTGTCGACGAAGATGTCGTGTCGGTTCCGCACGATCGAGCCGCCGACGGCCGCCACCACGAGCGAAAGAGCGACGCCGAATGCATCGGCAAAGCCGAAGCCTTGCCCATCTTGAAACACCGACAAGCTGGCAACGGTCACGAACGTGAGCCCCGACACCGTGACGGCGATCCACGCTCGCGGCCGATGGTCAACGTGCGCAGTGACCGAGTAGATCGCAGGGAGGCCGATCGGGCCCGCCAGCGCACCGTAGTCACGCAGGTACACCACACAGAGGGTGGCGGTCACGAACGTCAACGTGAGCATCGGCATCGAACGTCGCCCAACCAGCGCCAGCGCTGCGACTATGACAAGAGCCACGCCAATAGCGTCCGGATCTCGAGCTCCGGCGGTGTCCTCACCCGTCAGTTCAGCGATCCCCAGCGCCCCGGCAATCGCGGCGATACCGAGGTCGATGAGCATCGGCCGCTGTCGAGCCCATCGCTGTAGCCGACGAGCCGTTCCGATCCGCAAAGGTGTCGGCGAGGACATGCCCGAACCCTACTGCCCAGCGTGAAGTGACGGCATCGGCTAATGGTCGCAAGATCGGATCCATCAAATGGATGATCGAGCATCGACGGCTACTTCAAGACGAGAGCAAGCACCGCTCCGGTGCTAGATACCTCCCACGATGCGGGCACTCACGGTGCCGCTCATGGTCTGGTTCTCGTCGAGGAAGTCGATCTTCAGGCAGAGGTGGCTGTCGGAGAATGCTATGAACTCAACAGTGCCGGTGGGATCGACTGGATGATTTTCGGCCCCGCCCCCTGAATCGACGATCACAAAGGATTCGTCGTATACGACACCGGGTTCGATCTCTTCGCCATCCAACCCCCGGGCCGCGAAAGTGACCAGGACCTCACCGGGGGGCGCTTCCAGGGTCGTACCCATGTCGTCGTCGTCGATCTCGAAGCTGGCCACGTACACCGTGTACTGGTAGCCGGCGCCGAGCGCGAACGCTGCGGCATCGACCAGCTCTCCGTCTGCCAGTGCGACATCCGTATGGCCGAGGTCGGCTGCTGCCGTTCGTGACAGCTCACCGGTGAAGGGCTCGGTCGGACACTCATCAGGCGTGCCACCGCCGCTTTCTTGCTCGGTGGCCTCACGATCATCCTGGGCGGTGGCCGTTTCATCGGTGGCGCCACCGCTCCCGCACCCCGCCGCCAGACTAAGGAGACTCATCAGAACCACTAGTACTGTCATCTGCTTCGGCATGGGTCTTCTCCCGATCGGGTCGTCTAACCCTACTTCTGGCCGGACACGTGTCCTTGGTGGGCGCCGCCTGTACCGCCCAACAGTTCCTCGTCGATGGCGGCCGCCGCTGAAGCGCACGATCCGGGAGGATGTCGACGTGTGATCGTCAGCGCCAGGCTGATCGATCGGCGTTTCTCAGGTCTAAACTCCCCCTCCATGTCGCTTGCCATGGACCAAGAAGAAGTGAGCGATCGGCGAGTGTTGTCTGCAGATCCCATCACGCGCTGGTTGTTCATGGTGGCCGCGCTCGTGGTTGCGATGGTGCTCGTAGGGGGTTTCGTCCGCCTTTCTCGGGCCGGCCTCTCCATCGTCGAGTGGGACGTGGTCACCGGAATCCTCCCGCCCATCGGCGATGCGGCATGGGACCAGTCGTTTGCCGAGTACCAACAGACGCCTGAATACCGCCTCGTCAACAGCGGTATGAGCCGCGGGGAGGACCAGCACATCTTCTATATCGAATGGGCGCACAGACTCGTCGCCCGGATCATCGGCCTTATTGTGGCGCTCCCCTTGGTCTGGTTCGTCCGCAAGGGGTTCCTGAGTGTGCGGGAATCTCTGCGGTACTGGGGGATTGTGGCCCTGTTCGGGGCCCAGGGGCTCATGGGCTGGCTGATGGTGTCGAGCGGGCTGCGCGACCGGCCAAGCGTGAGCCACTTCCGACTGA
>JAAETV010000308.1 GCA_024227975.1 Actinomycetes bacterium
GGCGGCTTGATCGAGACGGAAGCGAGCTGCCTCGTCGGGCACCGCCCCCTTCTTCAATGGGCTGGCAAAGGGAGGATTGCCGACGATCAGTACAGGCCCTTCCCACCACCCCGCCCGATCGACCAAAGCATCTCCCGGGCGGATGTCGAGACGGGTCTCAGCAAGCTCACGAGCCCGATCCCAACCCAAGTGTCGACCCAACCACAGATGGACCGACCAACGGGTGGTCTGAACGGCGCTGTCATCGAGATCCATCCCCGCCACCCGTCCCAAGGCCTCTTCAGGATCAAGGCCGAGCTCCACCAGGCGGTCGAGGGCAGCCAGGATGAAGGCGCCCCCGCCACAGGTGGGATCGACAATGAGGCTGGGGGCGACACCATCGTCGGTCGCCACCCGGATCAGCCCCTCGACAACACTGCGGGGGGTGTACCAAGCCCCTCGGGCCCGGCGAGCAGTAGCCGACGATGCTTGTTCGTGGACGGCGCCAACCACCCATTCGTCAAGAGGTGGTTCGGAGCCCTGAGCAGGGCTGGTCTCGAGCATGGCTCCGGCCGCCAAAGGGGCGCCTCCGAGCTCCTGGGCTACCCGATCAACGACCGCCCCTACCAGCTCGAGGGGCCCCAGGTGGTGGTGGTTGCGGCATACTCCCACCACCCATCGCTTGGTCCGACGGGGACTGGTGTCGCTCGGCACCAGGTTTGCTCAGGCGACGGCGGTCGGGTCCCAACCGGCCAGATCACCCAGTCGGCTGTCGTTGGAGAACATCTCGACGATGGGGATGTCGAGGGCCAGACGCTTCTGCATCCGCTTGACCTCTAGCTCCTCGTTCCACAGCACCAGGGTCACCGCAACCCCGGACCCGCCAGCCCGGGCTGTCCGGCCCGATCGGTGAAGGTAGGTCTTGTGATCGTCGGGTGGGTTGAAGTGGAGGACGACATCGACGTCGTCGACATGGATCCCTCGGGCTGCAACATCGGTGGCGACCAGGGCCTGAGTCCGACCCTCACTGAAATCGCGAAGTGCCTTCTCCCGCTGCCGCTGACGGAGATCACCATGGATGGCCTGGGCCGCCACTCCCAACCGATCAAGATCGTTGGCCAGCCGGTCGCATGCCCGCTTGGTGTTGCAGAACACCATGGTCCGCTTGGTCGAGTTGACGATGGCCGCTACCACCTTGGTGCGGTCCATCTCATGGACGGTGACGAAGCGGTGGACCATCTCCTCGACGGTCACTTCCTTCGCTTCGACCTCATGGCGGACCGGATCGTTCTGGTACCGAGTGACGAGCCCGTCAATGGCCCCGTCGAGGGTGGCCGAGAACAGCAAGGTCTGGTGAACGCCCTCGACCCGACGCAGGATCCACTCGACCTGGGGTAGGAAGCCCATGTCGGCCATGCGGTCGGCCTCGTCGATGATGGCCAGGCTGACCTGACCGACCTCGACGACCCCACGATCCATCAGGTCGATCATGCGACCGGGAGTAGCGACCACGAGCTCGACGCCCTTGTTCAGCTTGGCGATCTGCTTCTCGATATCGGCGCCGCCGTAGACGGCCAGGCTGGTGACCCCGACGGCCTTGGCCAAGGGTTCAAGCTCGTTGAACACCTGGGTGGCCAACTCACGAGTCGGCACCAAGATGACGGCCCCAATCTGCCCTTTTTTGGCAACGCTCAACAGCTGGGCAGCCGGGATACCGAAGGCCAGGGTCTTGCCCGAACCCGTCTTGGCTTTCCCGCAGACGTCACGGCCCGCTAGGGCGTCGGCGATCGTCATCTCTTGGATAGGGAATGTTTCGCTGATTCCTATGGCGTCGAGGGCAGCCACAATTGGGGCCGCGACACCTAGCTCGACGAATGTCTTGCTCAACTTCTTTGTCCTGACTTTGACTGTTTCTCGATCGGCGATATCCAGTCGGCGCCCGCGCTAAGACATTGACCGCGTACCAATCAGGTTACCCACGCCCATCGTTGAGCGTGCGCACCCAGTACTGCCACCGTAGCCTTGCTAGCCCATGAAGGCGCTTCATCACCTCGAAGAGTGGCCAACTGAACTGGCGGCCGGAGGATGGATCCACGCCAACGGGGGCGGTCACCGGGCTGGTGACACCGGCCACCCATTCCCCTTGGCATCGGTGACGAAGCCACTTTTTGCCTATGCCGTTCTGGTCGCCATCGAGGAAGGGACCCTCCATCTCGACCAGCCAGCCGGACCTCAGGGGGCCACGGTGCGTCACCTACTGGCCCACGCTTCGGGCCTCGGCGACAACCCAACCCAACAGCTGGCTCGAGTCGAGAAACGGCGGATCTATTCCAATGGAGGCTTCGAGCTGCTTGGTCATCTCCTGACCCAGTCAGCCGGCATGCCGGCGGCCCAGTATCTCCATGAGGCAGTGGTTGGCCCGCTCGGATTGACCACGGTGGCGCTGGAGGGTTCACCCGCTCATGGCGCCGTCGGCTCGGTCGACGACCTGTTGACCCTTGCCGCCGAATGGCTGGCACCGACCCTTGTCTCGGCATCGACCATGCAAGGGGCGACCAGGGTCCACTTCCCTCACTTGAGCGGGGTACTGCCGGGCTTCGGTCGTCAGGACCCGAACCCCTGGGGGCTCGGCTTCGAGCTGCGAGGGTCCAAGACCACCCATTGGACCGGGGCCGCCAACTCAACTGCCACCTTTGGCCACTTCGGCCGCTCCGGCACCTTCGTATGGGTCGATCCGGAGGCCGCCGTGGCCTGCGTTGTCCTCACCAACCGTGACTTCGGACCCTGGGCCATCGAAGCCTGGCCCCAGCTGGCCGATGCCGTATTGGCCGAGGCTGGTGGGAGCACCGGCGCTACCGGACCCAGCTGGTAGTCAATTCCGGCCGCCAGGGGCCGACGGGTGACCAGAGTCATGGAACCC
>JAAETV010000309.1 GCA_024227975.1 Actinomycetes bacterium
GGGAATCGGTGATGGGCTGGCCACCGCCCCTGCTATAGGCGGATTCCTTGGCGCTGCTACGGGTTCCTCTCCCCGTGGCTGTCCGGACGGAGCCCATGTCGCGGCCGCTGCTGCGTCCAACTTGCCGGGTGCCGGTACACCCGATTCTCCGAACAGGTCATCGATCGAAGGCGGCCCTTCAACCACAGGTATGCCGTCATCGATTGGGAGGCCGTCGCTGATCGCATGGGGCTCGGGAGACGGTCCGTGCTCTTGGGCCGCAGGGTCGGCGGGGGGTGGAGTCTGGCCAATCAAGCCGGTAGCCAACTGCTCGTCGGCAGGGTCAGCGCCAACGGGGTCAGCGTCGATCAGGGGTGATCTTACGACGGCCAGGGGCAGGGTCGAAGGCCCACTGAACAAGTCGTCTGGGATCGGGGGCCCCAGTGGAGCCTCGTTTTGGGCCGGCCGCTTGGGAGGAGCTGGCGGCTGGGGCGGGGCCGGGGGCACCCATGGCATGGCCGGCGGGGAGACCCTGGCCTTGCGCGGTGGGTTGGGGGCGGCCGGGTCGGATGGGGCCGGAGGAGTGTCGAGATCTGGCAGGGCTGGCGCCGGGGTCGGTTCCTCCAGACCAGGATCATGGTCGAGGCTGCGGCTGAGCCCATTTTGAGCCGTCACGACGGGAGGCAAATCGGCCGTGGTTGGTGCTCCTGGTCGACCGGCTGGTTGCCGAGCCTGATCGGGAGCACCTTGAACCAGAAGCCGGGTGTCGCCGACGCGAATCTCATCGCCCGTGCTGAGCACGACTCGACGGCCAATCCGGTTCCCGTTGATCGTCGTCCCGTTCGAGCTGCCGAGATCGGACGCATACCAGCCGTCGGAATCAACCTGGATCAGAAGATGATTGCGACTGACAGCAGGATCGGGCAGCACCACGTCGCTATTCTCCCGCCCGAATTGGAGGGAGGCGAGGACATCGAGCCTCCACCGCACACCGTCTGGATCTACGATTTCGAGGTAGTCCCCCCTTGCCATCCGATCTCCGATCGCCCAATTGCTCGAGATTTGGGGCTCGATGCCAGGGTGGTGCGACAAGCAGCCCAGTATGAAGCTACAAGCTGTAGCCGCGCCCGCTCGCGTTCGTCCTGACTTGAGACGTCAATGTTGCACTCGAGAACGAGGGACTGGCCGAGATGAAGTCGGGTCCTGGTAGATCTTGCTATGGAGGATGGCCTCCAGCAGAGGGCGCATCTGCTTGAGCTGGCCGGCCTTGATGAGATAGTTCCAAGCCGGCTCGAATCGCTTCCAGCCAGCAGCGTATGCGAGGTGGCGAAGCCCATGAATCCGATCAGCGGCAGCCGCGGAGGCACATGCGGCGGCGGCGAGGTTGGCCCAGGAGTAGAACTGGTCGTAGGCCCGGTGATAGCCGGCCTCCAACTGGTCGATCGTCATCCCCGCAGGACGGAACACGGCCTGGCGGGTGTCATAGCGGTCCCAGTTGCTGTGGAGGATCCGACCCGCGGCGGCCAATTGGGCGTGGTATGCGGTTCCCGGATAGGGCGTTGCGATGTGGAAGGTGGCGGTGGTGAGCCCGTTGGCGACGGCCCAGTCGACCGTCCGATCGAATACGTCGGGCCCGTCACCGTCGAGACCGAAGACGAAACTGCCGTTGATCATCACCCCAAGACGGGACAGACGTCGGATGGCTTCCTCGTAGCGGTCCCGGTTGTTCTGGCTCTTGGCTGTCGCCGCCAGGTTGGCTTCGCTCAGCGACTCGAATCCGACGAACAGGCTCCGCAGGCCAGCGCCAACGGCTTGCTCGATCAGATCACCGCGAAGGATGGAATCGACGGTTGCTGCCCCCTGGAACCGTCGACCGAGGCCCTGCATGGCTCCGAACAGCTGGCGGGCGAAGGTCGGATTGCCGAGTAGGTGGTCGTCGAGGAAGTAGAGGTGGCGGCCGGGGAGCCGATCGATCTCGACCAGGGCGTCGTCAACGGCCTGGGTGTAGAAGCCTCGGCCTCCGGCGAAGAAGCTGTCCTTGTAGCAGAAGGTGCAGTGGTGGGGGCAGCCCCGGCTGACAACGATCGAGTTGGGGACCAGATAATGGGATCGGTCGATGAGATCCCGTCGGATTGGAGGTACCCCGACCAGCGACCGGGTCTCACTCCGATAGCACGACAGAGGTCTGCCCCAACGATAATCGAGCAGGAAACGGGGGAAGGACTCCTCGCCAGGACCGATGAAGATGGTGTCGGCCCGGCGGGCGGCCTCGGTCGGCAGGGAAGTGACGTGAAGGCCGCCGAGGCAGACGTGCGAGCCCTGAGCCCGATAGTGGTCGGCCAACTCATAGGCACGCCTGGCGTTGGTGATGTAGACCTGGATCAGGACCAGGTCATAGGTGCCGGCCGGCTCAGTCGGGATCGGGGGGACGGCCTCGACATGCTCGTCACAGATCACAACCTCGTCTTCAGGGTCGAGGTGGGCGGCCAGGGTGGCGAGGCCCAGGGGAGGAAACAGGGAATATTTGATGGGCCGCCAGAACGGGCTCTTGGCCTCGGTCAGTGCCGGCAAGATCATCTTGACTCGCAGGCCTCGCCTTGCCTCATGCTTCACCATCGATTTGGGACGGTAAAACGCATCCCGGGCCCAGTGGTGGGCAACGGATGCAGATCTGGTGCAGATTCTGTGCAGCCATCTCGTGTAGTAGAACCAGACGATTGAAATGGGTGTACATCTCGTCGGAATCGAGGCCGCCCATCGAGTGGAAGGAACCACCCCATGACCGACCCGACTGTTGGGCCTCAGCCCCCGACTCCGATCACCGAGGCGGCGAACGCCGCCGTCCAGATCTCCTTCGACGATTCTGGCGACACCGACCGTGCTAACCGGGGTCTGATCGCACAACTCGAGGGGGGCCAAGTGGCCCTCGGCGAGCATGTCGTCTGGGATGTGGCCCACCACCAGTTCGTCTCCGACTCAGTCGTTGCCCCGAGCTCGGTCAACCCCAGTTTGTGGCGTCAGGCCAGGCTCAACGTCCACCATGGACTGTTCGAGGTAGCGGAGGGGGTGTGGCAGGTCCGTGGCTACGACATCGCCAACATCACCTTCATGGCCAACGACGATGGCTGGCTGATCATCGACCCCCTGACCAATGAGCCGGCGGCGGCAGCCGCCCTGGCGCTGGCCAACCAGACCCTGGGGGCCCGGCCGGTGAACTCGATCATCTACACCCATTCCCATGTCGA
>JAAETV010000310.1 GCA_024227975.1 Actinomycetes bacterium
GACCTCGACTCGATCGTTGATCGGGTCCGCCTCCACCTCGAAGCGGGAGCCGATCATGTCTGTATCCAGGCCCTGGTCGAGGACCCCGCAACCCTGCCCATCGATGACTGGCGCCGGCTGGCCGAGGCCCTCCTCTAGTCCAGGTGGCTGGCCGATCCAGGTTTCAAGCGATGGCGCCGGCGATGACGAGATCGGCGATCCGGTCTCCGTCGTAGCCGAGGATCCCTTCCAGCACCTCCATATTGTGCTGCCCGAACGTTGGCCCACCCCAGTCGATCCGGGCCGGGGTTCGTGATAGCTGGTAGTTGCCACTCTCGACCCATGTCATCCCATGGTTGGGGTGGGGTACCTGCTGGTAGTGGTTGCGGTGGACGAGTTGGGGGTCGGCCACACTGTCGGCCGCATCGGCTACCTGGTGGGCGGGTACTCCGAGGTCCTGAAGCTGCCGCTGAGCATCGGCCGGTTCCAGTTCGGTCGTCCAGGCCGTGACCAACCCGTCGATCTCGTCGGCTCGCGTCCTACGCTCTTCGACGGCCAATCCGGCCAGGGCCGTTCCTCCGATGAGGCTGGCCACCGCCTCCCAGTGTTGATCAGTCTCGCAGGCGATGGCGACCCAACGATCATCACCGACGCAGGGGTAGACCCCGTGAGGACTCATGATCGCATCGGCGTTGCCATGACGGCTGGCCGTTCGGCCGTTGATCTCCTCGTCGAGCAGTTGGGGAGCGAGGAAGTGGAGGGCCGCTTCGAGCTGGCCGAAGTCGATGTGTTGGCCGACCCCTGTCCGCTCCCGATGGTCGAGGGCGGCCATGATGGTGGGCACTGAGATCCGGGGCGACACATAGTCGGTGTAGGCGGTGAAGGGGCCGGCCGGGATGCGGTCGGGCCAGCCGGTGACCGGATAGAAGCCGGCGATGGCAGCGGCCATGGTGCCGAACCCGGCGTAGAGGCGCATGGGGCCGGTCTGGCCCATGAGGCAGCTGGAGAACATGACCAGGCCAGGGTTGATCCTCTTCAGTTCCTCGTAGCCGAACCCCCAGTTGGACATGGCCTTGGGTGAGAACGACTCGGTCAACACATCCGCCCACCGCACCAGGTCGAAGATCACATCGCGGGCCTCGGGTACGCCCAGATCGAGGGTCAGATCCATCTTGCCTGCATTCAGGGAGTGGAACTGGAGGGCGTTCTCCTGGCCCCCTTCTTCCCCGATGAAGGGGTTCACAGCCCTCAACACGTCGGGCTTCGACTCGCTCTCGATCTTGACCACGGTGGCCCCATAGTCGGCCAGCGCCCGGGTGGCCCCGGGCCCGGCGAGGGCCCACATGAAGTCAACGACCTTCACATCTTCGAGGGCACGGCCGGCAGGCTTGGCTCCGGGTTGGCTGGCTGTGGCGGGAGCTGCTTCGACGGTGGGGCGACGGCGCTCGTTTGCGATGTGGAGAGGCGTGGCGCCCAGCGAGGGGGCTGGGGGGAGGGGAGGGCACGGGGTAGCGGAGAATTTGGCGATGGAGCCGGGAAACCGGGCCGGTCGCGGCCCGGAGGCCCCGTCGATCTCGACCGGTTCCCAATAGTCGCGAGCTTCGAGCTGTTCGAGCCCCAACACGTCGGCCGTGTCGGTGATGGGGGCGATCAGGAGGTTGGCCTCGAGGGCCCGGGTCAGCAGCTCATCCTTGGTCTTGGTCAGGGCGAATGCCTGGAGGGCCTTGATGGCTTCGTCGAAGGCGTCGATCGGTTCCCGGCCCTCGAATACGGCCATACCGAAATCGGACCAGTCCTTGTCTCGCAGGGTCTCGTCGACGAAGCCGTCCTCGTACATCCAGTTGACGAGCCTGGTGGTGAAGGGGGCAATCATCGGGCCGAAGAGGAAGGTGATGGTCACATAGCCGTCGGAGCACTCATAAACCCAGGGGATGAGGAAGTCGCCGAGTTGGATTGCTCCCGGCAGCCGACTGGGGGTGGGGGCCCCGACCAGGGCCGCCGTGAGCTGGAACTGGCTGCAATCGGCGAATGACTGTTGGGCTGAGGTGTCGATGTGCTGGCCAAGCCCCGACCGGCGACGCTCGTGGAGGGCGATGAGGATGGCGCCCGCGGTGTCAGCGGCGGCATTGAGCCATGCTTGGGGTGGGCCGACCCGCACCGGGGCCCGGTCGCGGTCTCCGGTCAGCGACATGGTCCCACTGGCGGCGACAATGGTCAGATCGGTGGCGGCCCAGTCGGCTTTGGGGCCGGTCTCGCCGAAGGCGCTGATGGTGGCGGTCACCAGGTGGGGGTTGGCGTCTCGGAGGGCGGTCAGGTCGGCGTCGACGGCTCCGCAGGTGATGACGACGTCGGCCGTTGCCGCCAGGGTCGCCAGCTCATCATCGGTCTCGACGATGACGGATCGCTTGCCTCGGTTGAAGGCGTGGAACTCGATGGAGTGGTCGGGGTCGGCGACATCGTCGAAGTAGGGGCCACGATGGCGTGTCCGATGGCCGCCCGCGGGCTCAACCAGGATCACGTCTGCTCCGAGCTGGGCCAGGAGTAGACCGGCGAAGTGGCCACGGTCATCGGTGAGGTCGAGGATTCGGTAGTCCGACAGCATGGGCCATACCTTGGACCAACCGGCCGCTCAAATCCAAGTGACCATCAACTCAGGCCGACACCCCACTCGGCATCGGTCGCCGTCCGCAGGGCCAGAGCGAAGTCGATCAGCTGTTGGCGATCGAGTCCGAAGGCGAAGATGGCGATCTGGTGATCGCCGAGCCTGACATGCAACGACCTGTCCTCCTCGTCGGTGATGGGCTGGCGGCGGACCCAGACCTCCTCGTCAGCGACCAGAGCCCACTCGGTTGCTGTGATGAGGGCGGGGATGCCGGCGAGGTCGATCAGCTCCCCATCGGGGCCGAGAAGTACTTCGTAGGGGATGTAGGCACCGTCGATCACTGGCCGGACCAGGATCTCGACGGAGGGGCCGAAGTTGCGATCAGCGGTCTCTGGGGCGGAGTAGACGGTGGTCGATCCATCAGGAGAAGCACCGTCTGTGCGGGGATACTCCGAGGCATGCTCTAGGCCGATGGTTGCCTCTACCCCGGCCAGGGCGAACCCAAGGAGCTCATCAGGAAAGACGGTGGGTCCACTGTGCTCGATGATGGTCTGAGCAGCCGTGAGCAACTCCTCGTCGCTGAGCGGTTCAGCGC
>JAAETV010000311.1 GCA_024227975.1 Actinomycetes bacterium
GAGATCGCCGACGCCACCTCCGACGGAGGCAAGATACTGGGGGCCATGGCCCGTGCGGTTCCCATGAAGCGGGTCGGAGAGCCCGAAGAGGTGGCTTCGGCCGTGGCCTACTTTGCTTCCGAGCAGGCAGGCTTCGTCACCGGCCAGACCCTGTCCGTCTCCGGTGGGTTGACCATGGCCTGAGCCCTCGGGCGAGGGGCCCTTGATTCGGCCTGAGCCCTCGGGCGAGGGGCCCTTGATTCGGCCTGAGCCCTCGGGCGAGGGCCCTTGATTCGGCCTGAGACCTATTGGCGGAAGCGGAGGTTGGCCCATTCCTGAGGTCGGTGACCACTGATCCATTCGAACCAGAGATCCTGGCCTTCCCCAGTCTGGATATGGATGAGATTGTTGCCGAGCTTGCGCTTGGCTGCCTTGATGCAGAGCCTGCCGGCCGGCCACTGGGCGATGACCTGAGCTCGTGTGGCTCGGATCGAGCTCGTGACCAGAAGGAGGCGAGAGTCAGTCAGAGCGAGGACGACTCGTCCTCGGGCATGGCCCGTTGATGCTGGTAGCGACCGCACGATGTCGACTCTGGAGACAACCCGCACGTGTTCATCTGGGGCCAGGATGCGACCCCTCGTGCGCTCCAGATAGTCCGTCGGGGCCGGCAACGTTGCCTCCTATGCCATCCTGTTGCTGCAAGTCAGCGGGCCATTCACCTACGTATCGACACCAACCGGGGCGGGCTGAAGAAGTCCTGGTCGGTCCTTGGATCCCACCAGCGTGCGCTGGCCTCGGCCGGTTCATAGAGTGGCCATCGAGATCCAATCTCGAACCTGAGGAGCTTGAGTCATGATCGAGAGCACGATGCAGGACTTCCCGTTGGGGATCCAGCACCTGTTCAACCACGGCCGTCGCATCCATGCTGACTCCGAAGTCATCACCTGGACAGAGGACGGTCCCATGACCAGCACCTTCGCCCAGGTCGGCGATCGAGCCGATCAGCTAGCGGCAGCCCTGGCCGCACTCGGAGTTGGTATCGGCGACCGGGTCGGCACCTTTGCCTGGAACAACCAGTATCACCTCGAGTCCTACCTTGCCGTCCCCTGTATGGGGGCTGTCCTCCATACCCTCAACATCCGCCTCTTCCCCGAGCAACTGGCCTATGTGATCAATCACGCCGAGGACAAGGTCATCATCGTCGACGCCTCGATTGCGCCCTTGCTGGCCCAGGTCCGCCGTCAGCTGACAACGGTCGAACACATCATCACCATCGGTGAGGGCGACATCAGCGGATTGGGTGAGACCCTCGACTACGAGGAGCTTCTGGTCGCCCAGGAACCTGGTTTCGAGTACCCCGAGATCGACGAGAGGGCAGCGGCCGCCATGTGCTACACCAGTGGCACCACGGGGAACCCCAAGGGGGTGGCCTACTCCCACCGCTCCACCTACCTCCACTCTTTCGGGACCGCCTCGGCTCAGGCCATGGGCTTCAATGAGAACGATCGCCTTCTTCTGATCGTCCCCATGTTTCACGCCAACGCCTGGGGTATGCCCTACTCAGGGTGGGTCGTCGGGGCCGACCTCATCATGCCCCAGCAGTACCTCCAGGCCGCCCCATTGGCCGACATCATCGAGGCCACCCGTCCCACCTTCTCCGGTGCTGTGCCGACGGTGCTGAACGATATTCTCCATAACCGCCCAACGGCCGACCTCAGCAGTCTCCGCGGGGTTGTTTGCGGAGGGTCGGCCGTCCCCCGGAGTCTCATCGAAGGATTCGACGAGACCTTCGACGTCCCCGTGATCCAGGCCTGGGGTATGACCGAGACGAGCCCCCTGGCTGCTATTGCTCACGTCCCCAAGAACACAGAGCCGACCGACGCCATGAATTGGCGGGAACGGACCGGGCGCCCCCTCCCCGGGGTCGAGATCAGAATCTGTGACGACGATGGCAGTGAGCTACCTTGCGACGGCGAAGCCCAGGGTGAGATCGAGATCCGTGGTCCCTGGATCACGGCTAGCTACTACCTCGATTCGGCCGACGAGAAGTTCCACGACGGCTGGCTACGGACCGGCGATGTGGGCTCGATGGAACCGAATGGGTTCATCCAGATCTCCGACCGAGCCAAAGACGTGATCAAGTCTGGCGGCGAATGGATCTCCAGTGTCGACCTCGAGAACACCCTCATGGGTCATCCCGATGTGTTGGAGGCCGCCGTGGTCGGTGTCCCCGACGATCGCTGGGATGAGCGGCCCATGGCTTGCGTCGTCACCGCTGACGGGTCGGATTTCGAGCCAGCCGAGCTGAAGAGCTACCTGGAGGAGAAGGTGGCCAAGTGGTGGCTGCCCGAGCGCTGGACCAGGATCGACGAGGTCCCCAAGACCTCGGTCGGCAAGTTCGACAAGAAGGTGCTGCGCCGGCGCTACGCCGACGGCGAGTTGGACGTGGTCGAGCCAGGTTGAGCGAGGTCACCGAACCGTCAGGGCCAGCCGGGCCAATTACTCAGTGAGAGAGCTGGCCGGCAGGGGCTCAGTTGTGAACGCTCGACGACAGTGGCGCCAGACCATTGTGCCCGCCGCCCCCGGTCGAGTCCTCACCGAAGAAGACGAACGCCGCTAGAACGGCGAGACCGGCAATAACAACGAGGGCCACCCACTGGATGGTTGGGTTGATGCTTGGGCTGTTCTTGGCCTGAGCCGGCTTACCAGATGCCATGAGAATCGGAACCGAGTATACCGGCCGTTGCTTCCCGACGGTCACGATGAGGCCAGCTTCGGTCTCGTTGAGCCAGCTATTCGCAGCCTCAGCCAGGAGATTACCCTTGGAGGCTCCATCGGGCGGCCCTAGAGTAGCTGGCTGAGTGGAACAGAGGCCCATGGTCTCGATCCGCTCGTGTCGACTCAGGGCACCAAGTCATTCCGCCGCACGCTCTGGGGCCGACCCCAACCATGCAAGAATCCGCCGCCGCACCCTCATCGTCGCGCTCGACGTCGTTCGAGATCCTGGGACCTGTCACCGTTACGGTCGACGGGATTCCGGTCCGTCTTGGGGGCCCGCGCCAGGTGGCGGTACTAGCTCGCCTGCTCGTCGATCCCGGCAAGATCGTCTCCATGGACCAGCTCGTTGACGCCGTCTGGGACGGTGACGCTCCAGCCCGGCCCGAGGTTGCCCTGCGCTCCTATGTCTCGAACCTCAGGCGGGCCATCGAGCCTGACCGCGACCGGCGGGCGGCCACGAGTTGTATCGAGAGCCGAAACCCCGGCTACTGCCTTGCCATCGACAGCGAAGCCGTCGATGCTCATCGGTTCGAGCGGCTGATATCGGCGGCCAGGAGCACCCCGAAGACCGGAGCCTGCCACCTCGACTTGGCGTCCGAAGCCTGCGAGCTATGGCGGGGCGAGCCCTTCGAAGGGGTGACCGAGTCCGATGCCATCGGTGCGGCGCGGTCTCGGCTCGAAGAGCTGAGGCTGGTGGCGACCGAGATCATGGTGGAGGCCAAGCTCGCGGTTGGTCATCATGAAGGGGTCATTGCCGAGCTGGAACGGGCGCTGTCCAACAACCCGTTGCGGGAGCGGTTGACCGAGCTGATGATGCTCGCCCTATATCGGGCCGGACGTCAATCTGAGGCCCTTGCCGTTTGCAGCCAGCTGCGCAAGCGCCTCGTCGATGGCCAAGGCATTGACCCTGGCCGTCCGGTCCAGGAGTTGGAGCACAAGATCCTGGTCCACGATGCTTCCCTGGAAGGCCCACGATCGGCCTCAGTCGGCAACACGAAAGCCCCTGGCAGCTCGAACTGCACCGTCATCGGCCGGAATGAGGAGCTAGGTGCCCTATCCCCCATCGAGGATCTGGTGTTGGAAGGGCGTGCGGCTTCAGCGGTGATTACGGGCGAGCCCGGGAGCGGGAAGTCAGTTCTGGCCCGCCAGCTGGCCCGAGATCTCGAAGCACGAGGAGCCCACTCCACCTGGGGCCTATGCCGGGCCTTGGCCTGTAACCAAGGACTTTGGCCCTGGGGTCAACTGCTCGATGGGCTCGGCCCTGAAGTGGCCACCAACGGGGTCCTGGAAGGCCTCCAGCGGCTGGGGGTCATCGCCCCCGGCCTTTTGGCTGATCAGGATTCTCGGGTTGACCTCGCCGCCACCGGTCCCGCCACCATGACCGAGGCGGCCTCCTACTTCCAGCCCATCGTCGAGCTACTCAAGCGGGTGAGCCGACAGCATCCGTTGGCCATCATCATCGAGGACGCCCAGTGGGCCGACGAGGCATCCATCGAGTTGTTGGCCTACGCGGGAGCTGCCCTTGTCGACCATCCGATCGCCTTCGTTACTACTTGGCGTCCCACCGATCTGGGCCAGAGCCCAGTCAGAGGCGTCCTGCGCCAGCTGGCTCGGCTTCCCAATCTGATCCGAGTCGATCTTGCTGGCCTTGACCGGTTCGGGGTCGAGGAGCTGATCGTCTCCATCAATCCAGAGGTCAGGGGCATGGCCCCGCTGATCGGCGAAGCTTCGGCCGGCAATCCGATGCTGGTCTGTGAGCTACTGGCTGGGTTGGGATCTCGGCCGGCGAAGGGGGCGGCTTTGTCTCTGGACCAGCATCAGTTACGACCCACTCCGAATCTGCGCGACACGATGTTGGATCGGATCGATCGGGCCCACAGCGCAGCCGTCGATGTCTTGAGTGTCGGGGCACTGTTGGGTACACCGTTCTCAGCTGAGATCCTGGCTGGTGGGGTCGACTGGTCAAACCAGGTCGTTGAGGATGTGCTGGACGCGACGGTAGGGGCTGGACTGTTGGTCAGTGGGAAGGGGGCTGAGGGCCAATATTGGTTCAGGCACCCCATCACGGCAAAGGTCCTGATCGAAGAGGTGAGCCAACCTCGCCGTTCCCGTGTACATGCAGCCCTCGGCCACGCCCTGTTGAGGGATGGGCGGCATCCGGCCGAGATCGCTCACCAGTTCGCCCAGGCTGACTCCTCGGGTAGTTCAGTTCTGGCGGCGCGCTTTGCCATCAAATCGGTGAGTAGCGCCATCGACCCAGTGGACATAGAGGCAGCGGCTGTCATCGTCAGTCGTGGTCTCGACGAGTTGGAGCGCATGGAGGAAACCGCCGAGTTGGAGATCCGTTTCTGTCTCTTCCTCTGTCAATGGGCCAGGATTCGCGGTGATGAGGCCCGGTTCGAGGCCCTTGGGCGGCGCTTGGTCGATGCGGCGGAACGGGTAGGCGAATCTCGCCACCTGGTGCGGGCCCTGGTTGTGGCGACGGGACCAGACGTTGCCGGCCCGTCGTGGGCCATCGTCGATGGGGGCCAACCTTCGGCCGGCACTGCTGAGCTCGATGACAAGGTGGAGAGGGCGTCGACCCGGTGCTCGCTCGAGCCACTCGCCCCCATCCTCTGGCTCCGAGCTCACCCGGAGCAGGACCCGTCTGACACCGTTGGTCTTGGTCGGCTCGCCCTCCGTCGCGAGCGGATCCGATGGGCGATCGAGCACGGCACGATGGCCCAGAGGGCGACGGTTCTCGAGTCGGTGGAGGCGATCGATGCTCCAACGTCACAGGATCGCTTGCTGACCCTTCGCCTAGAGATGATCTCAGCTCTCGAGAACGGTGATGCCCGAGGTTTGGACACCATCGAGAGCGAGCTGCAATCCGCGATCGATGACAACCCATCGTTGCCCTGGCTCGACGCCCTGACCTCGAAGGTGGCCCTCGATCTCTACCGGGGTCGGCTCGACTCGGCCCGGGACCTGCTGACCATTGGACGCAGGCACTGCCAGCACTGGGGGCTAGTGACCAGAGCAACCCTCGACCAGCAGGCCCTGTTCGTCGTGGCCGGCGGTGACGACCTCAGCCATCGATTGGAGTCACCGGAGCAGGCAGGGCCGCAACCAGTGCAGGCCAGTCGGTCGACGGTGTCTGACCGAGCGGCTCTGATCGTGACTCGTGAGGAGCGGGTTCTGACTGCCCTGCTCCGGTGCCGAGCCAACCCGGTGGCTGCGGCGGCACTGACCTCGTTGGGTACTCGGCGCCCGGCCAGCCTCGATGAGGTGGCCTCTGCTCTCGAGATTCTGCTTCCCCTGGCCACCACCGTCATTACGATCGGGTGTGGTCCTGTACCACTCGGTCCGGGTTCACTCTATGCGGCCAGGGCGGCACTGACAGTTGGCGACCATGGCCTGGCCAGAGACCTGCTCGACCACAGCGAGGATCATGCTCGTAAGGTTTGCAGCACTCCGACCCTGGTCAGGACCCTCCGTTGCCGGGCCGAGCTTGGC